>JALRLI010000005.1 GCA_023254555.1 Microbacteriaceae bacterium
CTTGCTCGGTCGTATGCCTTCGGCTGTGGGTTACCAGCCGAACTTGGCCGATGAGATGGGTCTGCTCCAGGAGCGCATTACGTCAACCCGCGGACACTCGATTACTTCGCTGCAGGCAATCTATGTTCCAGCCGATGACTACACCGACCCGGCTCCAGCGACCACGTTCGCTCACTTGGATGCGACGACAGAGCTTTCTCGAGAGATTGCGTCAAAGGGCCTCTACCCAGCGGTTGACCCGCTGACTTCAACGAGCCGTATCCTCGATCCTCGTTACTTAGGTGAGGACCACTACCGTGTGGCAACCACTGTGAAGCAGATTCTTCAGAAGAACAAAGAGCTCCAGGAAATCATTGCGATTCTCGGTGTTGATGAGCTTTCAGAAGAAGACAAGATCACAGTTGCACGTGCACGTCGCATCCAGCAGTTCCTCTCGCAGAACACCTACATGGCTAAGAAGTTCACGGGTGTTGAGGGATCAACCGTTCCACTCAAAGACACCATCGAGTCATTCGACGCTATTTGTCGTGGTGACTTCGATCACGTTGCTGAGCAAGCGTTCTTCAACGTCGGCGCGATCAGTGATGTTGAAGAGAAGTGGGCACAGATTCAGAAAGAGAACGGCTAATCATGGCTCTTCTCAATGTGAGCGTAGTTTCAGCGGATCAAGAAGTTTGGTCTGGTGAGGCGAGTCTCATTGTCGCGAAGACGGTAGAGGGAGAAATCGGTGTAATGCCAGGCCACCAGCCAATGCTTGCTCTGCTCACTGAGGGTACGGTTCGTGTTACAGCTGCCGATGGTGAGAAAATCACCGTGGATGCGGAAGATGGGTTCCTCTCCATCGATCGCAACCAGGTGCAGGTTGTAGCTAGCCGCGCCGCACTTGCTTCCTAGGGCGATTCGCTCGGAAAACCACATGCGCATACTCTTGCCGCCATCCGAAACCAAGCGTTCCGGAGGCGGCAAGAGCGTTTTAACGCTCGCGGAGTTCGCTGAACCTGAATTGAATTCGGCGCGCAATGCGGTTATCGATCAACTGGCAGCGATCGCATCCAAGCCACGTTCCGCAGCCAAAATCCTCAAACTCAGTGCGAAACAACTCGATTATCTTGAGGACGACATGCACCTCCGTGGCTCTCCCACGATGCCTGCGGTCGAGCGGTACACCGGGGTGCTGTATGACGCCTTAGACGCACCAAGTCTCGGCAGCTCGCAGAGGGAATGGCTGAATCGTCACGTTCAGATTCAATCCTCACTGTTCGGTCGCGTATCGGCAACGGATTTGATCCCCATATACCGACTATCAGCATCCACAGCGCTACCCGGACTGAAAATTGCTCGGAAGCCAGGCTCCCTGAAAAGCTTTTGGCAGTCAGCCCATCGGGAGGCTACCCGGGCAACTGCTCGGAAACACTTTGTACTCGATCTTCGCTCAAAGGATTACGTCGCACTCGACCCGACTGCGGGAACAAGTGGAGAGGTGAATTGGATAAACATTGTCGCGAGGTCTGAGGATGGGGTGGTGCGAGCACTCAACCACTTCAACAAAGCCGCTAAAGGCCGTCTCGTGCGACGGCTTGCCGAGTCTCAGCCTGAGATTGAATCACGACTCGACTTTCTCGACTGGGCTTCCGCATCCGGAATCGAGTTCGAAGCCGAATCGAACGGAAGTATTTTGGTAGTCGCGGATTCGGTTAAGCTTGAGGCTGGCTCTGAATAGAGCGAGAAGGAATTCATGACAACTCTTGGCGACAATGCGATACGCGCAATGTTCGGCGTCGCAGGCACCAAAGACCGCGAGGTTGAGTTGTCTTGGTGTGCGATAACTGACGTGGGTAAACGACGCGAGAGCAACCAGGACAGCTTTGTTGTGCATCCGCCACTGTTCTCAGTCGCAGACGGAATGGGTGGGCATGCTCTCGGGGAGGTCGCCTCGGGTGCTGTTGTTCGCAACCTGAAACAGCTCGCTGATGAGGGCGAGGTGTCGAGAGAATCGCTCAATTCGGCTCTCTCCAGAGCCGTAGACGCCATCGAGCTAGAAGCCGGCGATGCTGAGCTTGGTGCCGGTACAACGGTGACCGGAGTGTTTCTCACACACGATGAGGGTGAACCCATTTGGAATGTCTTCAACATTGGTGATTCCCGGGTGTATCAGTACTTCAGGGGCGCGCTGAGCCAGATAACGGTTGATCACTCGGTTGTTCAGCACCTGATTGCCACGGGTCAGATCAGTGAGGATGAAGCAGAATATCATCCCCATGCGAACGTCATCACTCGTGCGGTTGGTTTCAATGAGGAACCGGTTCCAGACTTTGACGCGCTCGCTCTCGTGCCAGGACAGCGACTACTCATCTGTTCAGACGGTTTGACGAAAGAGCTCACCGACAACGGAATCGCTCACTTTCTAGCCGAAGCGAAGACCGTTGAAGAAGCCGCGCAAAAGTTGGTAGACGAGGCCCTCAACAATTCGGGCCGTGACAATGTCACGGTGATTGTCATTGAAGTGCACGCTGTTGGCGATCTGCGCGACACAACCGACTTGAGTGCTTCAATCTAGGTTCAGCCGCCAATACTTCCCTCAACACGTTTTCGTCTCTGAATTCGCGCACAGTGTGACGGGCATAAGGTCATGGCAGTAGCCTTCGGCGAGAAGATGGGTGCATGTCTTCCCGAGAGCGCTGCTCCATTCCGCCTACTCCCAAACCACCAGAGCCACCTAAGAATTCGTGGTTGACGCTTCTTACTCCATTGATCATTTCAATGAGCTTGTTTGCCGTCACCGGGTCGGGCTACACCTTGATTCTCGCTGCTGCGAGTCCGCTTGCTTTCTGGATTTCTCGTGTGGCGCATCAAAGGAGCGAGGCAAAGCGATACCGCCTCGAATCGTCTGAATACCAGGAACAAGTCGATGAAATCGTGCGTCGGGCTGCAAACTGGCATGAGCGTGAGCGAAGCGAGTGGTTATCATCCAATCCAGAGTCGCTTGTGCTCGGCTATGGCGCGAAGCCGAGCAACATTCGAATCGAACAGAACTCTACACTCGTCGATACATCGCTTCGTGATCGCATCGCAATCAACCCGTTGATGCCTCTGGCGCTGAGTAATTTGCGAACGACGAGTCAGCTGCCGGAACTTGCCTTCGAGGGAGTGCTTGCTTCGCGACTCAAATTGGCTTGGAAAATGCATCCTGAAGTGAACAATCTCGGCTCGGGGGGAGGAACTTCGCAAGAAAAAATCTTGCTAAGAAGACGCGCAGGGGAATTCTTTTGTGAGCCGTTCGGTCAAATCAGACCACACATACCAGCTCAGGCTGCGCTGATAAGAGAACTCAGATCACACTCAACTCAACAAAAGTCGAGTGGTGAACAGCTCAATCAGGCTGATCTGACGCGTCGTAATTCGACAAGCCGTTCAGACCTTTTCTGTGAGTTGGGAGTTGAAATCGATGGCGGTAGCAGCGTGGTACTCAACCTCGTCACAGACGGGCCACACCTGGTGATTGGTGGCACAACCGGAAGTGGTAAGTCGGTGCTCCTGAAAACTCTCATCTTTGAGCTTGCGATGAGGTATTCGCCCGAAGCATTGGGGTTTCTGTTGATTGATTTCAAAGGAGGAACCGCCCTCCACAGTCTCGCAAATCTCCCACATACGTTGGAATTGCTCACAGATCTAGACGCTGCATCCACTCACCGTGCAGTTCTGGGTCTCACCGCAGAAATTCGGCGACGCGAGAATCTGCTGCGATCGAACGAAGTCGCAGACATCGCGGAGCTGCCGGCTGACGAGAAGCTTGCACGCTTTGTGCTTGTGGTCGATGAGTTCGCCACACTCATCAATGAACTGCCCGAGTTACATTCTGTTTTCGTCGACGTTGCAGCCAGAGGCAGAGCGCTTGGCATCCACTTGGTGCTGGCGACCCAACGGCCCTCCGGCGCGCTTCGCGATTCCCTAGCGACAAACTGCTCACTGCGGCTTTCTTTGCGCGTGACGACTGCGGCCGAGAGTCAGGCTCTGCTCGGTAGCCCAATCGCTGCCCAGTTTCGAAGCACAGACATTGGCTACTGTGTACACGCAAATTTCGGCGCGGTGTCTCAACCCTGGCGTGTGCGGCTCACCCCCGAGTCAGCAATTGCCGAGCTCGTGAATGAGAGCTCAAACTTGCCTGCAACAAATACGCCGTGGTCTGTCGCGTTACCGACCAGTGCCGACTTCGGCGAGAGGCGGTTCTCCGCAGATGGCGGTCTTTTTCTTGGGCTAATGGATGTTCCGGAAGAGCAATGCCAACGTGACCTGCTCCTCCCGTTGAGCGGGGAGCATGCTGCGAGCCTGTTCGTTCTGGGAGCTCGAGGCTCAGGCAAAACAAATCTGTGCGAGCTCATGGCGCAGCAAATGAGCAACAAGCTTGACAAAAAAACACGCGTGGATTTTGCGAGCGCTGATCCTGCAGCCCAATTCGACCAAGTATCACGCATCCAGTCTCGAATTCAGCTCGGTATTTCAGCCCCGGACTCCCCGGTAAACGACCCCAGTGAAGCGGTACTCTGGCTTCTCGATGATCTCGATCTGCTTTTAAACTCAGTCAGTCTTGAACAACAACACTCGATTCTGCAGGTATTGAATCAGGCAGTGCGACTGCTGCCTGTATCCGACGCAATTGTGTGCACTGCGAGTAAGTTGACCTCCGGGGTGACACAACTCGCATCGTTGTCAGGTCTGCGGCTTCATTTTCGAGCGAGCTCGAAAGAGGAGCATCTCGCCTGGGGTTTACCTGCGGCTCAATTTGGGAGGAAGTCAACGCCGGGCAGAGCCATTTTTGATGGGAATTTTGTTCAAATTGCTCGTTGCGAAGATCGTGCAACGAGGCGTTCAGCCTCGGTCGAAAACTGGAATGACGTTGTTGCTCGCCAGCGCAAGCGGTTCGATAAGTCACCCATCATTGTGCTCACGAGTCGCCCTAGCTACTGGCGTGAACACCAGGTATCACAAACTCCAGAGGATGCGCTGCTCGTGATTGAGCCAGAAGACGTATTTGTGCATCCGGAAAAACCCATGACACTGCTGAGATCTTCCGACTGGATTTTTGATGCGCTATTGCCCGGTGAAGCGCAGCAAATCACACGCGGCAGACATCCGCAGCCGGTGATAAGCAGTCCTCATCATGTCCTCGCCTGGCGGCACGACCGAGGTTTCTGGCGCGTCACCCTGCGCGGTTTAGGATAGAAGTTATGGCTCAGACCAACTCTTTCTTTGTGACTACGCCCATTTTCTATGTGAATGATGTGCCCCACATTGGTCATGCCTATACCCAGGTCGCCGCTGACGTGCTTGCTCGGTGGCACCGTCAACGAGGCGATCGAACCTGGTTTCTCACCGGAACCGATGAGCACGGTGAAAAAATTCTACGCACCGCGACAGCGAACTCAATGTCACCGAAAGAGTGGGCTGACCGGCTCGTTGCCACCGCGTGGCATCCGCTGCTCTCCACAATCAACATCACGAATGATGATTTCATCAGAACCACTGATGCGCGTCATGAAGAGAACGTGCAAAAGTTTTTGCAGCAGCTGCACGACGAGAATTATATTTACGCGGGTGAGTACGAAGCGTGGTACTGCGTTGGCTGTGAGGAGTTCAAACCTGAGTCAGAAATAGTCAAAGGTGAGGGCGCCTTCGAAGGTGAAAAAGTGTGCGCAATCCACTCGAAGCCGCTCGAGCTCTTGCAAGAAAAAAACTATTTCTTCAAACTCAGCGCCTTCGGTCAGAAGCTGCTCGATCTGTACGCCGAGAACCCGGACTTCATCCAGCCAGAGAGTGCCCGCAACGAGGTAATTGCGTTTGTTCAGCAGGGCCTCGACGATTTGAGTATCTCGCGAACGTCGTTCGACTGGGGTATTCCTATTCCATGGGACAACTCACACGTCACGTACGTGTGGTTCGACGCGCTGCTTAACTACATAACGGCTGCGGGCTATGGGCAAGACGACGCGGCATTCGCCAGTCGGTGGCCAGCAACCCACATTGTCGGTAAAGACATTCTTCGCTTTCACGCTGTGATCTGGCCCGCCATGCTGATGGCTGCCGGCATTGAGGTGCCGAAACAGGTCTTCGGTCATGGTTGGCTGCTGGTGGGTGGCGAGAAAATGTCAAAGTCGAAGCTGACCGGTATCGCGCCACAAGATATCACCGAGACATTCGGCTCAGACGCATTCCGCTACTACTTCATGCGTGCCATCTCATTCGGTCACGATGGATCGTTTAGCTGGGAAGACCTTGCAGCGAGATACCAAGCAGAACTCGCAAACGGGTTTGGTAATCTTGCCAGCCGCACACTCGCAATGAACGCGAAGTATTTTGGCGGAGTCGTGCCTGAGCCGAGCGAATACTCTGAAGCTGATCTCGAAATCCAAAAGCTCTTACTCGCAGCGACAGAGGACGCCGATCATCAAATTCAGAAACTCCAAATCCATGAGGCCCTCGCGAGTGTCTGGCAGATAGTAGACGCACTCAACGGTTACATCACCGAGCAAGAGCCATGGGTTTTGGCGAAGAGTGAAGAGACAAAGCCGCGATTAGCAACCGTTCTGTACACGGTGAGTGAAGCACTTCGCGCCTTGGCTATCCTGCTCGCGCCAGTTATCCCCGAGGCTTCCCAAAAGCTATGGTGTGCGTTAGGTCTCGAGCCCGCACTCGGCGAGGTTTCGAATCAGCGAATCAGCGAGGCTGGCGTCTGGGGTATCACCCAGCCAGGAACCGCTCAGCAAGCGCTCGAACCTCTCTTTCCTCGAATTGAAACCGAAGGTTAGATGTCGAACTCAGAGATGATTCGCAAGCGTGATGCGGGCGAGGGTAGAAATCTCGAGCATCCGCCGTTGCCCCAGCCGCTGCCGTTTGAGGTTTACGACAACCACACGCATCTTGAGTTTGAGGATGGAATCGAGACACTTCTGCCAGAAGAGAGCCTCGCAAAGGCGCTCCAAGTCGGTGTGCGAGGCGTGATACAGGTTGGAACCGATCTTGCGACAAGTAGGTGGGGCGTCGAGCTGGCGAAAACGAATCCAGCTGTGAAGGCCGCAATCGCGCTGCATCCGAATGAAGCTCCGAGGCTAGCGGCGAAGGGTGACTTAGAAGCGCACCTAGAGGCAATTTCAGCGCTCGCGGCTTCACCCGAGGTTTGCGCAATCGGCGAAACCGGACTCGATTTTTTTAGAACCGGTGAAGAGGGACGCGACTCTCAGTATCTGTCCTTCGAAGCCCACATTTCGATTGCGAAAGAGAATAACCTCGCGCTACAGATTCATGATCGGGATGCTCACGCTGAAGTGCTTGAGGTGCTGGATCGTGTGGGTGCGCCAGAGCGAACCGTGTTGCACTGCTTCTCGGGCGATCTTGAGTTTGCGCAGCAGTGCATTGAACGAGGTTTCTACTTGTCGTTTGCCGGCACCGTGACATTCAAGAATGCTCATGGTCTTCGGGAGGCGCTCGGCTCTGCGCCGCTCGCTCAAATTCTGGTCGAAACGGATGCACCATTCCTCACACCTGAACCATTCAGGGGCCGACCGAACGCACCATACCTTATGCCGCACACGGTGCGTGCAATGGCAGCGTTCCTGCAGGCTGACCTTGATGCGCTGTGTAGGCAGCTCGCCAGCAATACTGAAGCAGTGTACGGTTCTTGGCCAACCACTCAGAGACCCGAGGGAGCGAGCTGAGGCGCCGTGACTGAAAAATCACACACACTGCTCGGCCCTGTTGAGGTTCGAGAACTTGCAGAGATGATGCAGGTCACGCCGACGAAGAAACTCGGTCAAAACTTTGTGGTTGATCCAAATACGGTCAGAAAAATCGTCCGCTTAGCTGGCGTGCGCGAAGAAGACTCTGTTCTTGAAATTGGGCCGGGACTCGGCTCGCTCACTCTGGGCATTACTGAAACTGGTGCGATCGTTACCGCTGTAGAAATCGATCACCGGCTTGCGACACAGCTGGCGGTGACCGTCGCAACGTGTCAACCCGAGGCCAAGCTCGATGTCATAAACGCAGACGGTATGCAGATCACTTCTCTTCCTCGCGAGGTGAACGTGCTCGTCGCAAATCTGCCCTACAACGTATCAGTTCCGATACTGATGCACCTTCTCGAAACCTTTCCGTCAATCCAGAGGGGTCTTGTTATGGTGCAGGCCGAGGTAGGGCACCGTTTGGCTGCCGCACCTGGATCCAAAGTGTACGGTGTGCCGAGCGTGAAAGCTGCTTGGTACGGCGATTGGCAAATTTCAGGTCAGGTGAGTCGACAGATCTTTTGGCCGGTCCCGAATGTTGATTCCGTGTTGGTCGGTTTTGAGAAGTATGACAAGCCAATCGGTACTGAAGCAGAACGGCTGCTCACCTTCGAGCTGATTGATGCGGCTTTTGGGCAGCGCCGCAAAATGATTCGACAGTCGCTGCAGCAAGTCGTTGCCGGTTCAGTCCCAGAGCTCTTGAACTCGGCGGCGCTGAGTGAAACCGCTCGACCCGAGAGTCTGAGCGTCGAAGATTTCCTTATGATCGCGAGAGCTATCCATAACGGTAATTAGCGTTCAGCATCCTGTTATATGTTTTTATACATGGATGCGGCAAGCGAACCCCGGCAGGTCGTTGTTCGCGCACCAGCCAAGATAAACGTGTTCTTCCGTGTCGGTGAGAAGCAATCCGACGGATATCACGACGTAGCATCGCTGTATCAAGCAGTCTCCGTTTACGAAGATGTCACCGCGACCGAGAGCGACACGTTCTCACTCACATTCAGTGGCAGCGTAGACAGTTCACATCTTGCGGTTGATGACTCGAATCTGGCCATTCGAGCGGCGAATCTTCTCGCCGCTCGAACAGGGTATTCCGGGGGAGTCGCGCTCTCGATCTCGAAGAACGTACCAATCGCTGGAGGTATGGGCGGCGGTTCTGCGGATGCCGCAGCAACCCTCGTTGCGTGTGACGCACTCTGGCACACCAACGCGTCGAAAGAGCTTCTGTATCAACTGGCTTCTGAACTCGGAGCCGATGTTCCTTTTGCGCTCAAAGGCGGCACCGCTGTGGGCACTGGCAGGGGTGATGAGCTGAGTCAGGCGCTCTCGACAGGAGCGTTTTACTGGGTGTTGGTGTTGCCAAACGAGGGACTCAGCACGCCAGTTGTATACGAGAAGTTGGATCAGCAGCGCGAGAACTCACAGCTCGACATCGCTCCGGCGGTCGATCAGCCGTCAGTCGATACCGGTGTACTGCAGGCGATAAGGCTCGGTGATCCACAGCTCCTCGCTGGCAGGCTGCACAACGATCTTCAGCAGGCAACACTCGAATTAGCTCCCGCGCTCGAACAAATTTTAGATCTGGGTCGGTCAGAGGGTGCCCTCGCCGGAATCGTGAGCGGCTCCGGGCCAACGCTCGCCTTTTTAGTCGAGAATTCAGAAGCGGCAAGAAAACTGCAGGCGATGTTTGAAGCGAAAGGGCTCCATGCGCTGAGCGCCACAGGCCCTGTGCCCGGCGCGCGCATCCTCAATGAAAATCCGAGCGACCATCCCAGCAACCACCTCAATACGCGACCCGTCACCGTACCAATTACGTTACCCACGGGTGACGACCTCAAAAACCGCAAAAAACCGCGCTTCCGCAAGCGATAGCGGGAGAATCGGATGGCACACCTGCTGGGAGCGCAGTCGCTTCATCTTGAGTACCCGACAAAGGTGATTTTTGAATCGGTCACGCTGGGGATTGACGATGGCGATCGAATCGGCATCGTCGGCAGAAACGGTGACGGCAAGTCTTCGCTGATGCGGCTGCTCGCCAAGAGAATCCAGCCGGATTCGGGTCAGGTCACCTACCGAAGAGACCTCACTGTCGGCTATCTCGAGCAGTCAGATCCGCTGAATGAGAATCAGACAGTTGCCGAGGCGGTTGTTGGTGAGACAGAGTCTCATGTCTGGGAGTCGAACCCAAAGATTCGTTCAGTAATCACTGGGCTTCTTGGCGATCTAGATTGGCGCGCCGAAATCGCGAGCCTGAGCGGAGGGCAGCGTCGAAGAGTAGCTTTGGCCGTCTTGCTGACGGGCGAGTGGGATGTGTTGATGCTCGATGAGCCGACAAACCACCTTGACCTCGAGGGAGTTGCGTGGCTGGCCGAGCACCTCAAAACTCGCTGGGCTAAAAATAGCGGAGGCCTGCTGGTGGTCACCCACGACCGGTGGTTTCTCGATGAAATCAGCAACCAAACCTGGGAAGTTCACGACGGCGTGATTGATTCGTTCGAGGGTGGATACGCGGCCTATGTCTTACAGCGGCTTGAACGTGATCGACAAGCTGCGGCTATCGAACAAAAACGCCAAAACCTGATGCGAAAAGAGCTCGCCTGGCTTCGTCGAGGTGCCCCCGCCAGAACGTCAAAACCGAAGTTCAGAATTGATGCCGCGAACGAGCTGATTGCAGACGTGCCGCCGATCAGAAACCCGATCGAACTCGAGCGCATGGCGATGACCAGAATGGGTAAAGACGTCGTCGACCTGCTCGACGCAGGAGTCAGCTACGGGGATGCCCAGGTTCTTCACGCTGTTGAATGGCGAATCGGACCTGGTGAACGCGCGGGCATCTTGGGTCGAAACGGGGCTGGCAAATCAACCCTCTTGGGCTTGATCTCGGGTGCAGTGTCGCCCACTACAGGTCGCGTGAAGCGCGGTAAAACTATCAAAGTAGCTGCTCTTACACAGCAGTTTGACCTGCTTGATGAGGTGTGGGACGAGCGTGTGAGCGAAGTTATCGCCCGCAAAAAGACCTCGTACGATGTTGGCGGTAAGGAGCTAACACCCGGGCAATTGCTCGAACGCCTTGGCTTCACCTCGGCACAACTCTCGACGCCAGTGCGCGACCTCTCTGGCGGGCAGAAGCGACGACTGCAGCTGCTGCTGATTTTGTTGGACGAGCCGAACGTTTTGATTCTCGATGAGCCAACAAACGACATGGATACCGATATGCTCACCGCAATTGAAGACCTGCTCGATTCATGGCCTGGCACCCTCATCGTGGTTTCGCATGATCGCTACCTGCTCGAGCGCGTGACCGACCACCAGTACGCGGTCATGAATGGCACACTGCGACACCTGCCCGGTGGCGTTGATGAATACGTTCGCCTCTCCAGCTTGCCGGCTCCAGTGAACGCCGCGCGCGCAACATCTGTTGATTCAACGAGAGAAATGGCACCGCCCACGTCGCCGACAGCAAGCAAGACGACGATCTCAGGGGCAGAACGCAGGAACCTTGAAAAAGAGAATGCGTCTCTTGAGCGCAAAATTGAAAAAAATCAGGATGCACTCAACGCAGTTCATCAAGAGATGGTCGCAGTTGACCAATCTGATTTCGCTGTGCTGACCGAACTGAATTCGAAAGCACACACACTTGCCGAACACATCGCCGAGCTCGAGGCCCAGTGGCTTGCGAATCTAGAACTGCTCGAGTCTTCTTAGCGGCCGTATCGAGACATACTCAGGGCCACTTGGCGTAACAGCTGACTCAATTTTTGCTGTTCTGAGCCCGAAAGCGTTTTGAGCAGCACCTCTTCAGCATCTGAGATTCGCGTAATTGCAATGTCGACGAGCGTCAGGCCCGAAGGGGTCATCTGCACCAAAATGCCACGACCATCGTTGGGATCATTCTGTCGGCGGACGAGATCTTTTTCGACCATCCGATCGATACGGTTTGTCATTGTGCCGCTAGAAACCATGGTTTCTTGCACGAGCACCTTCGTACTCAGCTGGTACGGCTCGCCGCTTCTTCGCAGAACCGTCAGCACATCAAACTCCCAAGCGGTGAGGTTCGAGCGTCCAATTGCTTGAGCGCGTATACGATCAAGTTTCTTGGCAATGCGAGTGACTCTCGAAAACACGCCCAGAGGTGACAGGTTTAGGTCAGGACGAGCATTCGCCCATTCCTCAAGGATCTTGTCGACTTCATCGCGATCGGTCATCTCACCATTATCGAGCACGTCTGGCACGAGCATCCAATCAAATCTGGCAAACTAGGTGAGTGCTCTCATATGCGGGCGCGGTCCGTCTTGGTGTAATGGCAGCACGACAGCCTTTGGAGCTGTTAGGTCTAGGTTCGAATCCTGGAGACGGAGCGACCGAAAAGGCAAGGTTCGGAGGTCTGATGTCTGAAGCAAGGCGCGCGGTAGTGATTTTGGCTGCCGGTCAAGGCACCCGGATGAAGTCAGCACTCCCGAAGGTGCTCCATCCGCTTGCGGGTATGCCCCTCATCGGACACGTTCTCGACACCGCGATGTCGCTGAGACCAGAGGTCATCGCAGCCGTGGTTCGTCACGAGCGCGACCAGGTAGCAGAGGCGATCCTTGAGCACTATGAGTCGGCCATTATTGTTGACCAAGACGAGATTGCTGGCACCGGTCGGGCGGTGGAGCTTGCGCTCGCTGCGCTTCCTGAGGGGTTTGAGGGAAGCGTCATCGTGCTCTCGGGAGATGTGCCGCTTCTCGATGCTGAAACCACTGCCAATCTGGTGAGTACGCACGAAAGTGCGAACCATGCGCTGACGCTCCTTTCTGCATCCGTCGCGAACCCGACCGGACTCGGCAGAATTCTGCGCGATTCGAGTGGTGAATTCATCGGCATAGTCGAAGAGAAAGATGCGACTGAGGCTGAGCGTGCAATCACCGAGATCAACGGTGGCGTGTATGTGTTCGATTCGGTGTTGCTCACGCGAGCATTAGGGCTCATTGATTCGGACAATGCCCAGGGTGAGAAATATCTGACCGATGCCGCTGCACATATCCAAAAACTGGGTGGCAAGATTGGTGCGCTCGAAGTGCTTGATGCGTGGATGATCGCCGGAATCAATGACCGGGCGCAGCTCGCCGATGCAGCCGGAGAGCTCAACGCGCGCATTGTGAGACAGTGGCAGCTCGCTGGCGTCACGATTCAAGACCCCGCAACAACTTGGATAGACAAGAACGTATCGCTCGCACAAGACGTGACCGTGTTTCCAGGATGCCAGCTGCTGGGCGCCACCAGCATCGAAAGTGGCGCGGTGATTGGGCCAGACACCACTCTTGTCGACTGCGAAATTGGCGCTGGTGCATCGGTTCGTCGTAGCGAGGCCACACTCGCAGTCGTTGGGCAGGGGGCGACGGTAGGACCGTTCTCCTACCTGAGACCCGGAACCGTTCTTGGCGCGAACGGCAAAATAGGTGCCTTCGTTGAAACGAAGAACGCCCAGATTGGCGATGACAGCAAGATTCCGCACCTCAGCTACGTCGGTGATGCCCAAATCGGTGAAGATTCAAACGTTGGAGCGGGCACAATCTTCGCTAATTACGACGGAGTTCAGAAACACGAAACCAGAGTTGGCTCGCACGTCAAAATCGGGTCGAAGAATGTGCTCGTTGCGCCCGTTACTATTGAAGACGGGGTATATACCGCGGCGGGGACGGTAGTTCGTAAAGATGTTCCTTCGGGTGCGCTCGCGATGAATGTATCGCCGCAGCGCAATGTCGAGGGGTGGGTCGAACAGAATCGACCGAATACACAAGCCGCCGAGGCGGCCAAAAAGCACGGAGAGCAATAGATGAGCGGAATTGAGGCCGCGGGGCAGAAGAAACTCGTTCTGGTAAGTGGTCGCGCTCACCCCGAGCTCGCCACTGACGTAGCGCGTGAACTCGGTATCGAGGTGCTCGACACTGACGCACGTACATTCGCGAATGGCGAGATTTACGCTCGATTCAATGAGAGTGTTCGTGGCTGTGATGCCTTTGTGATTCAATCCCACACACAGCCAATCAATGAGTGGTTAATGGAACAACTCATCATGGTTGACGCGCTGAAGCGAGCATCCGCCAAGCGCATAACCGTCGTAGCCCCGTTCTATCCTTACTCGCGTCAAGATAAAAAGGGTCGTGGTCGTGAACCAATCTCAGCTCGTCTGATCGCTGATCTTTTTCAAGCTGCCGGCGCCCATCGCATCATGTCTGTTGACCTGCATGCAGCGCAGATTCAAGGCTTTTTCGACGGACCTGTTGACCACCTCTTCGCGATGCCGGTTTTGCTCGACCATTTCAAGAAGAACCTCGATCGCGAAGACCTCACAGTGGTCTCGCCAGACATGGGTCGTGTTCGAGTCGCTGACGTGTGGAGCGACAAGCTGGATGCTCCGCTGGCGATCATCCACAAGCGTCGCGATCCACTCGTGCCAAACCAGGTTTCAGTGCATGAAATCGTGGGCGATGTAAAAGACCGCTGGTGCCTACTCGTCGACGACATGATTGATACCGGTGGAACCATCGCCAAGGCAGCCGAAGCGTTGAAACTCAACGGAGCGAGGGGTGTCACCATCGCGGCCACGCACCCAATTTTCTCGGGCAAAGCGACCGAGATTCTCAGCGCCGACTTCATTGACCAGGTTGTCGTCACCGATACGTTGCCTGTTCCTGAAGACCGTCGTTTTGATAAACTCACGGTTCTTTCAATCGCGCCACTGATCGCGCAGGCGATTCGCGAAGTGTTCGAAGATGGCTCGGTTACCTCAATGTTTGACGGTGCTGCCTAGCACTCGAGGTGCAGGCACTCGAAATCTTCAGGTAGACTGTCTCCTTGTAACTTCGGCGAGGGATGCTCAGCATCCGTAATCGACGCGGTGAAGGTGCTCTCGGGAGTGTTCCTTTCGCCCTCGGCCGGTGAAAGTTGAATGAAACGGAGAGAAAAATGGCAGAACGCCAAAATCACGTAGTCGCTGAAACGCGCACTCAGTTTGGCAAGGGTGCTGCTCGTCGCGCGCGCGCGGCGGGAAAAATTCCTGCAGTAATTTACGGTCACGGTACCGAACCACGTCACGTTGAGCTGCCTGGTCACGAGGTTTCGCTGATCGTTCGTAAAGCGAACGCGATTATCGATCTCGATCTTGATGGCAAAGCAGAACTGGTGCTCGTGAAAGACGTGCAGAAAGATCCTGTTCGCCAGATCATTGAGCACATCGACCTCATTATCGTCAAGAAGGGCGAGAAGGTTGAAGCGAACGTTGCAGTGCATGTTGAAGGCACCCCATTCTCAGGTACGAACGTAATGGTCGAAACCCCGACTGTTCACATTTCAGCTGAGGCAACTCATATTCCTGAATTCGTAGTGCTCAACGTTGAAGGCGCTGAGGCAGGAACGCAGTTCCACGCGAGCGACCTCGTGTTGCCTCAGGGTGTTGAGCTTCTTACCGACACAGGTGCCCTCATTGTGCACATCGTGGTTCCGCGTGCTGCAGCTTCAACCGGTGAAACAGCAGAAAGCGCTGAAGGTGAGGCTCCTGCGGCGGAGGCTGCAGCTGCTCCCGCAGCGGAGGCTGCAGAGTAACCAGCGCAAAAGCTATTTACGAGATCGCCCGTCGGAGGCAAGCCCTGTGAAACTAAGCTTGTTCCGACGGGCTTCTCGTATTAATCAGGAGGAAGAGATGACAACGTGGCTGGTTGTTGGTCTCGGAAACCCGGGTGACCGCTATGCGCGAACCCGTCACAACGTTGGTCAAATGGTTGTTGACGAACTGGCGAGCCGCGCTGGCACGAAGCTCACGAGTCACAAGGCAAATGCGCAGGTTGCCCAAGTGCGGTTCACGATGGGCGGCGACAAGGTTGTGCTCGCCAAACCCAATACCTTCATGAATACCTCTGGTGGTCCGGTTGCGAATCTTGCAAAGTATTTCAGCGTCTCACCAGAGCACATTGTCGTGCTCCACGACGAACTCGATATCGATTTCGACACACTGAAATTGAAAATTGGCGGCGGTCATGGCGGTCACAACGGTCTGAGAGACATAGCCAAAGCAATCGACACCCAGAATTACAATCGGGTTCGGATCGGCATCGGTCGTCCGCCTGGCAAACAAGATCCGGCAGATTTTGTGTTGTCTGAATTCAGTGCGGCCGAGCGTGCGAATCTACCGGTGCTCATTAGCGATGCAGCTGATGCGGTTGAACTTATCATTCGGGAAGGTCTACTCGCTGCTCAGAACTCGGTTCACACTGTCAAAGGTGAGCCCTCGTGACGCTGAACAATTTGGTTTTGGCTCTCTCAGCGGCAGAAGACGTTACCGAAGCGCTCGAATACCGGGGGAGTGATGCTGACTTCTCTGTTATCGAATCGGCGCGATCGGCGCTCCTCGCAGCGCTCTTCGCTGCGAGGCTAGAAAAAACGGATTCGTCAAAGGTGTTACTCGTTATCGCTTCGACGAGTAGGGAAGCGGAGCAGGTGCGACAGGAGCTCGCCTCACTGCTTCCTGGTGCATCGACACTTGAATTTCCAGCGTGGGAGACACTGCCTCATGAACGGCTCAGCCCGAGTGCTGAAACGGTTGGCAGAAGACTGCGAGTGCTGAATCGGGTCAAGCAGAATCATGCCCGAAACTCGACTGACGGGCATCCACTCATCGTTGTCACGTCAGTTCGTGCCGCCCTGCAACCCATCGCGGCGAGCCTCGCCGAGCTTTCTGCGCTAAGAGTCGAGGCCGGCAAAGACTATTCGCTCACCGCGCTGGCGGCTCACCTGGCCGATTTCGCCTATGCGCGGGTAGATATGGTCACGCGTCGGGGTGAATTTGCTGTTCGAGGCGGAATCCTCGATGTTTTTCCCTCTGACGCTGAGCACGCTCTCCGAATCGAATTTTTTGGTGACGAGGTTGAGCAGATTCGTCCATTCGCGGTGTCGGATCAGCGCAGTATTGACTCAACCCTTCGCGAGGTCGAAATCATCCCTGCCCGCGAGATTCTGCTGACTGCGGAGGTCGTGCAGAAAGCGGCAGAGGCCGCAGCTGATTATCCGCAGCTGCAACAGATGCTTGAGAAAGTCTCGGCAGGAATTGCGGTTGAAGGCATGGAGAGTCTGATGCCGGTGCTCGTCGAAGACCGAGTTCCGCTGATTGATTTTTTGCCAGACAACAGTGCGGTAGCGGTGCTTTCACCAGAAAGAGTTTCAGCTCGGGCGGCGCAGCTTGCAGAGACAGACCAAGAGTTTTTACAGGCCGCATGGGGTGCAGCGACGGCTGGGGCTGAAGCGCCCATCGAGTTGGATGCCCCAGGGTTTATCTCTCTCGCAGAGTTGCGCACTGCGGCAGCAAAGCACGTCTGGTGGACGACCAGTGGCTTCGTGCGGGATGAACAAGATTTCAGTGAAAGCGTCGTACTCAGCGCATCCACACTCCCTTCGTTCCGAGGCGATGCCGATAGTGCGGTCAACTTTGTGCGAGAGAGAATAAACGCTAATTGGCGTGTGGTTATTACCGCTCAGGGCGCCGGACTGGTTGAGCGAGCTCGCGAGATTTTGCTTGAACATGCGCTTCCTGCACGAATGGTTGAAGAGCTGCCGAATGAACTCGACCCCGGTGTTGCCTATGTCGTGCATGCCGACTTCTTCGGTGGCTTCGAGATTGAAAAGGCGCAGTTCGCACTGCTGACTGAGGCCGAGTTCTTTGGCAGGACGGTCAGCCATCAGCCCGCTCAGTCGACGAAACTCGCGAGTAAGCGCAAGAACGTGGTTGACCCCCTCAAACTCGTCACTGGCGATTACGTGGTTCACGAGACGCATGGCATCGGGAGGTTCATTGAGCTCACACAGCGCTTGATTCCGACCGGAAGCGGTCGAAACTCAGCCAAGATTCCGAGAGAGTATCTGGTTCTTGAATACGCCTCATCCAAGCGGGGGATGCCCGCTGACAAGCTCTATGTGCCGACAGACCAGCTCGACCAACTCTCTCGGTATGTCGGTGGTGAGACCCCTGCGCTCAGCAAAATGGGTGGTGGCGATTGGGCTGCGGCAAAAGGTAAGGCGCGCAAAGCGGTGCGCGAGATCGCGGTCGAACTCGTCAAATTGTACGCAGCGCGGATGTCGGCGAAAGGGTATGCGTTCAGCCCTGATACTCCCTGGCAGCATGAGCTCGAAGAGGCGTTTGCCTACATAGAAACTCCCGACCAGCTCACAACCATCAATGATGTGAAGCGTGACATGGAAAAGTCGATTCCGATGGATCGACTCGTTTCCGGCGACGTTGGCTTCGGCAAAACCGAAATCGCCGTCCGCGCCGCGTTCAAAGCCATCCAGGACAACAAACAAGTTGTGCTGCTGGTGCCAACAACTCTGCTGGTGAAACAACACATCGAGACCTTCACGAACCGTTTCGCAGGTTTTCCGGTTCGGCTTCGCGCGCTCAGCAGGTTTCAAACCGATAAAGAAGCCCGTGAGACCGTAGCCGGATTGGCAGATGGCAGTGTCGATATGGTGATCGGAACTCACAGACTCCTCACCGACAAAATCACGTTCAAAGACCTTGGTTTGGTCATCATTGATGAAGAGCAGCGATTCGGTGTTGAGCATAAGGATGCGCTGAAGAAGCTGAAAACCAATGTTGACATTCTCGCCATGAGTGCGACCCCTATTCCGAGAACCCTCGAAATGGCGGTTACCGGTATTCGTGAGATGTCGACGCTTGCGACCGCGCCTGAGGATAGACATCCAATCTTGACGTTTGTTGGCCCACGGAGTGACCGCCAGATTGCAGCAGCGATTCGCCGCGAAATTCTGCGTGAAGGTCAGGTATTTTTTGTGCACAATAGAGTGCAGAGCATCGCGAAGGTGGCAGCTGATCTGGCTGAATTGGTGCCCGAAGCGAGGATCGCTGTCGCGCACGGAAAGCTGTCAGAGGCATCCCTTGAGCAAGTCGTGGTCGACTTCTGGGAGCGAAAATACGATGTTCTCGTGAGCACCACAATCATCGAGACCGGTCTCGATATTGCCAATGCCAACACCATCATCATCGACCGAGCAGACAAATACGGCTTGAGTCAACTGCATCAGCTTCGCGGTCGGGTGGGAAGAAGTCGCGAACGCGCCTACGCGTACTTCTTGTATGACGACAATAACCCCCTAAGCGAGAACGCACTTGAACGGCTTGAGACGATTGCAAGCAACAATGACCTCGGCGCAGGCATGCAGGTAGCGCTGAAAGATTTGGAGCTTCGCGGTGCCGGAAATCTGCTTGGTGGCGAACAATCGGGTCATATCGCCGGAGTCGGTTTTGATCTCTACCTGCGAATGATCGGTGAGGCCGTCAATACCTTCAAAGGTGAAGAGGCAGTCGAGGTCACCGAGCTCACTGTTGAGCTACCGGTTACCGCGCACATCCCTGAGCACTTCATTGAAAGCGAGCGGTTGCGGTTGGAGGCCTACCAAAAGTTCTCAGCCGCAAGCCACCCCCAAGCCAAAGACGAAGCTGTCACGCTCGTGCTTGACGAACTCACCGACCGTTACGGCGAATTACCGGTTGAAGTGTTGAACCTAGCCGAAGTCACGCAACTCAGACGCGGCTCAGCCAGACTCGGCCTGAACCGCGTAATTGCCGCCGGTACTCAGCTGAAGCTTGAATCGGTTGAGCTTCCTGATTCGAAGCAGATGCGTTTGCAGCGAATGTATCCCGGCTCACGGTACATTCAAACCTCCGGAACAATTACGATTCCACTCCCTCAGATTGCGGGCGAAACGCCTCGTGATCGCGAGATGCTCGACTGGGTAAAAACGGTTTTCACGAATTTGCTTGAATCAGGCGGATCCTCACCAGCCGTGAGCGAGTAGGGTGAGCGTATGAGCACCGCAGATGCGTTTACCCAGCTTGCTCAGACGATCGACCAGCTCACTGCCCCCGATGGATGCGCCTGGCACAACGTGCAAACACACGAGTCTCTCATCCGCTACCTCATTGAAGAAACTGCGGAGCTCGTCGAAGCGATTGAGACCGGGGCAGGCGCTGACGAGGTGAAAGAAGAGCTCGCCGATGTGCTCTACCAGGTGTTCTTCCATGCAGCGATCGCCGAACGTGAAGGCGAAGGGTATGACGTTGCCGAGATAGCCAACACGCTCAATCAAAAACTGATTGCCAGACATCCGCATGTGTTTGGTGATCGTGGGTATATGTCCGTCGACGAGTTGAACGCCGAGTGGGAACAACTGAAGGCAAACGCCAGTGGCAAGAACAGAGGTGTTCTTGAGGGGATTGCCTCAACCATGCCGACGCTGGCACGTGCCGAAAAAATTGTTGACCGACTCGAGCGCGCAGGTGAGGCGGATGCACAGCTTGCGAACCTTGACTCAGACGATGTCGGTGACGCTATTCTGCTGTTGCTTCGCCAGGCTCACGCTGACGGTATCAACGCGGACGAGTCTCTTCGGGCCGCGCTTCGCCGAATCGGCGGCTAGGTAACTGGCAGAATAGAACATTATGGCTGCCCAGATTCATCCTGCTCGAGGAATGCGCGACTTTTTACCCGCAGACAAGGCACGTCGTGAGCGCGCGTTAGCTGAAATCCGTGAGGTGTATCGTGCGCACGGTTTTGACGAAATTGAGACTCCTGTCGTTGAAGATTTTGAACGACTGCACTCCGGGTTGGGCGGAGACAATGAAAAGCTGTCGTTCAGTGTTCTTCGTCGGGGTCTCGATCAGGATGCGCTTCGTGCTGCGGCTGACGCGAATAACGCCGAACAGCTTGCCGATTTAGGGCTGCGTTTTGACCTCACTGTTCCGCTCGCGAGATTTTACGCATCACATCGTGCTGATCTTCCGAGCGTGTTCAGGTCTATTCAGATTGCCCCGGTTTGGCGTGCCGAGAGACCCCAAAAAGGTCGATATCGACAATTTGTTCAGGCAGACATTGACATCATTGGCGAGCCAGGAGTATTGGCTGAAATTGAGCTAATTACAGCTACCGCCGCAGCGCTTGACCATCTCGGACTGCGCGGCTGTAGTATCCGCGTCAACGATCGTCGGCTTCTCACAGCAATGTTGGCCGACTGCGGTTTCAGCCCGGATCAGTTCGATTCTGCGCTGATCACTATAGATAAGCGCGACAAAATTGGCGTTGAAAAAGTGGTTGCAGAGCTTGCCGAGTTGAACGCTGGCGCCGCTACAAAGGTGGGTGAACTGTTGTCTCGCATCGAGGCGAATCTCGGCAGCGGCAGCATTCCACTCTCACGGGAGGCAATTTCCGAGTTACTGCCGAATGTTGCTTCCGAAGCCGCCATTGAAACTCTCGACGAACTCGGTAAGTCGCTCACCGCGCTGCCGGCAGGCGTGGAGGTTGTTTTTGATCCCACGCTCGTTCGCGGAATGGGGTATTACACTGCCACGATTTTCGAGATTGCGCATCCAGAGTCTGGTTCGTCGGTTGGTGGCGGCGGTCGCTACGACGGAATGATCGGGCGGTTTCTGGGTGAAGACGTTCCGGCCGCAGGGTTCTCAATTGGATTTGAGCGCATCGTTGATCTCATCGAATTGCCCGCCGACAGTGAATCCAAATCTCTCGTGCTCGTGTACGACAAAGACGCTCACGCCGCTGAGCTGAATACATTCAAGTCGCACTTTGTAAATCAGGGTTTCCGAGTGCGTTTAGAGCGTCGAACGAAAAACCTGAATGCACAGCTCGAACGCGCCCATGGTCAGGGCTTTGCCCAATTCGCCTTGATTCCGTCGGGTGAAACAGAGCCTGCAAGTCTTCAGCTCAAGACTCTGACTGCAAGCTAGACTTAATAGAGGTTTGGGCGTGATTCGCGCGCTCTTATGCTCGGCTTGGTCGCACCTAAGGAGTATCTGGTGACATTCATTGACGCTGTAATTGCCCGTGAAATTCTTGACTCACGAGGAAATCCAACCGTTGAGGTTGAGATTGGACTCACCGATGGCACCGTGAGTCGTGCTGCGGTTCCGTCAGGCGCATCAACAGGAGCCTTCGAAGCCTACGAACTCCGAGACGGCGACAAGAAACGCTACCTCGGTAAGGGTGTTGAGAAGGCTGTGACAGCAGTGTTCGATGAGATTGGCCCTGCAATTGAAGATTTTGCAGCTGATGATCAACGACTGATCGACTCGACGATGATCGAACTCGATGGCACTGCAAATAAAGAACGGCTTGGTGCGAATGCGATTCTCGGTGTCAGCCTGGCAGTTGCCAAGGCCGCAGCAGAATCAGCCGGATTACCCCTCTACCGTTATGTCGGCGGCCCGAACGCACACACGCTTCCGGTTCCACTCATGAACATCATTAACGGCGGCGCCCATGCTGACACCGGTGTGGACATTCAAGAGTTCATGGCGGTGCCGCTTGGTGCAGACACATTTTCTGAGGCACTTCGGTGGGGAGCAGAAACGTACCATTCGCTGAAGAGCCTCTTGAAGCAGAAGGGCCTGAATACTGCACTCGGTGATGAGGGCGGCTTTGCTCCAGATCTGCCCAGTAACGCGATTGCACTCGACCTGATTCTCGAGGCAGTGAGCAACGCTGGCTTCACGCCAGGCAAAGATATCGCGCTCGCCCTCGATGTCGCCTCAACCGAATTCTTCGAGAACGGCAAGTACACGTTCGAAGGGAAAGACCGTACCGCAGCTGAGATGAGCAGCTACTACGCTGACCTTGCCGCGAACTATCCGCTCGTTTCGATCGAAGACCCACTGGCAGAAGATGATTGGCATGGATGGCAGCACCTCACCTCTGAGCTTGGTGGCAAGTTGCAGCTGGTTGGTGATGACCTCTTTGTGACCAACCCGGCTCGCCTGGCTGATGGCATTGAGAAGAAGGCCGGTAATTCGATCCTGGTCAAAGTGAACCAAATTGGAACGCTTACCGAAACATTAGATGCAGTCTCAATGGCTCAACGGGCCGGATACACAGCAATCCTGTCTCACCGTTCAGGCGAGACTGAAGACACAACCATTGCAGACCTCGCTGTCGCAACTGACTGTGGGCAGATCAAAACGGGTGCCCCTGCTCGAAGCGACCGCGTTGCCAAATACAATCAGCTCCTCAGAATCGAAGAAGAACTCGGTGCAGCTGCGACCTATGCGGGTCGATCAGCATTTGCACGTTTCGTTTAGGCAGTGAAAAAACCACCCACTCCAGCTGAGATTGCGGCCTGGGCGCGCAGTCTCAACTTTTCGGCGTTCAGCTTGATTATGGTTCTGCTCGTAGGGATGGGAGTGCTTGTGCTTAGTCCTGGCATTTCGACACTGATTGATCAACGCCGCCAAATCGCTGAACTTGAGGCGAGCGTCAAAGCATCGAACAAAGCGGTTAAAGAAATTGAGGCAGAGCGTGATCGTTGGAAAGACCCCGCATTCGTGCGGGCACAAGCACGCGACAGATTGTTCTTCGTGATGCCCGGAGAGACTCAGCTCAGTGTGATCCAAGACATCGAAATTCCAGCGAGCGTAAAAAAAACAAGTTCTACTGAGATCACCACTGTCAAACAGGATTGGCTGAAAAACATTGCAGGTTCACTGTTGAGTGCGGGCACCACTTCGGCTACGCCAGAGGAGCCGAAACCGTGAGTAGGCCACCATTTGAAGCACCGACGAGTGCTGACATCGAGTCTGTTTCCGAACAACTTGGGCGACCCGCCAGGGGGGTGCTTGGGATTGCGGCACGCAATGAAGCCGGCGAGCCAACAGTCGTTGCTACCTCACCTCGACTTGAGGATGGCACTCCTTTTCCAACGATGTACTACCTCTCACATCCAAAGCTGACAGCTCAAGCATCCCAACTCGAAGCATCCGGATTGATGGCAGAGTTAACACACCTTTTAGAAAATGACGAAGAAATTTCAGAGCAGTACAGGTTGGCACACGAGCAATACATCTCAGATCGAGAATCAATTGCTCATGTGGCAGAACTTGATGGAATTAGTGCCGGCGGCATGCCGACACGGGTGAAGTGCTTACACGCGCTGATAGCTCACTCATTGGCCGCGGGTCCGGGTGTGAATCCCATTGGCGACAGGGCACTTGCCGCAATTCGCGAGCTTTAGAACAGATTAGAATAGATACGAGTCGAGGAGATTTTTGTGTCAAAAAAGATTTTGATTGTCGGCGGAGGATATGCCGGCTTCTACACCGCATGGAAGCTTGAAAAGTGGCTTCGCAAGGGTGAAGCAGAGGTCACAATTGTAGATCCGCTCCCATATATGTCGTATCTCCCGCTGCTTCCAGAGGTTGCAGCTGGCTCAGTAGAGGCTCGTCACGCTGTGGTAGCGCGTCGTCGCCATCTCGAGACTACGAAGTCAATTGCGGGACGCGTGGTGGAAATAAAGCACGCCAAAAAAACTGCAAAGATTGAACCAATCGTTGGCAAAGCCTTCGAATTTGAGTACGACCATATTGTGATTGCCACTGGTTCTGTGTCGCGAACCTTTCCGATCCCGGGCATCGCTGATAACGCCATCGGTCTGAAGACTATCGAAGAGGCGGTTGCAGTTCGCGACCGCCTAGTCGGTAACTTCGAGCGTGCCGCCGTTCTGCCTGAGGGTAGCGCTGAACGGGCAAAGTTCCTCACGATTACGGTCGTTGGAGGCGGTTTTGGTGGCATCGAAACAGTAGCCGAGCTTCGCTCGTTCGCTACTTCGCTGCTTCGCCGCTACAAAGAAATCCACTTCGATGAACTGCAATTTCATCTGATTGAGGCAATGGGACGCATCATGCCTGAGGTTCGCGAGAATACGGCTGAGTGGGTGATGAAGAACCTCACCGATCGGGGTGTGACCATTCACCTCAACACGCAGCTCACTTCCGCAGTAGACAAGAAGATCGAGCTTTCAACCGGAGAAACCTTCGAGTCTGATCTCATCGTTTGGACGGCTGGTGTCATGCCGCTCCCATTCTTGGCGAACAAAACAGACTTGCCGACGGGCCCTCGCGGGCACGTGCTCGCTCGCACGGATCTTCGTGTGGAGGGCGAGAACGGTATCGTCGAGGGTGCTTGGGCTGCCGGTGATACTTCTGCTGTGCCAGATATCTCGAAAACCCCTGGCCCAGGCGGGTTCTGCGTGCCAAACGCGCAGCACGCGGTGCGGCAGGCGAAACTTCTCGCAAAGAACATCGTCGCTGATCTTCGCGGCGAAGGTCTCAGTGAGTACAACCACTCGAACCTTGGTGCAGTTGCTGGACTGGGCCTCAACCATGGTGTCTTCCAATCCGGCAATTTCGCGATTCGCGGGTACTTCGCTTGGCTAGCGCACCGTTTCTATCACGGTTTGGCCCTGCCGTCATGGGAGCGCAAGTGGCGCGTATTCGGAGCTTGGATGGGCCACTTCTTCTTGAGCCGTGACATTGTCAACACCGAACTCGGTGAGCATCCGCGTGCCGCATTCGAGGAGTTTGCTGCCCGTCCGCCTAAGCCAGAGAAAGCCGACAAAGCTTCAAAGGCAGGGAAGTCTCTCGCAGCTGCTACAAAGTAGGTGCAGTTCAGGTCACGTGCTTGACTCGTGCCTGCTGAGAAATTCGTACATCTCGGTGTCATCGATGCCAGGAAACGAGCCTGTCGGGAGTGGCGACAGGATGTGAGCGTGCATACGCGCGCTCGGCCACGCGTTGTTCTCCCATCGTGCCCGAAGCTCGTTATCGGGGTTCTTACAGCAATCGGGATCTGGGCACGTCGATTTTGATCGGTATTGGGTATCTCGACCTCTGAACCATTTTGCGTCATCGAACGCAACCCCGGTGCTGATGGAGAAGCCCATCGACTCTGAAGTGCCTGTCTGCACTGCAGTCCAAAATGTGCCTGCGGGAGTGTCTGTGTATTGGTAAAACTCGTTCGTTCGGTTCTGGCGGTTGAAGGCTGTTCGTGCGGCCCACTTGCGGCAGAGGATTTGACCTTCCACCGCACCGTCCTCATTCTCAGGCAGGGGAGTGCCATCGTTCTCGTAGGCGCGGATGATGCTGCCATCTGCCTTCACCCTGATGAAGTGCATCCGCAAATCGAGAAACTCGGTTGCCAAGTTTGTGATGCGGTGTGCTGCGGCCTCGTGCGTGACGCCGAAGGCATCCCGGAAGTCTTCGATGGCAATATTTCTTGAAGCTTTCGCATTCTGTAAGAACTCAACGCTTCGGTCTCTAGGCATCAGGCACGCGGCGGCAAAATAGTTAATCTCGAGGCGTTGTTTCAAGAAGTCTGCGTAGCTGCTTGGCCTGTCGTGTCCCAACACAACGTGTGCCATTGCTTGTAAAGCGAGTGAGCGAAGGCCATGACCACCGGGAAAAGAAGCCGGCGGCAAGTAAATTCGACCGTTCGCGAGGTCGGTGATACTTCGAGCTGACTGGGGCAAGTCATCGACAAAAATGAGCGTGAATCCGAGCTGTTCAGCCATAACCGCAACGGTTCTGTGAGTGAGGGCTCCGCCAGAATGCTCCGCTCGATCGAGTAGCGATTCCGCGACGTCTTCAATATCGGGTAGGTAGTTGTCGCGCTCTCGCATGAAGGCGCGGATTTGAGTGTTCGCGCGCCGTGCTTCTTCAGGCGTTGCGGCTGCAGCCCGAGAACGCCTGGCCAATTCACGATGCAGGCCAACCATTGACTGGAGTGTCTCGTCACTGAGAGTTTTTGGCGCCTTGATTGTAGGTAACTGCAGCGCTTTATATTCAGGTGTCTTTTGTGCTTTTTCAAGTTCGATCTCGAGCGACGATCTCAGGTCTGGTGCACTCGATGAGAGGAGATCAGCCACGTCGACGTTGAGCTCACGCGCAATAGCGTTCAATAACTTCAGTTTTGGTTCTCGGCGACCGTTCTCGATGAGCGAGAGTGCGCTCGTAACCACCCCAACCCTCTGCCCGAGACGTTCAAGCGTGAGGCCAGCGGCAACACGGTAGTGTTTGATGCGTTTGCCCAGGACCAAGAGGTCGGTTTCGACCCGTGGTTGAGAGTTTGCTGAACTATCAGGCATATGTTTACTATAAAAGAAAATTTGCCAATTTTTACAAGTAATTTGACTGAATATTCACAATTTAATGGTTCAGAATGAGTACTAAGTGCAAATTTCCACAAAAATAAGCATCCTAGGAGCGCTCTGAAATGACACTAGCCCAAGAAGCCGTGGCAAAAGAAGACCTCGCACAACTCATTCGCGATACCGCAACCACAACAAACCCAGAAATTATCGACTGGGTCGTTCAGAATGCCGAGCTGCTCGAGCCCTCAGACGTTCGCTGGTGCACAGGGTCCCAGGATGAGTGGAACGAAATCACCGAGCAAATGGTCGCCGCAGGCGCGCTTATTCCGCTTGATCGCAACCGTCGCCCAGGGAGCTTCCTGGCTCGTTCGCATCCCGGCGATGTCGCCCGTGTCGAAGACCGCACTTTCATTTGCTCAGAGCGCGAAGAAGATGCTGGTCCTACAAATAACTGGCGAGCTCCGGCTGAGATGAAGGCTGAACTGCGCCCGCTCTTTCAGGGTGCAATGCGCGGCCGTACTCTGTACGTTGTTCCATTTTCGATGGGTCCGATCGGCGGCGCTATTTCGCAGCTCGGTGTGCAGCTCACAGATTCGCCTTACGCGGTACTCAATATGCGCATCATGACTCGAATGGGTCAGGCCGCTCTCGATGAAATCAAGCCGGGCTCAGAATGGGTTCGAACCGTGCACAGCGTTGGTGTGCCCCTCGTTGACGACGAGGGCAACGTGCGCGAAGATGACGCGTGGCCCTGCAACGACACTAAATACATCACGCACTTCCCAGAAACTCTTGAGGTGTGGTCATACGGCTCGGGCTACGGAGGAAACGCCCTGCTGTCGAAGAAGTGCTTTGCCTTGCGTATCGCGAGTGTGATGGGTAAGAACGAAGGCTGGCTCGCAGAGCATATGCTCCTCCTCAAGCTCACCAACGAAGCCGGAAAAGCGTTCCATGTCGCGGCGGCGTTCCCATCCGCTTGTGGCAAGACCAACCTCGCAATGCTGCAGCCCACCATTCCTGGTTGGAAGGTTGAAACCATTGGTGATGACATCGCTTGGCTTCGTAAGGGCCGCGATGGTCGTCTCTACGCAATCAACCCTGAGGCAGGCTTTTTCGGAGTTGCACCGGGAACCGGTGAAAGCACCAACCCGGTAGCAATGGAGACTATGTGGGGTAATACCATCTTCACCAACGTCGCGCTGACAGACGAAGGCGATGTCTGGTGGGAGGGCATGACCGACGAGACGCCAAGCCATCTCATAGATTGGCTCGGAAATGACTGGACTCCAGAATCAGGAACGCTAGCAGCGCATCCAAACTCGCGCTTCACGGCTCCTGTTACGCAGTGCCCAACCCTCGCTAGCGACTGGGACGAGCATGACGGAGTGGCCCTCGATGCAATACTGTTCGGTGGTCGGCGTGCCACAAATGTGCC
>JALRLI010000060.1 GCA_023254555.1 Microbacteriaceae bacterium
AGTGCTCACCACTGCTGTTGGTGAGGGATTGCGCCCTCCCACAATTCGGTTCTGGGAATGGGCAAACCCTGCCGTTATCATCGGTAGCTTCCAGTCGGTCAAAAACGAGGTCGATCTCGAGAACTGCGAGAAATACGGTGTCGAAGTTGTACGCCGAATTTCAGGGGGCGGGGCGATGTTCGTTGAGCCTGCATCCGCAATCACTTATTCGGTCTACGCTCCGGGTGAGCTGGTGCAGGGCATGAGCTTTGCAGACTCCTATGCCTTCTTGGACGAGTGGGTTCTCGAGGCACTGAAGTCGCTCGGCATCGACGCGGAGTACAAGCCACTCAACGACATCACCAGTGCGCACGGCAAAATCGGCGGCGCAGCACAAAAACGCCTGGGTTCAGGCGCGGTGCTACATCACGTCACGATGAGCTACGACATGGACGCGAACAGGATGGTCGAGGTGCTTCGCATCGGTCGTGAAAAGCTGAGCGATAAGGGCACAAAGAGCGCCCAAAAGCGCGTCGATCCTCTGCGCAGCCAGACGGGCCTCCCCCGCGAAGAAGTCATCAGCCGGATGGCCGAGACCTTCACGGCTCGACACGGCGGCACCCCGAGCGTAGTCAGCGAAGCAGAGTATGAGGCCGCAGAGCGCCTGATCGCCGAGAAGTTCGACACCCAAGACTGGCTCTACCGGGTTCCCTAAGCAGCACCAACGCATTGAGTACTCACGAATTTTCCACCTCGGGTGTGGGCCCCTGGCCCGGCGGCCGGGATGACTGGCCGACCGATGAACAGTACGATCCCGAATTACTCGAACGCGGCGACACCCGCAACGTCATCGATCGCTACCGGTATTGGCGCATGGAGGCTATCGTTGCTGACTTAGATGCGCATCGGCATCCATTTCACGTCGCTATCGAGAATTGGCAACACGACATGAACATCGGTTCGATCGTGCGAAGCGCTAACGCATTCGCTGCCGACACCGTTCACATCGTGGGTCGCCGTCGCTGGAATAAACGCGGTGCAATGGTCACCGATCGCTACCAGCACGTGATGTATCACGAAACTGTCGCAGATCTGGCCGGCTGGGCAATGGCGGAGGGCCTCCCGATTATCACGGTGGATAACGTTCCAGGATGCGTACCCATCGAAACGTTCGAATGGCCAGAGGCGTGCATCATGCTGTTTGGGCAAGAGGGGCCGGGCGTCACCGAAGAGGCTACGAAGGTTGCCACCGCGATTGTTGAGATCACGCAGTACGGGTCAACTCGCTCCATTAACGCGAGTGCGGCTGCTGCGATTGCGATGTATAGCTGGGTGACCCGTCGCGGTAAATAACTGTGTGAGGGATTCGCTGAACCGATAGGCTGGGGTGTAACTCTATTTCTTAGGGGGAGGCTTCAATGCCAGCCGTTCTCATCACCGGCGCCCAGTGGGGCGATGAAGGCAAGGGACGAGCTACCGATCTTCTTGGCAGCCGCGTCGACTATGTCGTTAAGTTCAATGGCGGAAACAATGCCGGTCACACAGTTGTGGTCGGCAATGAAAAGTACGCTCTGCACCTGTTGCCCTCGGGTATCTTGACGCCGGGAGTTGTACCGGTTATCGCAAACGGTGTTGTTGTTGACCTCGAAGTGTTATTCGAAGAGCTCGATGCGTTGAGCGCTCGGGGCGTTGACGTTTCGAAACTCAAGGTGAGTGCGAATGCTCACGTCATCACCTCATACCATCGCACAATCGACAAGGTGACTGAGCGATTCCTGGGCAAGAAGTCGATCGGCACTACGGGTCGCGGTATCGGCCCTGCGTACGCAGACAAGATCAATCGCATCGGCATTCGCATTCAAGACATCTTCGACGAAAGTATCCTTCGTCAGAAGGTGGAGGGTGCGCTTGAACTGAAGAATCAGATTCTGGTGAAGGTGTACAACCGCCGCGCAATTGAGGTTGACGAAATCGTTGACGACCTGCTGCGCTTCAGAGAGCGGCTGGCACCGATGGTGTGTGACACTGCTTTGTTGCTGAACAACGCGCTCGCCGAGAACAAAACCGTTCTCTTCGAAGCCGGCCAGGCAACGATGCTCGACATCGATCACGGTACCTACCCGTTCGTGACCTCATCGAACGCAACCGCTGGTGGTGCATCCACGGGTTCAGGTGTGCCTCCGCACGAGCTGAAGCGAATCATTGCCGTTATTAAGGCCTACACGACTCGAGTCGGTTCAGGGCCGTTCCCGACTGAGCTCTTCGATGAGCATGGCGAGCACCTCGCGAAGGTTGGACATGAGTTTGGCACCACAACAGGTCGTCCGCGCCGCTGTGGGTGGTACGACGCCCCGATGGCTCGCTACGCCGCGCGCGTGAACGGTGTCACCGACTTCGTGCTCACCAAGCTCGACGTACTCTCTGGGCTCGAGAAAATTCCGGTCTGCGTTGCGTACGACGTCGACGGCGTGCGCCACGATGAAATGCCCGTCAATCAGAGCGACTTTCACCATGCGAAGCCAATCTACGAGGAATTTGATGGCTGGACAGAAGACATCACGGGCGCTCGCACCTTCGAAGAGCTGCCAGTCAACGCGCAAAAATACATTCGCGCGCTTGAGAGTATGAGTGGCGCGAGAATGTCTGCAATCGGTGTTGGCCCAGAACGTGAACAGGTTGTCGTTCTGCACGATTTGCTCGGTTAGGGTTAACGCATGAACGAATCAGCCAACGATCAGCTCGCGAAGCTGCGTGCGAGTATCGACAACATCGATGCTGCACTGATTCACATGCTCGCAGAGCGTTTTCGCTGCACCCAAGACGTTGGCGTTCTCAAAGCCGAGCATGAAATGCCTCCAACAGATCCAGCTCGCGAAGCCGAACAGATCGAACGACTGCGCGCACTCGCAAAAGACGCAAACCTCGACCCCGAGTTTGCAGAGAAGTGGTTTAACTTCGTGGTTGCCGAAGTGATTCACCACCACTCTCGTATCGCCGACGAAACACGCTCAAGCTGAGCAACTCGCACGCGCATCCACCAACAAATTTGAGCGAAAACAGCCTAGGAACACACCTTGACCGCAGCGAATGAAAACCTGTTGAGCACCCCTGTAGCTGACGGCGCAGTGTGTGCCCCCGAGGTGCTGATGCCACCGTGGGTGGGCGCCGATCCGTTCGAAGGGTATGGGCCCGGCGCATCAATGGGTGACACGATTCCGGTCGGCTCTCCTCGGCAGGGAGCGATTCCAGACGAGTATCGCAACGCTTCTGCGGAGGAGTTGGATGCTCGAATCGAGGCGGCGAAGGCAACGCTTGGCGACCGCGTGGTTGTGCTTGGGCACTACTACCAGCGAGACGAGATTGTGAAGCACGCAGACTTCCTCGGCGACTCGTTTCAGCTCGCCCGCGCGGCCAAAACCAAACCCGAGGCAGAGGCTATCGTCTTCTGCGGCGTGCACTTCATGGCAGAGACTGCCGATATTCTCTCGAACCCTGAGCAGGCGGTGATTCTGCCAAACCTTGGTGCGGGATGCTCCATGGCCGACATGGCCGACGAAGCGAGTGTCGAGGCGTGCTGGGCGCAGCTCACCAATCTTTTTGGCACTGACGTCGATGGCGAAGGTCGGCAGCCGGTCATCCCTGTCACATACATGAACTCGTCTGCCGCGTTGAAGGCCTTCTGCGGTCGAAACGGCGGCATCGTGTGTACCTCATCGAATGCGAAGGCGGTGCTGGAGTGGGCCTTCGAGCGCGGACAGCGTGTGCTTTTCTTCCCCGATCAGCACCTTGGTCGCAATACCGCCAAGGCGATGGGTATCTCACCAGACGATATGCCGCTCTGGAACCCAGCTAAGCCGCTCGGCGGAAACGAAGAGCAGGCTCTTCGGGATTCACGCGTGATTTTGTGGCACGGTTTTTGCTCCGTGCACCGTAGGTTCAACGTTGGTCAGATCGAGCAGGCTCGAGCGGAGCATCCCGACGTGCAGGTTATTGTGCATCCAGAATGCCCGATGCCTGTTGTTGACGCGGCTGATGCCGCAGGTTCGACTGACCTGATTCGTCGCGTGATTGAGGCCGCGCCAGCGGGCGCTGTGTTTGCCGTGGGCACCGAAGTCACTATGGTGCAGCGCATGGCTGAGCAGCACCCTGACAAGACAATCTTTTGCCTCGACCCGGTGGTTTGCCCGTGCTCCACAATGTACAGAATTCATCCGGGCTATTTAGCTTGGGTGCTTGAGCGACTCGTGGCGGGCGAGGTTGTGAATCAGATCAGCGTTGACCGCGATATTGCTCGCGATGCAACGGTTGCGCTCGAGCGCATGCTCGCCGCCGTTCCTGCATAATGAAGCACGTCGCGGTTGTGGGGACTGGCCTTGCCGGTCTCTATGCAGCGCGGCGTTTGAGCGAGCTTAATCCTGAGGTGCAAATCACCCTGATCACGAAGGGCGACCTCGGCGAGAGCAATAGTGCCTGGGCTCAAGGCGGACTCTCGGTGGTCACTGCTGAGACCGACTCGGTTGCGAGCCACGTTGCAGACACGCTTGCCGCTGGTGCCGGGCTGTGCTGGCCAGAGGCAGTGCAGGTGCTGTGTAGCGAGGGGCCAGAGCGGCTTCAACAACTGCTCGAATGGGACATGCAATTCGATCGGGTCGATGGCAGTTTTGCCCTCGGGCTTGAAGCGGCTCATTCTCAGCCGCGCATTTTGCACGCTCGAGGCGACGCAACCGGTGCCGCGTTAGTCGCCCAAGTTTCGTTGGGATTACTCGGGCATCAGGTAGATATTCGTGAGCACACCCTGCTCGTTGATTTGCTGGTCGAGAACGGGCAGCTACGTGGGGTGCGCCTGCTCGACGCAGACGGGCTAGTTGATCTCGAGGTGGATGCGCTCATCCTTGCCAGCGGCGGTGCAGGGCAGCTCTTCAGGCACACCACAAACCCAACGCTCACGACCGGCGATGGGGTAGCAGCCGCGTTCAGAGCGGGCGCGGTACTCGCAGACCTCGAGATGTATCAGTTTCACCCCACCGCGCTCGCGGTTCCCGGCTCGTTCTTGATTTCTGAGGCAGTGCGTGGCGAAGGAGCTGTGTTGATTGACCAGCACGGCCACCGCTTCATGCCTGAGCTTGATAAACGCGCCGAGCTCGCACCGCGCGATGTGGTGGCTCGCGGAATTCAGCAGACGATGATTCGGCAGGGCGGTCAGCCGGTGTTGCTCGATGCGACCGCACTCGGCGAGCAGCACCTCGCTGAGCGTTTTCCCGCAATCACAAAAGCCTGCCGCCGTTTCGGCCTGAACTGGGGTCGCGAGCCGATTCCGGTGACGCCGGCTGCGCACTACTGGATGGGCGGGGTCGCAACCGACACGTACGGCCGGTCGAGCATCCCTGGGCTCTTCGTCATCGGCGAAGCCGCGTGCACCGGCGCCCACGGCGCGAACCGACTCGCGTCAAACTCACTGCTCGAAACTGTGGTTTTTGCCGAACGCGCGGTGCAGTCGCTGCTCGCCGCGGGTTCGAAGCTGGCGGCTGAATGGCCGACGGATGCGCCCGCCGAGCGTTGGCAAGACTCAGGCACGCTCGCTGAACTGCGAATCCCGGTCGCCTCTCGTGGAACACACTCCGGCGAAGAGCAAGAGGTGGTCGACCGAGTCGAGTTACAAACGCTTCTTTGGGATTCGGTTGGGCTCGCGAGAACCGAACCGGCACTCTTCGCAGCGATTGGGCAGCTCAACTCATGGCGTCCTGCAAGCCTCGAGCACCGCGTCTTTAGCGACTGGGAAGACGCCAATCTACTTGAACTGGCTCGTGTCGTCACCGCTTCAGCGCGGGCGCGAGAAGAGTCGCGCGGTGCACACTTTAGACTTGACTACCCGGCCACTGTCGCTGATGCGAACAGGCCAGTCACCGTAGTCAGGGAGGTGTAGCGTGCAGGGTGCGCCATCAGTGCTAGACGCTGAAACCATCGACAGTGTGGTGCGCGCTGCCCTGCGTGAAGATGCCCCCGAGGGCGACATCACCTCGACGCTCACCATAGGTGCAGAGGTGCAGGCGACCGCAGATCTCGTTGCGCGTGAGGCCGGTGTTTTTGCCGGCCGTGAAGTGTTCGAGGCAGCGTTTCGGCTGACG
>JALRLI010000061.1 GCA_023254555.1 Microbacteriaceae bacterium
ACAAGGCTCCGCTTGGGGAGCACGATGAGAACATCACGTTCGAGCAGAGCATCGAACTCGTTGGGGCGGAGATTGCAACCGCTCTTCGCGATACATCGCTTTCTCTTTATAAGAAGGCCGCTGCGATTGCGCTTGAGCGTGGAGTGATACTTGCTGACACCAAGTTTGAATTTGGCGCCGACCCCGAGACGGGCGAGCTGACCTTGGCCGACGAGGTGCTCACGAGCGACTCAAGTCGATATTGGGATGCCGCAGCATACGCTGCGGGCGGCTCACTCAGCGAGCGATTAGCCAGCTTCGACAAGCAAATCGTGCGCAACTGGCTCTCTGCGAACTGGGATAAACAGGGCGAGCCCCCGATTCTGCCCGCCGACATTGTTGAGCGCACCCTCGATCGTTACCGCGAGCTGTTCACGCGACTCACTGACCTGCCAGCACCCGTCTAACGTTTACTTGAAGTTTCAACTAAATAGTTCTACTCTTGAGGTATGAATAAGAGCCAAAACAGCGCCCAAGATCTGCTGCCAGCTAACTCTGGCATGGGTGCGGTCACCCTTGCGGTTGCCAATCTCGACACGATGGTCGACTTCTACCATCGGGGCGTTGGCTTATCCGTAATCAACCAAGAGGGGTCGGCGGCTGTGCTCGGTCGAGCTGGCGTGCCGTTGCTCATCCTGAGACAAGACTCTGCTTTGAAGCATGCCAGCCCGAACGCCGCCGGCCTCTTTCACACAGCCTTTCTCTTCCCGAACAAAAGCGAACTTGCCTCTTCGGTGTATTCGATTGCGCGCAACTTTCCCAACTCGTTCACGGGTTCGAGTGATCACTGGGTGTCAAACGCGCTTTACTTTGATGACCCCGAACGCAACGGGGTTGAACTCTACTGGGATGTTCCTCGCGAAGAATGGCGATGGACGGGCAATCGTGTGGCGATGAGCACCGAATACCTCGACCCCAACTTTTTCCTCAAACAGAACCTCACTGAAGAGGGCTCTCTCGCGGTGGCAGATACTCCGGCAACAGTTGGGCACGTGCATCTCAAAGTTGGTGACCTGCGAACTGCTCAAGAGTTTTACGTTGACACCGTCGGGTTTGAGGTCACAGCTGAATATGGCTCACAGGCACTCTTTGTATCCGCTGGTGGATACCATCACCATCTCGGTATGAATACCTGGCAGAGCCGAGGCGCCGGCGAACGCAGTCCCGCACTCGGACTCGGTGAGGTTGTCATCAGTGTCGGTAACGACGATGCAATTGGCGCACTCAAGGAGCGCCTCACGAGCAAGGCGGTTTTGTTCGCAGACACCGGCGCCGAACTCGTCTTTGACGACCCATGGCGAAACCAAGTGCGCGTCAAGGTTGAGACCCGAGCGAAGCGGATAGAATAGGGAGCGCCGTACCGCGCAAAACATCCTAGGTTTTTGGGAGAACCCCTGTGCCAACCATCGTTGTAGAAGTGATGCCGAAGGCTGAACTGCTCGATCCTCAAGGTAAAGCTACGAAGGGTGCGCTCTCGCGCCTGGGTAAGAGCGAATTCACCGACGTTCGTCTCGGCAAGCGCTTCGAACTCACTGTTGAAGGCCCTATTACTGACCAGGTTCGAGCCGATGTCGCTGAAATTGCAGAGCACGTGCTCTCAAACTCGGTGATCGAAGACGTTGTTGCAATCCACTACCCAGAGGGTGAGAAGTAGCCGATATGCGTATCGGCGTAGTCACTTTTCCGGGGTCGCTTGACGACAAAGACGCACAGCGGGCGGTCTCAATTGTTGGCGCCGAACCAGTTGCCCTCTGGCACGCAGACCACGACCTCAAGGGCGTTGACGCCATCATCCTTCCCGGAGGCTTTAGCTACGGCGATTACCTTCGTGCCGGCGCAATCGCGGCAATCTCGCCAATTATGCGTGAGGTGATTGAGGCGGCGAATGCAGGGATGCCCGTGCTCGGCATCTGCAATGGCTTTCAGGTTCTCGTTGAATCACACCTCCTTCCTGGCGGTCTGATTCGCAATGACTGCCAGCAATTCGTGCGGCGTGACCAGCGCATCCGTGTTGAAAACAACACCACCGCGTGGACGAGCGATTTCGCAGCCGGTCAAGAGATCACCATCCCGCTGAAAAATGCCGATGGCGGGTACATTGCAAATGCTGAGACACTCAAGCGTCTTGAGGGCGAAGGCCTGGTCGCGTTCCGCTACCTCGACGTCAACCCGAACGGGTCACTCAACGACATCGCGGGTATCACTAACGAGCGTGGCAATGTTGTCGGTCTCATGCCGCACCCAGAGCACGCCGTCGAACTCGGATTTGGCCCCCAGGGTGCCGAGCGTATGCGCTCTGGGCTCGATGGCCTACCCTTCTTTACCAGCGTGGTTTCGCAGTTCGTGAATGCGTAACCCTACGGAGACACAAATGACTGAATCTGCCGAAACACCTGTGCATCACCCCGACACCGTTGCGAACGCAATCGCTACACCTGAGCGTGTGCAGCCCTACGACGCGCTTGGTCTCAAGCCGAACGAGTACGAAGAAATCAAAAAGCTACTAGGCCGCCGTCCAACCTCGGGCGAGCTCGCGATGTACTCGGTGATGTGGTCAGAACACTGCTCGTACAAGTCGTCGAAGATTTACCTTCGCCAGTTCGGTAAGAAGGTGACGCCCAAAATGAACGAAAAGCTCATGGTGGGTATGGGCGAGAACGCCGGCGTGGTCGACATTGGTGAGGGCTGGGCTGTCACCTTCAAAGTCGAAAGCCACAATCATCCTTCGTACATCGAACCCTTTCAGGGCGCAGCCACCGGCGTTGGGGGCATCGTTCGTGACATCATCTCGATGGGTGCTCGTCCGGTTGCAGTGATGGATCAGCTGCGCTTCGGCAAAATCGACGAGGCAGATACCGCTCGCGTTGTGCACGGCGTGGTCTCTGGCATCAGCTCATACAGCAACTGCCTCGGCCTGCCAAATATCGGCGGTGAAACGATCTTTGACCCCGTGTACCAGGCGAATCCGCTGGTAAACGCCCTCGCTGTGGGTGTGCTCAAGCACGAAGACCTGCACCTCGCGAACGCCTCGGGCGCTGGAAATAAGGTTGTACTCTTCGGCGCACGAACCGGTGGCGACGGAATCGGCGGTGCGAGCATCCTCGCCTCTGACACCTTCGCAGAGGGCGGCCCAACGAAGCGGCCATCGGTGCAGGTCGGCGACCCCTTCGCTGAGAAAGTGCTTATCGAGTGCTGCATGGAGCTGTACCAGCAAGATCTCGTTGAGGGTATTCAAGACCTCGGTGCCGCTGGCATTTCGTGTGCCACCAGCGAACTCGCCTCAAACGGCGACGGCGGCATGTTCATCGAGCTCGACGGCGTGCTGCTGCGCGATCCTTCCCTCACGCCAGAAGAAATTCTGATGTCTGAGAGCCAAGAGCGCATGATGGCAGTGGTCGAGCCCTCAAAGCTCGACGCATTCCTCGAAGTCACCAAGAAGTGGGATGTTGAAACCAGCGTTCTCGGTGAGGTAACAGACACCGGCCGCCTGATCATCAACTGGCACGGCGAAGAGATTGTGAATGTCGACCCTCGTACCGTTGCGATTGATGGGCCTGTCTATGAGCGCCCGGTCAGCTACCCTGCATGGATTGACGCCCTCCAGGCAGACTCAGCCTCAACGCTCGCCCGCCCTGCAGACAGTGATACCGCTGCTCTGCGCGAGCAGTTCTTGAAGCTACTGGGTAGCCCGAATCTTGCCGACAAGTCTTGGGTCACAAACCAATACGACTACTACGTGCTGGGGAACACTGCGCTCTCGTTCCCCGATGATGCTGGCATGATTCGTGTTGATGAAGAGAGCGGCCTTGGTTTCTCGATTGCAACCGATGCAAACGGTCGCTACTGCCAGCTCGACCCTTACGCGGGTGCCCAACTCGCACTTGCCGAGGCGTACCGAAACGTTGCCGCAACCGGCGCTGTGCCAACCGCGGTGACTGACTGCCTCAACTTCGGCAGCCCAGAGAACCCCGAGGTGATGTGGCAGTTCTCACAAGCGGTTGAGGGTCTCTCTGACGCTTGCCAAACTCTTGAGATTCCGGTAACCGGCGGAAACGTGTCGTTCTACAATCAGACCGGTGACGTGCCAATCTTCCCGACTCCGGTTGTGGGTGTACTCGGCATTATCGACGATGTCGCGCGTCGCATCCCAAGCGGGTGGCAGGACGCCGGTGAGCACCTCTACCTGCTCGGAGTGACACGCGAAGAGCTCGACGGCTCAACCTGGGCTGATGTTGTGCACGGCCATCTCGGTGGCCGTCCGCCAGCGGTTGACCTTGCAGCCGAGCGCGATTTGGCTGAGCTGATTCACGCGGGCGCGCAAGAATCGCTGATCAGCGCCGCTCATGACCTCTCTGAGGGTGGCCTGGGCCAGGCGCTTGCCGAGGGTGTGATGCGTTTTGGCGTGGGAGCCCGAGTCTGGCTCGCAGAGCTGATGCAGCGCGACGGTGTCGATGCGGCAACCGCTCTGTTCAGTGAGTCGACTGCTCGAATGCTGGTAGCCGTGAGCCACGAAGACGAAGTCAAGTTCAAGGGCCTCTGCGAGGGACGAGGTGTGCCAGTGCTGCGCATCGGTGTAACCACCGGAGCTGGCGAAAGCGCGGAGCTCGAGCTTCAAGATCTCTTCACCGCCAGCGTCGATGACCTTCGTCGCACGAACCGCGCAACGCTACCCGAGTACTTCGGGCCAGTTGTCGGCGGCTAGCCGCGTCTGAAGTTTGGCGACACCTCGCAGGCGGTTCGTCCCGAAAGCTCTTAGGCCAAGGCCAACCCGATAGCGGCGACCACAGCGAGGCCGAGACCCACGTATTGAAGCTTGCCCAAACGCTCATTCAGCACAATCGTGGCAAGAATTATCGTGCTCGCAGGGTAGAGCGACGTCACCACCGAAACGACTGTCAGGCTGCCCGAGACGATTCCGTACAAATAAAGCCCTGTGCTGACAGCCTCCATGAGGCCAGTAATGAGGGCAAACTGCAGCCCGACCCGCCAATGAATAATGCCGGCGTCTCCGGCAGCAAGCTCTGAACTCTCGTGAGGGAGCTGTGGCGCGCGCGATCGGCGTCGTGCGAGGCGAATGAGGGTCGCCCCAACCACCGCTACCGTTATGATTGCGGCCGAAGCCGAGCGATTCGCGATCAGTGGCCAGAGACCAGCATCATCTGGTGCGAGGTCGAGAAAGATGTAGTAAACGCCAAACAGAAAGCCCGCAAAGAGCGAGAGTGCTAACCCCTTCGCGCTGGGACGACGAACGTGCTCTCCCGGGGTGAAACCAACGATTGCGACCGCAATCAGTGCCAGCACAATCGCCACGTAGGAGTACCACTGCAATGATTCGCCAATCACGATGTCCCAAACCGTCGGCACTATCGCACCAACGACTGCCCCAATTGGCGACAGGATGCTCATCGGGCCAATCGCGAGGCTCGCGTAGAGACACACGAGTGCGAGCACTCCGGCAACGCCAGAAAGACCGCCGAAAAGCCAAGACTCAGGGGATGCGGTGCCGTTGAAGATGAAGGAGCCGAAATAGAGTGCGGTCAGTGCCGTAAGTGCTGTGATCCAGACCGTTCGAATAGCGCCAATTTGGCGGGCAGCGAGGCCGCCGAGAAAATCGGAGCTGCCAAATCCTAATGCGGCACCTACGCCGAACAACACCGAGAGCACATAGTCAGTCTACGTCGGTAGGTGTCGACCCACGCCCACACCCGCGAGCGGTGAAACGTTTACCGGGTGAGACCCTGGTGTGCAGCAACGAGCACGTCAGCCGCAAGAGCCAGGTCGTCAGCTGAGATTTCTCGGCCGAAGCTGAAGCGAACCGCGGTGTGGGCATCCTGTTCTGAAAAACCCAGAGCGAGCAGGGTTGACGACGGGTCTTGTGAACCCGCGGCACAGGCTGAGCCGCTCGAGCACGCGATACCCCGAACATCGAGTTCAATGAGCAAGGCTTCTCCGTTAACCTTCGGAAAGACGAATGAGGCGTGACCCGGGAG
>JALRLI010000062.1 GCA_023254555.1 Microbacteriaceae bacterium
TGGGGCTTCGGCGAAATTCTCGCACTCGGTTCACTTCTGATGGAGGGTACTGCCGTGCGCTTCGCTGGGCAGGATGCCCGACGCGGCACCTTCGTGCAGCGCCACGCTGTTTTTCACGACCGTGAGAACGGTCAAGAGTGGCTGCCACTGCTGCATCTCTCTGAAGACCAGGCGCGGTTCTGGATTTATGATTCACTGCTGAGCGAGTATGCAGCAATGGCGTTCGAGTACGGTTACTCAGTCGAACGTGAGGATGCGCTGGTGGTGTGGGAGGCACAGTTCGGTGACTTTGCGAACGGTGCCCAAACCGTCATCGACGAATTCGTTTCATCATCAGAACAAAAGTGGGGACAGCACTCCTCAGTAGTTCTGCTGCTGCCACACGGCTATGAAGGTCAGGGCCCAGACCACTCGTCGGCTCGCATCGAGCGTTACCTGCAGCTGTGCGCTGAGAACAATATGACAGTTGCTCGACCTTCGACACCAGCGTCATACTTCCATCTGCTGCGTCAGCAGGCGTACGCGCGCCCTCGCCGTCCTCTGGTGGTGTTCTCGCCCAAGTCCATGCTGCGACTGCGCGGTGCGACAAGCGCGGTAGCCGACTTCACGAGCGGCAAGTTCGAACCTGTTCTTGACGATGTGAGTGTTGCTGACAAGAAGAAGGTAGAGCGTCTGATTCTTGTATCGGGCAAGACGTACTACGACCTTCGAAGTGAACTCGACAAGACCCCGAACGAGAAAATCGCGATTGCACGTATGGAGCAGTATTATCCAGCGCCAATCACCGAACTCAACGCACTCATCAACCAATACCCGAATGCTGAACTCGTTTGGGTGCAGGATGAGCCCCGCAACCAAGGCGCATGGCCGTTCATCGCGCTCGAAGTTGCACCAGAGCTCGGTCGCGCGATCCGCGTAGTCTCACGCCCATCATCGGCTGCACCATCCACGGGCTCAGCGAAGGTGCATGCGGTTGAGCAAGAGGCGCTTATTGCAGAGGCACTCAGCCTCTAGCACGATAGCGTGTAGGTATGGCTCAGCGTTCGTCCTTCCCCAAGGTACTGCTCAAGGGCGTGCCGAATACGGTGAACGGGCAAGCGATTGCCGACCGTATTGCTGACTCCATTTCATTGGGCATGCTTTCAGTTGGAGAACGCCTGCCAACTGAGATGGAACTTGCAAGTCAATTCGGTGTGGCTGTTGCAACGTTGCGAAAAGCCTTGGCCTCGCTGCGCGATCAAGGAATCGTCGAAACGAGGCGCGGGCGAAGCGGTGGCACGTTTATCGTGCGCGCGCCGTATCCTCAATCGCTTGAGCTGCGAAACATGCTCGACAACACGAGCATCGTAGAGCTGCGCGATCTCGGTGATGAGCACACTGCCGTTGCCACGGCGATTGCGCGGTTAGCCTGCAGCCGCGCCTACACGAGTGCGCTTGACCGCCTGGTTGAACTGGCTCAGCGACTCAAAGATGCCAGAACCCCAGTTGAGCGGGCCACTGCTGACAGCCGTTTCCACATCGAACTCGCCGTGCTCGCTCAGTCGCCAAGACTCTTGCGTGCAGAAGTTCGCTTGCAGAGCGAATCGAGTCCGCTGCTCTGGGCTGACCTCGGCGGTGTCATGAACACCGATTTGGCGACGATTGACCATCTCGCCCTAATCGACGCAATTCAGGCGGATGACGCAACGCGAGCCGAACGAATCTCGGAAGAGCACATCCGTAAAAACATTTATCACCTCATTGACACCAAACTCACCCTTGGCTTGATGTCAGAGGAAACACAGGAGCCAGCACGATGAGCACAGTGACAACTCTCTCGCAATCGATTGCAGACATTTCAGCCTGGTTCGAAAAGTATTACGGCGATATCGAGGCATTTGGAAGGGATTTGAGCGCGCTCGTGGAGTTCGATACGGCTCACCCAGGAGCACTCACTGAAAAATCTAGCAAGCTCATCGAACAGAGATCGGTGCGTTTTCTCGAGGAACACGAGCTACCCGACGGAGCCGGGGCAGTGTTCTCACGGTCAGTCATGGGCAGCTCAGATGGCTTACTTGAGTGGTGGGTGCGTGATCCTGATCAACGAGTTGCCCGCTATTCTTTCGGTATCAATCCCACGGGTGAGCGCTTCTATGACTACGAACGCCTCGAATGGTTCGAAACTGCCTTCGGTGCGAAAAAACGTGCGATTGCCGGCCCGTACATCGATTATCTGGGAGTCGAAGAATACATCGTCACGTGTACCGCCCCGCTTGAAGCAGGGGGCAAGCTGGTGGGTGTAGTGGGCACTGACAACCGCATGGCCGACGTCGAGAAAGCTCTCTTACCGCTGCTTCGCAAAGTGCCGGGTGACGCTGCCATCTTGAACCCCCACAAAAACGTGCTCGTGGGCAACTCGGGCCGCTTTGTTTCAGGCGATCGAGTCTCGACCGTGCCAGAGGGATTCACGATTACGCCGCTCACCGTGAACAGCATCGAGCTGTCGCTGCTTCATCCAAGCATCGCCTAACGGCGGCTCATATTATTTAAAGCAGCTTCTGTCGCTTCACGAGACGGCACTGTTCGACAAATGCGTTGAACATGGTTGCTCGGTCGTCGTCGCTGCCGTGTGAGTCTTCCGGATGCCACTGCACTCCAACCACCCAAGTTTTATCAGGATGCTCGGTTCCCTCAATCACGCCGTCATCGGCTACCGCGGTTGCTTTGAGCACAGGCGCCACCTGATCGACAGCCTGGTGGTGTCCTGAACGCACCGTAATACGCTCACGTCCGAAGATTTCAGAAACCTTACTGCCGGGGAGGAGGTTCACCGGCTCGTCCAAGAAGGTGGGCTTGCCAGGGCCGCCTCGATGAATCTCGAAATCCGCAATGTCAGGGATGAGCGTTCCGCCGTAGGCGACATTGAGCAACTGTGACCCGCGGCAAATCGCCAGCACGCGCATATCCGCGTCCACGCTCCGCTTCAGCAGGTCAATGCAGTAGTCGTCTGCGCGACGATCCATACCGTAGGTGTTCGGTACCGCATCCATGTGACCGTAGAGAGTGGCGTCGACATCGCCGCCACCGAGGTAAAGCACCCCGTCGTAGTCGGTGATTGTGGAGGGATCCAGGAAGTCGTCCGCGCTCGAATCCACGAGGTGGGGACGGCCCCCGGCCGCGCGAACGGCGTCGAACGCGACTGTTGTGAAGCGCGTCATCAGCTCAAGGCTTTCACCGCCCATACCGGGAAACCAGAGTGAGACGACCACTGCGATATCAGGTGCGTCCTCCGCGAAGGCGATGCCCTCATTCGATGCGAAAAGGCTCGCGTCGACCATCTGTTTTTCAGCTTCACTCATACTGTTTCCTCGATCATTCAGACCAACAACTTTGGCGGGATAAAAAGTGGAGGGTTCGGCACTGAGCCGAACCCTCCATTGGGTTGTGTGAGGTGTTGCGGTTAGGCAACAGTCTTTACAGCACCGGTTGCGTCACCGTGAGGTGCATCGTTGCCCTTAAGGTAAGGCTTTGCGATGAACAGGTAGAGCAGACCAACACCGATGATGCCACCGGTCCAGATCAGAACTACCCAGTCAGCACGTGGCCATCCCACGTTCAGGATTGCTGCGATACCCCAGATAAGCGCAAGGACGGTCACTGGAATGTTCCAGCCACCCAGCTTGAACTTACCGGCTGGCTTCCAGCCCATCAGGCTTGCACGCAGTGATGCGAGCACAACCATCTGGAAAGCGATGTAGATACCGATGGTGCCGAATCCAATCATCGCGAACAGTGCGTTGGTGGAAACGAGCGAAACAAGAACGAGCAGCGCGGCAAGAACTGCAGCGAGCAGCAGAGCGTTTGGTGGAACGGCGCGCTTCTCGCTGAACTTACTAATAGCCTTGCTTGCTGGGAAGATTCCGTCACGAGCCATTGAGTAGGTCAGACGGCTCACAGCAGCCTGGAGTGACGTGGTGCAGCTCAGGAACGAGATCAGTGCAATCGCGATCACAATCTTTGCGCCAACTGGGCCGAATGACGACTCAAGTACGGTGCCGATTGGGTCTGCATTCTCACCCGCGATAACCGCAGCGATGACATCATCTGAGAGAGCAAGCGTCAGTGCGATGGCGGTGAAGGTTGCTGCAAAACCACCAATGTAGAGGGTCATGCGCATAGCCCGTGGCACGCGGCGGCTTGGGTCTTTGATTTCTTCAGCCACGTTGCCGTTGGCCTCGAAACCGTAGTAAGCGAACAAACCGATCAGACCGGCTGCAGCGAATGCCAGGAAGTAGTCCTGTCCTTCAGCAGCACCGAAGGTCTGGAAGAGTGCGCCGAAGTCTTGTTCGCGGTGGAATACCAGCAGAAGAATTCCAACTGCGAGCGCACCGGTGAGCTCAGCAATAAGGCCGATTGTCGCAGCCCAGTTGAGTACGCGGGTACCTGAGAGGTTCAGAATGGTTGCCACTGCAATCATCGCGATACCGAGAATCACGTAGGTGATTGGCAGTGAGCCCTCATCAATCTGAAGGCCGAGCAGTGAGAGAAGGAATGGCGCCGAACCGTAAACCACACCGGCGATGGTTCCAACCATTGCGAGCAGGTAGATCCAGCCGTTCATCCATGCCCACTTACGACCCCAAAGGCGTCGTGACCATGGGTACAGTCCACCGGCCACTGGGTAGTTCGATACGACCTGTCCGAACACGAGGGCAACGAGTAGCTGACCTACGAGCGCGATAACGAGCGACCACACCATGGGTGGGCCAGCAGTAGCGAGCGCAAGCGCGAACATCGAGTAAACGCCCACGATTGGTGAGAGGTAGGTGAAGCCTAGGGACACGTTGCCCCAGAAGGTCATTTCACGCTTGAACGATTGATCGTAGCTGTAGCCGAGTGATGCGAGATGCGCGGCATCTTCGTCGTGCTCGTGCGAGGTGCCCGCTGCGGGGCTAGTTGAACTCATGAGAGTGCGTACTCCTTCGTACTTTCTTTTAGATTCACAGCAACTTTACAGTGAACCGCCGACGCGAATCGGTATGTATAAATTACATATGAATGATTTATTTAGCAACTTGAAACCGCGGTTTCGCGAAAATTTTACGCGTTCGTAACGCATGATATATAACAATTTTCGGCAATTTTCTTTGCCAATCAGGGGTTTCCCTTGCTACAGTTCCAAGAACTCCGTAAATCATTCATTTATAAATCAATTATTTGAAAGGGTGCGCATTGGCTACCAAATACGCAACGATAAGCCCCGCAACTGGCGAAGAATTAGCCACATTCGAGGCTGCAAGCGATGCAGAGGTCTTGACCGCGATTGCCGAAGCCAATGAGCAATACCGCAGATGGAGGGGCGCTGACATCGCCGAGCGCAAGGCAGTGCTGCTCAAAGTCGCGTCGCTCTATGAGGAGCGCAAAGACGAGCTCGCCCGCATCATCAGCATTGAGATGGGTAAACCTGTGTCACAGGGCATGGGTGAAGTTCAGATCACGGCTGATATCTTCCGCTACTACGCAAATAATGCGGAAGAGTTCATGCGAGATCAGCAACTCTCCCCTGCCGGCGGAGGCACAGCAGTAGTTCGCACCGAATCAATCGGAGTGCTCCTCGGAATCATGCCTTGGAACTACCCTTATTACCAGGTGGCCCGTTTCGCAGCACCGAACCTGATGCTCGGAAATACGATTCTGTTGAAGCACGCGGCAAACTGCCCGCAGGCAGCGCTGGCAATGCAGCAAATCTTTGACGACGCTGGGTTGCCGGCTGGCGCTTACACGAATCTCTTCGCAACGCACGCACAAATCTCAACCATGATTGCTGATCCTCGGGTTCAGGGGATTTCACTCACGGGTAGTGAAGCTGCAGG
>JALRLI010000063.1 GCA_023254555.1 Microbacteriaceae bacterium
ATCGGCCGGCTACGTGTTCGATGACTTCGATGACCAGGTCGACCGCTTTGCAAGTCGCGTGGTTGAGCCCATCTACTCTCGACAGGGCAACCCCACCAACACAGTGGCCGAGCAGCGCCTCGCCTCACTCGAAGGCGGAACCGTCTCGGTGGCCGTCGCCTCGGGCCAGGCCGCAATCTCGGCAGCGCTCTTTGCCCTCGCCCAAAGCGGTGACCACATCGTCTCGACGGCGTCGATTTACGGCGGCACGCGCATCCTCTTCGCCCGTAGCTTCAAGCGCTTCGGAATAGGAGTCGACTATGTGTGGGATGCTCACGATGACGCCGAGTGGGAGCGCATCATTCAGCCCAACACCAAGGCGATTTACACCGAGACCATTCCAAACCCCTGCAACGACGTGGTCGACCTGCGGCACATTGCAGCGGTTGCTGCCCGCTACAACCTGCCGCTCGTCGTCGACAACACCATTGCGACACCCGCACTGATTCGCCCGTTCGAGCACGGCGCCAACATCGTGGTGCACTCGACCACCAAGTGGCTCAGCGGTCACGGTTCGGCGATTGGCGGCGCAGTTGTTGACGGGGGTAACTTCGACTGGCTGGCCGCTGAGGCTGCTGGCCGCGCGTATCCGATCATCACGCAGGCGCCGCGAGCAGGTGTCGCTTCGTTCTTAGACCGCTTTGGCACTGCAGGCTATGGGCGCGCGGTGCGCGAGTCGGTGGTGAACGATATTGGACCCACACTCTCGCCGTTCAACGGCTTCTTGCTGCACCAGGGCATGGAGACCCTCTCGCTGCGCATGGAGCGCCATGTTGAGTCATCGATCACCATCGCTGCCTGGCTCGAACAGCAGCCCGAGGTGGAGCGGGTCGACTACGCAGGCCTGCCCTCAAGCCCGCTCTTCGACATCGCTGCCCGCGACTACGGCGTCGACGCGGCTGGCTTCGCCCGCACCGGCAGCGTGTTCGGCGTCACCGTGCGCGGTGGCCTCGAGGGAGCCCGAACCTTCGTCAACTCGCTGCGCGTCTTTTCGAGGATGACCGGGATTGGCGACACTCGATCGATGGTGTTGCACCCCCGCACTGCTACCCACGCCACGTTCGCCCCCGAGATTAACGACCGCCTTGGCGTGACCGACGGTCTGCTGCGGCTCTCGATTGGTCTCGAATCAGTCGACGACCTGATCGCCGACCTGCGACACGCACTCGACGCGGTCGCCCGCCTCGGCTAACGAATTTAGCGAAAAAGCGTACGAGCTTAGATGGACAGCAATGCGCACTCTGGGATTTAATTGAGCGTTACTTACCGATAGGACGCAATGCTCACCCGGTCACGCATCTTCGCTGCACTCGCGGCCGTGGCGGCGATTATCGGGTCGATGCTCGTCTGGAATATAGCGGCTCGACCGGCGACTGCGGCGCCGCCTGTGCAACTTATCTATCGAGTCTCGGCGGGTAGCACCATTGAGGTGCCTATCTCTGGCTATCAAAATTTGAGTATCGACTGGGGTGACGGTTCTGGTTTTGAGCCGTTCGGCAGCGGGAGTATTTGGCCTAGCCACCAATACGGCAATGCGGCTGATTACACCGTGACGATATCTGCCACCTCGGCGAGCGCATACGGTGGCTGTTACGCGCTCGGGCAAGACAATCTGCTCTCGATGACTTCGTTCGGAAGTCTTGGCCTCACAAACCTGAACGAGGCATTTTGTAATGCCACGTTGTTGACCTCCGTGCCCGAGGTGATGCCCGCAACCGTAACAAGCTTGACGCAAGCGTTCAAATCTGCATCCAGTATCAACCAAGATCTCAGCCTGTGGGATGTCTCAAACGTCACCTCGATGCGGCACCTGTTCGATCACGCCTCTGCCTTCAACGGCAACATCACCAACTGGGATGTCAGAAATGTCAACGACATGGCGCACATGTTCGAGTACGCAACTGCGTTCGACCAAAACATCTCTGGATGGCAAACCACAAGCCTCACAACACTGTTTCGAACTTTCGGCGATGCCACTTCATTCAACCAGCCAATTGGCTCCTGGGATGTCGCTGACGTCACTGACTTTCGAGAGACCTTCCGCGGCGCCACGAGCTTCAACCAGCCGCTCAACGCTTGGAGCACAGCCAACGTCACCGATATGTCGGGAATGTTCGCCGGCGCATCCGCCTTCAACCAAGACCTCAACTCGTGGAATACAGCGAATGTGACCAGCATGCGCCAAATGTTTTATGACGCGACAGCGTTCAACGGCAACGTCAGCACCTGGAGCACCGCGAACGTCACCGATATGTTCGGCATGTTTTACGGTAATGCCGCGTTCAACAGCAATATCTCGAGCTGGAGCGTCGGCAGCGTCACAAACTTCGCTTCTATGTTCAATGGCGCCACGGTTTTCAATCAGAGTCTGAGTTCTTGGAGCACAGTCTCTGCGACTGACATGAACAACATGTTTGCCTACGCAACCGCGTTCAATGGAGACATCGGCAACTGGAACACTGAACACGTAATAAACATGTCTGGCATGTTCATGGGCGCTTCCTCGTTCAACCGAAGTTTGAACTGGAACACCTTACAGGTCACAAACATGTACGGCATGTTTATGAATGCCTCGGCGTTCAATGGATCTATCGGGAACTGGAATGTCTCAAACGTTGTCTACTTTGGCGCAATGTTCTCAGGAGCCACCTCCTTCAATCAAAACCTGAACAACTGGAACACCAGCAGCGCCTACAACATGCGAGATATGTTCCGGGGCGCTACTCTCTTCAACAGCAACATCAGCAACTGGCAGACAGGCGGCGTCGCGGATATGTACGCGATGTTCCTCGAAGCACGCGCGTTCAACCAAGACATTTCGGGTTGGAACGTCGCAAACGTGACCAATATGTCATGGATGTTCGGAAGCGCTAGCTCCTTCAACCAAAATTTGAATACCTGGGATACCTCTTCGGTCACCGATATGGCAGGGATGTTCGGCTCAGCTGAAGCGTTCAACGGAGATATCTCGTCATGGGATACCTCCTCGGTGACCGACATGACGGCGATGTTCAACTCCGCAACCGTGTTCAATCAAAACCTCAACAACTGGAATGTATCTTCAGTAACAAGCATGTGGCACATGTTTGCCTTCGCCGGTGCATTCAATCAGCCACTCTCAAACTGGCAGCCGACCGCGCTCACGACAACCGAGACTATGTTCTCTGGCGCTTCGAGCTTCAACCAACCTCTGCCCTGGAACGCGCCGAACCTCACCAATGCGCTTGGCATGCTCCAGATGACCGCTGCCTTCAACGGCGACCTCAGCTCATTCAACGCACCATTGCTGAGTGATGCCAGATATATGTTCTACGGCGCTTCGAGCTTCAATCAGAGCCTCGCTGGTTGGAATGTGTCGAACCTCACCGCGGCTGACAGCATGTTTGATTACACCGCGCTTTCGCCAAGCAACTACGACGCCATCTTGAATGGGTGGGACGGTCAGGCGCTACGGTCAAACGTCAGCTTCGGTGCCAACACTACGTATTACACCACCGCGGGGGCCACGGCTCGGCAGCACATGACCAGCGCTGACAGCTGGACCATCAGCGACGCCGGGCTCCTCCCCGCAGCCACGATCTTGAGCCCACCGACCGCGCTGCCACAGACCTACGGCACGGTACTCGTCGACAGCATGCTGATCGGTGGAAACGCTGATGTTGCGGGCAGCTTCGGTTTCACCCAGCAGGGGCTGACGCCAAATGCTGGCGTGCAGCCGGTTTCCGTTACCTTCACACCGAGCGTGACGAACGCCGGGCCAGCATCCACCAGCATCAGTATCGTCATCAACCCGGCGAATCAGGTCATCACGCAAACGAGTGGCCCTGCAACTCGAACCATACTCGTGAACCCATTGCCGACATCCATTCAATTCGCCTCGTCAGCGGGGCTACCGGTGACGCTTTCGGCCAGCGGCGTGTGCTCTGAACGTGCGGGAATGCTTGAGTTCTCGGGCTCTGGAACCTGCACGCTCACCGCTTCGCAGCCTGGCGATGGCAACGTGAATGCGGCCGAGCCGCTCGTGCTCGAGTACGCGGTGCTCAGCGCCGCCGGCTCACCAGTGGATGCCGCCGCAACACTCGTGCGCACCGGCTTTGGGTCGTCTGGCTGGCAGGTGATTGCGCTCTTCAGCGTGCTGATCGGCATCGCTGCCTTCAGGTTCGACACTCGCTCGAGCCGGCACCAGCACTAATTATCCATAGCTAATATTCTTTACACCTAATATCTGGTAAATGTAATATTGTGAACGTGTGCAGTGGAACGTTGAACTCTCTCGGGAGGTCGAGAAGTGGTATCTCGGTCTTTCCAATTTCGGTTCGGCAGAAGCAGATGTCGCACTGGAACGCCTGCGGCAACGAGGTAACCAGCTCGGCATGCCACACTCCCGCTCACTGTCAAAAGGCCTTTTCGAACTCAGATTCCAGTGCGAAGGAAACGCTGTTCGAGTCACATACATCTTTGATGTGAGGCGACGCGTTGTTACGCTGACGCAATTCAAGAAACAGAAAAACAATGAGCAGAAAGAAATACTTCGAGCAAGAAAGCAGCAAAAGCTGGTGATGCTCTCAAGAAAAGGTGCTATCGATCATGACGAAAACGCGAACTGAGGTGCTTGAAACTCGATCTCTCGAAGAGGTTCAGCGTCAAAAACATGCAACCTTCGACCCGATTGAGCAGCAAGATTACTTGCGAGCCAAAGAAGAGGTTGAGCTGCGCACCAACATAGCCGAGCTTGTGTATGAAGCACGGGTCAGAGCTGGTCTCACGCAGGTTGAGCTGGCCGAGCTTGCTCACACGAGCCAGTCGGTCGTCTCTTCTATTGAGAACGGCAGCCAACTGCCCCAGATTTCAACCCTCTTCCGCATTGCCGAGGCGCTCGACGCACCGCTCGAGGTGCGAATCGGCAAAAGCTCCTACGTATCGCGCGCCGTCGCCTCCTAGTTTCAGAAAGTGCCAAAAATGCCTGACCTCGAAATCAACCCCGAACTCTTTATCCACGGCGAAGAAGACCCAAATGGCCCGCTGATTCAGGTGGTCGTCTCGCTCACCTCCCCGGGTATGAACCAGCTCGTGCACGATGGTGCGCTCGACTACATCACGCGTGCGTTCGACACAATTCGTGCACACGGCGGTCGCCCGCGACTCGTCGACTCGGCCACCGCCACCGTCGAGTCAGTAGGCTCGCTCGCCGCTCAAGCCGATGCGGTGCTCTTTCTTGGCGGGGGAGACGTCGACCCTGCGCTCTACAACTATGAAGGTCCAGAACCCAAAGGTCTCTACGGCATTGATCGGCACGCAGATGAGCTGTGCATCGCACTCTTTCACGAGTGCGCCGAGCGCGATTTGCCCACCCTTGCGTTCTGCCGGGGCTCACAGGTGATGAACGTGGCGTTCGGCGGAACCCTGATCCCAGACATCGAAGACTGGGCCATCCACCACGGCCCGACCGGGCCCGACCTGATGCTCGATGAGCCCCTCACCCTCGCGCCCGAATCACTGATTGCCGGCATCCTGGGCAAAAACGAGGTGATCGGACGAAACGGTCACCACCAGGCGGTCGACCGGGTTGGCGATGAACTCTTCGCCACTGCCTTTGCGGCAGATGGAATCGTCGAAGGCACCCAGCACCGCACTGCGACATGGATGCTCGGCCTGCAGTGGCACC
>JALRLI010000064.1 GCA_023254555.1 Microbacteriaceae bacterium
ATGGCGGCGATGAAACCGAGCGATGCTGCCTGGGGCGCTGCCGCTGGAGGGATAACGTTCTTCTTGCTCTCGCTGCTGTTATCGACGGTAGCGCCTAGGCCGCCAGTGGGTTTCAGTATCTTTCACGCCGCAATCATGCCAGCTCTCGTTTCAGCGGTTGGTATCGGTCTCGGCTACCTCGTTCGGAGCATCCAAGATGACGCTGCGTGGTTCGTCGCATTGAAAGAATGGGGCTTTTCGCGCATTCCATCGAACTACGAGTGGATGTGGCCGGCCGGTCTCATGGGCCTACGGATTGCCGGGGTTGCGTTGCTCGGTTTGGTTGCTGCCAGCTCGTTGGTTTTTACGGTTAATCTGATCGCGCACTATGTCGACGTTATTTCGCTCAGCCAACAACTTCATGTCGACGTCATTGGCACAATCGTTTTGTTCTTAGTCAATCTTGCCTACCTGCCAACGATGCTTATTTGGACGCTCAGCTGGATTGTTGGCCCAGGGTTCTCACTGGGAATAGGGGCATCAATCTCGCCTGTTGCAGTTGTTGTTGGCCCAGTTCCGGGCATCCCGGTTCTTGGAGCCATTCCGTCGAATGTGAATGGTTTCTCCCTAGCGATTGTGTTGCTCGTGATTGCTTCGGGTGCATTGGCATCGGCTGCTGTGCTGAGATCGCATCGTGCAGCCGGGGGTGATCGGCCGAATCTCAAGGTGATGACTGTCTACGCGCTGAAAGCTTCGGTAGCGGTTGGGATTGTAGTTTGGCTTCTGATGACGCTCGCAGTTGGCTCAATCGGGCCAGATCGTCTCTCGGTTGTTGGTCCTCATCCTTGGCCTGTTGCAGGATTCTCGGCCCTCGAAATATTTGCGGGCGTTGCACTTGGCAGCTGGCTGAGCTTCGTTGACTGGAACAGAGTTGGTGAGGTGGTTCGCGAGAAGAGCCCGTTGTCGATGAACCCACTGATTAGGCCTCGGGGTCAGCAATCGACTTCTCAGAATCCTGATTCAGCTTCGGAGTCGACCTTCGAGGTTCGCAGCGCAGCAGAGTTAGACAGTGTCGAGCAGAAGTACGAGTGGGAGTAGTTCGTGTTACGGTAGTTGCGAACGAACGCGGGAGCTCGGTGTACCGGGCTGAGAGGGAGCCAAACAGGCTTCGACCGTCAAACCTGAACTGGGTAATGCCAGCGTAGGAAGGAATTGTGACACTGATGTCGTCGAAAAAAGTATCTTGGCGAGCGATTGATATCGTTACGGCTGCCGTTTTGGGAGTAGCTCTGGGTTTCGTTTTCTTCGCTTGGAATCTGATTTACCAGCCAATCACAGCCCCTCTCGAGGCTGTGGTTCCAGGGCTCGGCGCCCTGTTGTACGGGGTCTGGCTGCTCGCGGCGACGATGGCTGCGGCAATCATCCGCAAACCAGGTGCCGCTCTCTTCGCCGAACTCGTTGCCGCAAGTGTCTCGGCACTGCTGGGTGCATCGTGGGGGATTCTCACGCTTGAGTCTGCGCTGGTGCAAGGGCTGGGTGCTGAGATCGTGCTACTCGTCTTCGCGTACCGAATTTTCAGGCCCTGGGCGATCGTGCTCGCTGGAGCGGGCGCTGGTCTCGCCATGGGTATCAACGATATCTTCATCTGGTACCCCGGTGCCAAGCCCGAATTCATTGCTATCTATGTCGGCTCAGCTCTGATTTCCGGCGCGGTTATCGCCGGTTTGGGTGGCTGGCGGCTTGCGAAGGCGATCGCCCAGACCGGAGTGCTCTCGCGTTTTCAGATAGGGCAAGAGGCAGCAAAGCCAGTCTGATATTCCCGTGACGATTCAACTGACGGATTGGGGGTGGCGTTACGCCACTCGCAAAGACTGGGCGCTTAAAAACGTCACACTCTCCATTGAGCCAGGTGAGCGCATTCTGCTGCTTGGTGGATCTGGCTCTGGCAAGTCGACGCTCCTGAGAGCATTGGCGGGGCTGCTCAACGACGAGTCACTCGGTGAGAGCCGTGGGAATTTCGAGATGAAGAATGCTCAACCGGGACTCCTCTTACAAGACCCCATCAATCAGATCATGGCCGAAGAAGTTGGAGCCGACGTTGCCTTTGGCTGCGAAAATCTCGGAGTGCAGGCGGCGGAGATATGGCCGCGGGTGAACAGCGCACTTGATGACGTGTCGCTTCGCGTGAGGCTCAACCACAACACCTCCAGGCTGTCTGGTGGACAGCAGCAAAGACTCGCTTTGGCAGGTCTCTTAGCGATGCAGCCCAGTGTCTTGTTGCTCGACGAACCGTCTTCGATGCTCGATCCCGCCGGCAGTGCCAGGTTGCGAGAGTCGGTCTCAAAGGCCGTGTCCGGCCGAAGTAGCACCATGGTCATCGTCGAACACCAATTTGAACGCTGGCTCGACCTCGTAGATCGCGTAGTCGTCCTCGGAGACGGCGGGCGAGTAGTCGCTGATGGCGATACGGATCAGATTTTTAGTGCGCATCAAGCCACACTTCAAGAACTGGGAATTTGGCTTCCTCAACCCACGGAGCGCAACCTCTCTTCAACCATCCCAGCGGCTTCGACTCGCCGGGTGACTCGTGGTGAGACACCGACGCTGAGTACACACGGCCTGAGCGCCGGGTTTCAGGGGGAAGTGGTTGCTCGATTCGATGAAGACCTCGCGCTACTTCCCGGAAAAAACTATGTCATCTCCGCTCCCAACGGCACCGGCAAGACAGCATTAGCACTCACCCTTGCAGGGCTTCTGCCCCCAGTTTCAGGCGTCGTGCGCACCGAAGGCCGTGTCAGTATTGCGATGCAAATTCCCGACCACCAATTCGTTGCGAAGACGGTTGGTGACGAATTGACGCTGAGTCTGCGAGGTGTTGCTGAAGGTTACGAAGATCTGGAGCGTCGGGTGCGCGGGCTTGCGATGACCCTGCGTCTCGAAGGGCTGCTCGACGCACATCCACTCGCCCTGTCAGGTGGACAGAAGCGTCGGCTGTCAGTGGGGCTGGCCTTGGCCGAGAAGTCACCTGTGATCATCCTCGATGAGCCGACATTCGGACAGGACGCACACACCTGGTCGGAGCTGGTTGAGCTTATGCGAACGCACAGAGTCGCTGACTCAACGCTGATTGTCATCACGCATGATCAGGGACTGGCTCAAGCTATTGGCGATTTCATGATAGAACTTGTGGCATCCCCGGATGCCACCGACCAGCAACTGGCGTCTGGGCAGAACCCGCGCGAGCGTGAGGGTAAGGCTGAACGGGTGCCACCAATCTGGCGAGTGAGCCCGCTCGCGAAGTTGGCCGCAAGCGGAGTAATTGCGCTGGCGCTTTTGGCAACACTTGATGCGGTTTCTGCGTCGGTGGCTCTCTTACTCGAATTGCCACTGCTGTTTTTTGCCGGACTCAGCGCTCGTGGGCTGATTGCCCGCCTGGCTGTTCTCATTAGCGCAGCGGTCCTCACCGGGGTGACGATTTCGCTCTACGGTGACGGTTCAGGTCGGGTGTACTTCACCTTCGGGTTGATTGAGGTTTCTGACGGCTCCCTGGCGTTGGCGTTAGCTTCAGCGCTTCGTGTGCTTGCGATTGCGCTGCCTGCAGTGGTTCTCTTCGCGACGGTCAAAGCACAAGCGCTGGGTGAAAGCCTCGGTCAGCGCACCAGACTGCCAATCCGATTCGTGCTCGGCACAACCGTGGCATTTCGGCTGATTTCTGTTGTCGCCGATGACTGGAGAACGCTCCAAATGGCTCGAATCTCGAGGGGGTTGCCAGCAGCAAAAGGAGTACGCAACTTTTTTTCCGCGTCGTTCGCGCTTTTGATTCTCACCCTCAGGCGAGCGGAAACAATCTCGCTTGCGATGCAAGTGCGAGGTTTTGACGCGATTACAGATCGAACCTGGGCCACGCCATCCCGATTCGCATGGCCGGAATGGCTGCTGATAGCCATCGGGTTCAGCATCGCAGCGGCCTCGCTCGCTGCGGCAATCTCCTGCCAAACGTTCAATTTCGTTTTGGGGGTCTTGTGATGCACGCATCGATGTTCAAAAAACAACCGGTTGTGCTCATTGATGGTCGAGCTGGGGCAGGTAAAACCTCACTCGCAGCTTTTCTCGCCCACGAGATACAGACCAGGTATTCAGTGGCTGTCCAAGTCATTCATATGGATGACCTGACACAGGGATGGGATGGCCTCGCTTCGGCGAGTGCTCAGGTGGCGCAGATCATCGAGCAACGAACATGGCAGCGTTACGACTGGATCAGCGGAACCCTCGCAGAGCAGCATCGGATTGTGCCTGACTTTCCACTCATCATCGAGGGGTGCGGCGCAATCTCGAATGCCAGTGCTGATCTGGCCGATTTTCGAATCTGGGTTGAATGCGACGATGGCCTTCGGAGGGAGAGAGCCATCGCCCGCGATGGGGCACTGTTTGAGCCGCACTGGGAAGTTTGGGCAGACCAAGAGCTACAAATCATGAAAACTCAGCGCCCCATGGCGCATGCCGACCTCGTGTGGCACAGCGAACGCGATAAACTCGCAGAGTGCTCAAACTCGTTGTTCTTATCTCTGGATCAGGTAGCAACCTAAGAGCACTCCTCGAAGCATGCGATTCGGGTTCACTGCCCGCGACAGTTGTCGCCGTTGGAGCAGACAACCACGCTCCAGGCTTGGCGCACGCCAGAGAGTTTGGCGTCAACACCTTTGTGGTTGAGCCGAGCGAGTACGCCAATCGTGAGGCATGGGGTCAAGCGTTTCTGGCTGCAATCGAAACGTATGGGCCAGATCTCGTAGTCAGTGCCGGACTGATGCGCATCCTGCCCGCAGATGTTGTGAGGGCACTAAGCCCAAGGCTGATCAACACGCATCCAGCGTTACTGCCCCTTTTCCCGGGTGCTCACGCGGTTCGAGATGCACTCGCTGCGGGGGCCAAGGAGACGGGCGTTACGGTTCATGTCATCGATGAGGGTGTCGATACAGGCCCTGTGATTCGGCAGGCGAAGGTGCAGATTGAACCGGGTGACACCGAAACAGAACTTCACGAACGCATCAAAGTGGTTGAACGACAACTGCTGGTTGACGTGATTCGAGATATCGCAGAGAACAACATCAACCTAGAGGAGTTGAACCCACATGGCAGGCCCTAGCCACGATCCAAGTCTTTACGAGCACCGAGACAAGGTTGAGATTCGTCGAGCCCTGTTATCGGTCAGCGATAAGACTGGCCTGCTCGATTTCGCAGCAGCACTCGCCGAAGCGGGCGTCGAGCTGGTCTCGACCGGGTCTACGGCACAGACCATTCGTGATGCGGGTTTTGCGGTCACAGATGTCGCTTCAGTGACCGGGTTTCAGGAGTGTCTCGACGGTCGTGTGAAGACACTGCACCCTGGAATCCACGCGGGAATTTTGGCGGATCTTCTGTACCTGAATGGTTACAGAAGACCTTGGCTAGAATCCATTTGATCAATGCCGATGCCCGATCGGTGAGTCTCTTGCCCAATGAATCGGTTTATGCGGTCATTGATCCAATGTATGCCCCCAGAAAGAAGTCGGCATTGTCCAAAGGCGAGATGCAGACGCTGCAAGCTTTTATTGGCCAGAATCAATCCCCC
>JALRLI010000065.1 GCA_023254555.1 Microbacteriaceae bacterium
ACGACTGAGCTCTTTTTTCCGCTCTCCCCGTCCTCATCATCGTCGGCATCACCGTTATCAGCGAGCTCACTGTCAACTTCAACAAGCTCGGTTACAGCTGCTTCGTCAAGCACGTCGGTTTCAAGCTCAGTTGCTGTCTCTTCAACTTCGGCGGCTGTTGCCTTCTTCGTTGACTTACGCGCGGGAGCTGCCTTTGCTGCCGATTTGGTGGATGCTTTAGCCGCAGTTTTCTCCGCAGGCGCCGATGACTTCTTGGCTGGTGCCTTCGCGGCAGTCTTGGCTGGTGCCTTCGCGGCAGTCTTGGCTGGTGCCTTCGCGGCAGTCTTGGCTGGTGCCTTCGCGGCAGTCTTCACTGCGGACTTCGCAGGTGCCTTCGCGGCAGTCTTCACTGCGGACTTCGCAGGTGCCTTCGCGGCCGCCTTTGCCGCTGGCTTAGCCGCAGGTTTTGAAGCTGCCTGCTTCACTGCTTTTGCCGCTGGCTTAGCCGCAGCTTCAGAGACTGACTTCTTTGGGACGACCTTATCCGCGATTTTGCGAGCGACGCTCTTCTTCTCGGGGGTTTTAGCTTTGGTGGCCACCTAGCCGCCTCTCATCTCTTGGAGCTGCACTGGGCAAATTGCTCAAACTACTAAGACCCTTGTCAAGTGCTCACGTTGATTGGGACTTGATTCCAAACCGGATTGAGCCTTGAAGGGTCTAGAAGAATTATTACACAAAGCGTTGGCGCTTGTTGCCATCACTCGCTGTCTGCGCGGTGGCCCAGAGAGTCATTTTCCGCAGAACCATCTTGTTTGCGTTTTGGCTCGGCGTGCTGTGCCAGGTAGCTTTCGAGTTCTGACGCAATCTGGTCTGCCGTTGGGATTGTACCCTCGTCGGTAATCAGCGGTGATCTCACTGATTGGTCCTCCATGTAGCTGTCGTGTCTCTCTTCGAGTCGCCGAACCATTTCAGCCGACTCCTCATTAGCAGACACCTGATCATCGATTTTGGCGTTGAATTCGCGACTCGACTCCCGCAACGCATCGGTGGCAAATATCAGACCGGTTGCCTCTGAAGTGCATTCAAGCGCTGAGATGAGTGCCGCCGGGAATTCTGCATCAGCCAGGTAGTGCGGTACGAGCAAGACGAACCCTGTGATATCCGCTCCACTCGCTTGAAAACGATGTTCGAGAAGGTGTCCCACCGTGGCTGGAACCTGGGTAGTTGGTCGCCAAACAGATCGGGCCTCAATAATCTCTGCGCGAGTGCCGCTAACAGTAACCGGAATGGCACGCGTGTGCGGAATCGGCATCGGGATTGCGTGACTCCAAGTGACAGACCCAATGGCGAGCGTCGTAGCTAACTCAACCACTGTCTCAGTGAATTCATTCCATCGAAAGTCAGGTTCGGGGCCCATGAGGAGCAGGAATTTTTTACCCAAGTCGTCGGTCGCCAGTGAGAGCGACAACTCAGGCGCTTCGTAGTCTGTCAGGTGATCTTCCACGAACACAATCGACGGGCGCCTAGCGCGATAATCATGGAGCAAGTCTGAGTTGAAAGTGAGGAGGGGCTTCGGATCTGCGTGCTCAAGCATGTAGTCTTCGAGCTGAGACACGGCCGCTCCGGCATCGGCGAAGCCGGTGACAACTACCACGAGTGGTAACCCGGGCGGAACCACATCAAGGTCTGCGCCGTCGAGCCGGTAGAACCAGTCATTCGCTTGCATGCACCCAGCATAGATGACGAGACTGAGCACAATCCGAATCAACGCTCTCGAAGGTACGACACCCGCATGCAATTAGGAGTAGGGTTGAACCCGGTGCGCTTGCGCAAATGTCCCCACCGTTGTGCATGTGTTACGTGCGACATTATTTATTAGCTACGTATAGGGAGCATTCGCTTGGCCCAGCATGAATTTGACGTTGTAATCCTCGGTGGAGGCAGTGGCGGCTACTCAACTGCAATTAGAGCAGTTGAACTCGGAATGACCGCGGCGGTCGTTGAAAAAGACAAACTTGGTGGTACTTGTCTCCACAAGGGTTGCGTTCCCACCAAGGCCATGTTGCATGTTGCTGAGGTTGCCGATGTTGCTCGAGAAGGCGCAACCGTGGGCGTGCACAGCAACGTAACTACTATCGATATCAATGAAGTCAACGCGTTCCGTGAAGGCATTATTTCCAAGAAGTTCAAAGGGCTTCAGGGGCTTCTCAAAGCTCGAGGAATCCCGGTATTCGAGGGCAACGGCAGATTGTCGACAGCTAATACTGTGACCGTGGGTGATGATGTTCTTGTTGGCAAGAAAATAGTGTTGGCCACGGGCTCATACTCCCGCAGCCTGCCAGGCCTCGAAATTCAAGGGCGTGTCATCACGAGTGAACATGCTCTCGCCCTCACTGAAATTCCGAAGCGAGTCGCCGTGCTCGGCGGCGGAGTAATTGGCGTAGAGTTTGCCAGTGTTTGGAAGTCATTCGGCTCTGAAGTGACCATCATCGAGGGCCTCCCTCATCTCGTACCCAACGAAGAGGAGTCGATCAGCAAGCAGCTGGAACGTGCATTCCGCAAACGCGGAATTGACTACAAATTGGGCGTACGGTTCCAGTCTGTTACTCAGACTGACGCAGAAGTGACCGTCAACCTCGAAAATGGGGAGACCGTCGTCGCAGATTACTTACTCGTTGCTGTCGGTCGCGGCCCAGCCACTGATGACTGTGGATTTGAGGCAGTTGGTGTAGCCATGGACCGCGGCTATGTGCTCACAAATGAACGCCTCGAAACCAACGTGCCGGGCGTCTATGCCGTAGGCGACATCGTTCCGGGACTGCAACTCGCCCATCGCAGCTACCAGCAAGGAATCTTCCTTGCCGAAGAGTTCGCCGGACTAAATCCTGTTGTTGTTCCCGATGTGAACATTCCGAAAATCACCTATTGCGAACCTGAAATTGCGTCGGTTGGGCTTACCGAGGTTAAGGCGGCTGAAGCCTACGGCGCAGAGTCAATCAGCACCTTCGAATATAACTTGGCTGGGAACGCAAAAACCGAAATTTTGGGCTCGGCTGGCAGCGTCAAGGTCATTCGCCTCAACGATGGCCCGGTGCTCGGAGTTCATATGATCGGTTCTCGCGTCGGGGAGATGCTTGGCGAAGCTCAGATGATTGTCAACTGGGAAGCCCATCCGGAGGACGTTGCGCCCTTCCTGCACGCCCATCCAACACAGTACGAGTCAATCGGCGAAGCAATGCTTGCGCTTGCTGGAAAACCACTACACACCATCTAATTCACTGAAAACAAGTAGTCCAAAAGGAGCTAATGCATATGAGCGAGTCGGTACACCTCCCGGCCCTCGGCGAAAGCGTGACTGAAGGCACCGTAACCCGGTGGCTGAAGAACGTTGGCGACAGAGTAGAAGTTGACGAGCCATTACTCGAGGTTTCGACTGACAAGGTCGACACTGAGATTCCTTCTCCGATCTCGGGGGTACTCGAAGAGATTTTGGTGCAGGAGGATGAAACTGTAGAAGTTGGTGCCGTGCTGGCGCGCGTTGGCGATGGATCCGGCTCTGCTTCTCCGGCGCCAGCATCGACTCCCGACGCTGCCCCTACTGCGGTGCAAGCGACCTCCTCCCCCGAACCTGTCGCGGTGACCTCACCCGAAACTGCCGCAGCTGAGCCAGCTGCGCCTCCAGTTCCGGCCCCTGCAGGCACCGAAACTGACATAGTTCTGCCGGCGCTTGGTGAGAGCGTAACCGAAGGAACAGTAACCCGGTGGCTCAAGTCTGTAGGGGACAACGTCGCTGTGGACGAGCCCCTTCTTGAAGTTTCAACGGACAAGGTTGACACCGAGGTGCCTTCGCCTGTAGCCGGCGTGCTGAGCGAGATCCTTGTTCAGGAGGACCAGACCGTTGAGGTCGGTGCAGTGCTTGCTCGTGTGGGTGGATCGTTGAGCGATGCCTCAGTAGTTGCTGAACCAGCCACAGTTGGCGCTCCAGAAGTTCTTGCGGCTCCAGCAGTCACCCCAGCTGCGCCAGTCGAGCCCGCCCCAGTTGTTGCGCACACGCCCAAGCCTGTCGAGCCCCCCGTGCAGACAGTAGCTCCAGCGTCTGCTCCAGCCGCTCCAGCCACCGCGCCGAGAGCCGATGCCTATGTCACTCCAATCGTTCGTAAGCTGGCAAATCAACTCGGAGTCCCCCTCGAGTCAGTTGTGGGTAGCGGTGTAGGTGGTCGCATTCGAAAAGAAGACATCTATGCCCATGTTGAGAGAGCGGCGGAAAGCGCATCGAAGAGCGTAGCAAGCGCACCTTCAGCCCCAGCCGCTCCGGCGTCTGTGTCAGCGCTGCGTGGAACAACTCAACCCATGAGCAGGCTGCGCAGGGTTATCGCTGAGCGAGCTGTAGCGTCTATGCATGCGACAGCCCAATTGACCACTGTTGTGGAAGTGGATGTGACGGCAATTGCTGAGCTCCGTGCGCGTGTGCAAGCGCAGTTCATTGAGAAGACAGGCGGAAAACTCTCGTTCATGCCCTTTTTCGCAGTAGCTGCAACGGAGGCGCTACAAAGCTTCCCAATCATCAACGCGTCGGTTGACGGTGACAGCATCGTGTATCCCGCGGTCGAAAATATCAGCATTGCAGTTGATACCGAGCGCGGGCTGCTGACTCCGGTCGTGAAAAACGCTGGAGGTCTGACGATAGCCCAGTTCTCAGCACAGATTGCCGAACTTGCCGCTCGCACCCGTGAGAACAAACTCACTCCCGACGAGCTTTCCGGTGGCACCTTCACACTGACCAACACCGGCTCCCGAGGCGCCCTGTTCGACACTCCTTTGGTTTTCACACCGCAGGTTGCGATTCTTGGAACAGGAGCAGTGGTCAAGAAGCCGATTGTGGTTTCATCCGAGCACGGTGAGGCACTTGCTATCCGTTCGGTTGTGTATTTAGCGCTCTCCTACGATCACCGAATCGTAGACGGGGCAGATGCAGCGAGGTTCTTGACCCAGGTGAAGAATCGTCTCGAAGAAGGTGCTTTCGAGGCAAACTTGGGTATTTAGGCAGCTTGAGATCTTGCAGTGATATTTTGGCCGGCGTGACCTGTTGGGATATCAGATGAATGGCAGCTTCGAGGAACTCTTCACTGTCGTCGTACTCGAAGAGCTCCACTATCTTCGGTTCTAGTGCTCGAAACGCGTCTAACTCCGAGTGTTGACGTAAATCAGAAATCAGGTTCGCATAAAAGTCGCTCGCATGAGACGTTGGATGCGCACTGTCACAATCGGCCGGTGCGGCAACTATTGGGCAACCAAAATCAACTGCAAGTGAACCTATGTCATCCACTCGCAAATGCGGGGCCACGTTGCCTGAAAAAATCAAGCCCATCTGAGCGAGTCGTTGCCGCAGAGACAGAATGGCTAGCAATAACGTGGCGGTCTGCCCTGCGAAGAGAGGCTGAGCTCTGGTCAGGGAAGACAGCATCACACTCGGTCGATACGGCTGCAGAAAGATAAGCGACGCGGGATTCGGCGTGTAGACGTCGAGCAAAGAAAAGGACGT
>JALRLI010000066.1 GCA_023254555.1 Microbacteriaceae bacterium
GAAGTGAATGAATTCATCGTGTCGTTGTCAGCTCGCACGCTCGTTTACAAAGGCATGGTCACAACACTTCAGCTCGAGGATTTCTACCCCGATCTCAGCGACGAGCGCTACACCTCAAAACTCGCCCTCGTTCACTCTCGTTACTCGACCAACACCTTCCCATCATGGCCGCTTGCACAACCTCTTCGTATGATTGCGCACAATGGCGAGATCAACACGGTTACCGGCAACAGAAACTGGATGCGTGCCCGCGAGTCACAGCTGGCCTCAGACCTACTCGGCGACATGAAGCCGCTACTGCCAATTTGTACGCCGGGCGCATCCGACTCAACCAGCTTCGATGAGGTGCTTGAGCTACTCGTGCTTGCCGGCCGGAGCCTACCGCACGCGCTGATGATGATGGTGCCGGAGGCCTGGGAGAACAACGATGACATCGACCCCGCGCTTCGTGACTTCTACGAGTATCACTCGCTGACAATTGAACCGTGGGACGGCCCGGCAGCACTTGCATTCTCAGACGGCACCCTTGTCGGAGCGACTCTCGACCGAAACGGTCTTCGCCCTGGCCGCTACTTCATCACCGACGACGGCCTCATTGTGCTCGGGAGTGAAGCCGGAATTTTCCCAATTGACCCTTCACGGGTGAAGCAGCTTGGCCGACTTCAGCCGGGTCGCATGCTGTTGATTGACGTTGAAGCCGGCGAGATCATTGATGATCAGCAGATCAAGCGGGAGCTGACCGAGGCTCAGCCGTGGGGTGAATGGCTCGAAGAGGGGCGAATTCTTCTCAAAGAGCAGCCTGAGCGCGAGCACCTCGTTCATCCGCCTGCATCGATTTCGCGCCGCCATCGCACGTTCGGCTACACCGAAGAAGAGGTGCGGCTCCTCCTGACGCCAATGGCGCGCACTGGCCAGGAGCCAATCGCCGCTATGGGAAGTGACACTCCCATCGCAGTGCTGAGCGACCGACCAAGACTGGTTTTCGATTACTTTGTGCAGCATTTCGCGCAGGTGACGAATCCGCCCCTCGATTCAATTCGCGAAGAGGTCGTCACCACGCTCAGCTGCTCGATCGGCCCCGAGCGCAATCTTCTTGCTGAGGGAGTGGACCATGCACGCCAAGTCATCCTTGATTTTCCGGTAATCAGCAACGACGAGCTTTCAAAAATTCAGCACTTCGGCGAGGTTGGTTCAGCTCAGCGCACAGTGACACTGCGCGGTCTGTATCAGGTCGATGGTGGACCGGATGCACTCAAAGCGCGCATCGAAGAGATGTGTCGTGAGGCCGACGAGGCAATCGCCTATGGCGCAGAGTTCTTGATTCTGTCAGACCGCGACTCAACAAAAGACCTTGCGCCGATTCCGTCGCTGCTGATGCTGTCTGCGATTCACAACTATTTGATTCGCAAGACAACCCGAATGAGTGTTGGGCTGATAGTCGAAGCTGGTGATGTCCGCGAGGTTCACCACGTCGCAACGCTGATTGGTTACGGCGCTTCAGCGGTGAACCCATACCTTGCGATGGAAACCGTCGAGTCTCTCGTGAGAACGGGAGTGCTGGAAGGTGTCACCGAACAAAAAGCGGTCAAGAACCTGATCAAGGCCCTTGGCAAGGGTTTGCTCAAGATTATGTCGAAGATGGGCGTATCAGCGCTCGCCTCGTATGCAGGGGCGCAGACATTTGAGGCAATCGGGCTCGGCCAAGACGTAGTAGATCAGTACTTCACCGGTACAGCATCGCGGCTCGGCGGTATAGGCATCGACGTTATTGCGCGCGAAAATCTCATGCGTCACCGCTCGGCCTATCCAGAAGACCGGGCTCCGCTTGCGCACCAGGTGCTGCCAACAGGTGGCGAATACCAGTGGCGTCGGGATGGATCACCCCACCTCTTCAATCCTGAAACCATCTACAAGCTGCAGCACGCGACTCGCGAAGGTCGTTTCGACATTTTCAAGCAGTACACCGAGCTGGTGAACAACCAGTCTGAGCACCTCATGACGCTCCGCGGAATGTTTGGCTTCAACAGTGACCGCGAGCCAATCTCTATCGATGATGTCGAACCAATCAGTGAAATAGTGAAGCGTTTCTCAACCGGCGCGATGAGCTACGGATCCATCTCGAAAGAGGCTCACGAGACGCTGGCAATTGCGATGAACCGGCTCGGCGGTAAGTCGAACACCGGCGAGGGTGGCGAAGACGTAGAGCGGCTGCTCGATCCCCAGCGCCGTAGTGCAATCAAGCAGGTGGCTTCGGGTCGGTTCGGTGTTACCAGCATGTATCTCACCCACGCGGATGACATTCAGATCAAACTCGCTCAGGGTGCCAAGCCAGGTGAGGGCGGTCAGTTACCGCCTGAGAAGGTGTACCCATGGGTCGCCAAGACACGTCATGCGACTCCCGGTGTCGGGCTCATCTCGCCACCTCCGCATCACGATATCTACTCGATCGAAGACTTGAAGCAGCTGATTTTCGATTTGAAGCGGGCAAACCCGAGCGCGCGCATCCACACCAAACTGGTGAGCCAGAGTGGTATCGGTGCAGTCGCCGCCGGCGTGGCGAAGGCGTTGAGTGATGTCATTCTTGTTTCGGGCTACGACGGGGGAACCGGTGCGAGCCCCATGAACTCGCTGAAGCATGCAGGAACTCCTTGGGAGCTCGGCCTGGCTGAAACACAGCAGACACTGCGCCTCAACAACATGCGCGATCGCGTTGTGCTGCAGGTAGACGGTCAGCTCAAGACGGGTCGTGACGTTGTGATCGCAGCGCTCTTGGGCGCTGAAGAGTTTGGCTTTGCAACAGCCCCGCTCGTCGTTGAAGGCTGCATCATGATGCGCGTGTGTCACCTCGACACCTGCCCTGTTGGTGTTGCAACACAGAACCCTGAACTTCGTGCACGCTTCACGGGAAAGCCTGAGTTTGTGGTGAACTTCTTTGAGTTCATCGCCCAAGAGGTCCGGGAAATCTTGGCAGAGCTCGGCTTCAGAAGCATTGACGAGGCTGTCGGCTACACCGAAGCGCTCGATGTGAATCGTGCTCTTTCACACTGGAAGGCATCAGGTCTCGATTTGAGCCCAATACTGCATGATCCTTCTAACACTCAGGGTCCGAGAAAGAACAGCACAACTCAGAATCACGAGTTGGATGAACACTTTGATGTTGAGCTCATGGCGCTCGCTGCGACAGCACTTGAGACTGGTGCTGCAACCCGTTTGAAGCTGCCCATTCGAAACACCGACCGCGCAGTGGGAACGATGCTCGGTCACAACCTGACAAAGCGTTACGGGGTTGATGGGCTCGAGCCAGGCACAATTCACGTCGAGCTGACCGGAACTGCGGGTCAGTCACTCGGAGCCTTCATCCCTCGAGGAATCACGCTCGAGCTGGCTGGTCAAGCGAATGACTACGTGGGCAAGGGCATCTCTGGCGGCGAGATAGTGCTGCACCCGAGTGCTGACGCGAAGTTCGCGGCAGATGAGAACGTCATCGCGGGTAACGTCATCGGCTACGGCGCAACGAGCGGATCCATCTTCATTAGTGGTGTGGTCGGAGAGCGCTTCATGGTGCGAAATTCCGGCGCGGTCGCGGTCGTTGAGGGTGTGGGTGATCACGCACTCGAGTACATGACCGGCGGAATCGTGACCATCCTCGGCAAGACCGGACGAAACCTTGGTGCCGGTATGTCGGGCGGAACCGCGTTCGTACTCGACTTGAATGAGCGGATGCTCAACGCAGAGGCGATGGCTGCCGGCGAGCTCATCATCTCGCCACTCGATAACACAGACGCTGAGCTCGTGAAACAGCAACTCGAAGCGCACCTGGCTAAGACGGGCTCTCAGCGCGCTGCCGAATTGCTCGCCGACTTCGTTTCGAATGTTGGCAGGTTCAGCAAGGTGCTCCCGCGCGACTACTCAAACGTGTTGGCAGTGCGATCACACGCAACAGCAGAAGGGCTAGACCCAGACGGAGAAATTGTCTGGAACCGAATTTTGGAGGCTACTCATGGCTGATCCACGCGGATTTCTCAAGCACACAGAGCGTGAGCTCCCTGCGCGTCGACCAGTTTCGGTTCGCATTCTTGACTGGAACGAAGTGTATGAAGAACGCGATGGTGAAACGGTTCGCCGCCAGGCGAGCCGTTGCATGGATTGCGGTGTGCCGTTCTGCCACAAGGGTTGTCCACTCGGCAACTTGATTCCCGAGTGGAACGATCTGGTCTACCGCGGCGCCGACCGTGCAGCGAGCGACCGGTTGCACGCAACCAACAACTTTCCGGAGTTCACCGGGCGGCTGTGCCCGGCACCTTGTGAGTCGGCTTGTGTACTCGGTATCTCACAGCCTGCAGTGACTATCAAGCAGGTCGAAGTCTCGATTATCGATACCGCCTTCGAAAACGGCTGGGTTGATGCGATACCACCAGAACGCCTGACCGGTAAAACGGTTGCCGTTGTTGGCTCAGGCCCTGCCGGCCTCGCTGCCGCGCAGCAACTCACTCGCGCTGGGCATACAGTGGCAGTTTTCGAGCGTGATGAGAAGATTGGCGGGCTACTGCGGTTTGGTATCCCTGATTTTAAACTCGAAAAACGTCACATCGATCGCCGCATCGAGCAGATGCAGTTCGAGGGCACGCGATTCAGGCCTGGGATCGAGATTGGGAAAGACCTCAGCTGGGCTGAACTTCGCCGTCGTTACGACGCCGTAATCATCGCTACCGGTGCCCAGCAGCCTCGAGATCTCGCCGTGCCAGGGCGGGATGCCCGGGGCGTGCACTTCGCGATGGAATACCTCGTGCAGGCCAACCGCGAACTCGCTGGGGGAGTACCTGCCGCAATCAACGCCAAGGGCAAGCACGTCGTCGTGCTCGGTGGTGGTGACACCGGAGCAGACTGTATCGGTACTGCTCACCGGCAGGGAGCAGCCTCGGTTACCACGCTGGCAATCGGTAAGCAGCCACCGAATGAGCGCCCAGCGAGTGCCCCGTGGCCGATGCATCCGGTGTTGTTTGAAATGGCGAGTGCTCACGAAGAGGGTGGCATGCGCGAGTTTCTTGCTTCGACAGTCGAATATGTCAAAGATTCCAAGGGCGCACTCACTGGATTGCGAGTTGCTGAAACTGGATTCATCGATGGAAAGCGTGTGCCAATCCCTGGCACCGAACGCGACATCAAGGCCGACCTCGTGTTCTTAGCGCTCGGCTTCACAGGCACCGAAGAGAACGGAGCCGTCGCTGAACTTGGCCTAGACCTGAACCACAAGAGCTGTTACTCGCGCGATAGTCGTTACGCAACGAGTGAGCCTGGCGTATTTGTCGCTGGCGACGCCGGTCGGGGGCAGTCACTCATCGTCTGGGCTATCGCTGAGGGGCGGGCCGCAGCAGCTGAAGTTGATACTTTCTTGGGTGGCCATGCGCACCTGCCATCCCCAATTGAGCCAAGCGACAAGGCGATTTCAGTAAGCTAGCCCCTACAACAGGGCGGAGGTTATAGTGCTCAACACGCGTTTCACCGAGCTCCTGG
>JALRLI010000067.1 GCA_023254555.1 Microbacteriaceae bacterium
TCGCCGTCCTCCTGTTCGCCATCACAATGATTCAGTTCGTCAACGCTGATGAGCTGAAAGCGGATGCTCGCAACCAGCGCACGATGAAGAACAGTTTCGGCGTCGAACGAGGCCCTATTTTGGTGTCTGGCAGCCCAGTAGCACTTTCGGAGCCAACTGATGATGAATACAAATTCACCCGCGTCTACACCGAAGGTTCTCAGTACGCGGCCGTAACTGGGTACTTCAGCCGCTACCAGGGCGCAACAGGCATAGAAGCCGCGATGAATCGTGAACTCAGCGGCGACAGTGAATCTCAGTTTCTCGACCGCCTGAACCGCATTATCAGCGGGCAGCCCCCGCAGGGCTCAGCAGTCGAACTCACCCTCGACCCAGAAGTTCAGAAGGTTGCAATGAGTGCGCTTGACGGCGTGAGCGGAGCAATCGTGGCGCTCGATCCAAAAACCGGCAAGGTGCTGGCGATGGCGTCGAATCCAAGCTATGACCCGAACGCCCTCTCGGGAAATGACGATGCGCAGATCATAAAAACGTACAAAGAGCTCGAGGCCGACCCTGGCAAGCCGCTGATCAACCGAACGATAAACGGTGACCTGTACCACCCGGGATCCACGTTCAAACTCATCGACGCAGCTGCCGCGCTTGAGACTGGCAACTACACACCAGATTCGACCTTTGCGAATCCCGCAGCCTTCCAACTCCCGCAGTCAGACGCTGTCATGATGAACGCGTCTCGAACAAAGTGCGGCCCTGGTGAGAAAGTGACAATGCGTCAAGCGCTGGTGTTCTCATGCAACATCCCGTTTGCCGAACTGGCGATTGAACTCAATCGTCAGACGGTGACCAAGATGGCGAAGGCGTTCGGATTCGGTTCAGGCACCGACATTCCACTGACAGTGACTCCGAGTGAATTTCCTGTGGTCGTTGACGATGCACAGCTTGCACTCGCGTCTATTGGTCAGCTGGATGTGCGCGCTACTCCGCTGCAGATCGCAATGGTGTCTGCCGCTATCGCAAATAACGGCACCATGATGAAGCCCCAACTTGTGCAGTCCGTCGTGGCTCCGAATCTTTCAACCCAGTCTGGTTTTGCATCCGAAATTCTTGGCACACCGATTTCGGAAGCGACCGCGCAGACGCTCAACTCGATGATGCAGTCTGTTGTCGCTGATCCTGGCGGCACTGCTGCGAAGGCTGCAATACCTGGAGTCGCCGTTGGCGGGAAAACCGGTACTGCTGAGAACGGCAAAGATGAAAGCGGAAATGATAAGCCCTTCACGCTGTGGTTCACCGGCTTCGCCCCAGCCAATGATCCTAAAGTTGCAATAGCTGTAGTCATCGAAAACGGTGGCGGCCCCAAGTTCAACTACCAGGCCACGTCATACGACTTGGCATCACTTATCGGAAAACAAGTAATGGAAGCGGTGTTAGCCCAATGAGACCAGTTCAAGGCTTAACCTTCGGCGGAAGATACGAACTCAAATCCCGGATCGCAATCGGGGGAATGGGTGAAGTTTGGGAGGCTACAGACAGTGTGATTGGACGCACTGTGGCCATCAAAATTCTCAAAGATGAATACATGGGCGACCCGGGCTTTCTCGAACGCTTTCGCGCCGAAGCTCGTCACGCAGCGCTCGTCAATCACGAGGGCATCGCGAACGTTTTCGATTACGGCGAAGAGCAGGGTTCCGCATACATCGTGATGGAGCTTGTACCCGGTGAACCCCTTTCAGCAATCATCGAGCGCGAGGGAGTGATTCCTGCCGATCGAGTGCTCGGCATCATTGCTCAAACCGCTACCGCACTTCAGGCAGCACACGACGCGGGACTGGTCCACCGCGACATTAAGCCTGGCAACCTGCTCATCACTCCCGAGGGTCGAGTGAAGATCACCGACTTCGGAATTGCTCGCATCGCTGATCAGGTTCCACTCACCGCCACTGGTCAGGTGATGGGAACCGTGCAGTACCTCGCCCCTGAGCAGGCAAGTGGACAGTCAGCCACTTCGGCGACAGACATTTACTCGCTTGGCGTTGTGGCGTACGAGTGCCTCGCGGGTCGACGCCCGTTCACCGGTGAATCGCAGGTGGCAATCGCAATGGCGCAGATAAACGATGCTCCGCCGGAGCTTCCCGCAACCGTTTCAGAACCTGTTCGAAACCTGGTGTTCGCCTGTCTCGAAAAGGATGCCGCGAAGCGTCCAGCGAGTGCCGCAAAACTCGCTCAGGCAGCTGCGGCCTTGCATCGCGGTGACGTCGAGACGGCGGCAACATACGTGCCCGCCGTGCTTGGTGCATCGGCGGTTTCAGTCTCAACCGATGCGGCCACCACTGTACTAACGCAGCCCGGATCAGATGCCGCAACGACGATGTTGCCTGCAGCCGCTGCGGGCGCGGGTGCCGTTGCAATGCATGATGACGAACCAGTCGAAGAGCAAAAGAAGAGAAGCCCCTGGACGTGGCCTCTCATTACGCTCGTGGCTATCTTGCTACTCCTGGTGACTGGCACCACTGTTGCTGTGCTCACCTCTGGTGGAGGGGGCGGTGACAAAACGTCAACTTCAACGACGAGCACGACTAAAAAAGCCACCGCGGGACCCATTGTTGACAGCGCTCTCGTTGGGCTGAACATCGATGCGGCTGAGCAAAAATTGCAGGATGCCGGCTTCACCAACGTCACCAGAGTTGCCGGTGATCCAGCCGCAGACAACAAGGTAAACACCGTTCAGTCTGTCTCACCAGAGGGTAAGTCCGTTCCGTTCAATACGCCAATCAAGCTGACGTACTATGTAGCATTCGGAACTCCGACCACCCCAACATCCGCTGCCTATATTAACGGTGTCGCTCCCGGCACTTCAATTCCTGCCGGTACCCAGATCAGTGTGAGCTGGAATGACGGCTCGAACCTCTGCGCTGCCGGAACCACAATTCAGGAGTACATGGTTCAGACAACCGGTGGCGATCCTAAAATCTTGCAGCAGCCCGGGTCTGGCCGCACCGCAAGCATCCAAGTGAACTCGCAGAACTTCTCTGTGAGCTACGCCGTGGTCTGTGGCGGTCCGGGCATCACAAACCAGCAATCCGGGTGGTCGCCAGCTCTTCAGGTGACGGTGTCAGCGGTAACCCCGACGCCAACACCGAGCCCAACCACAACCTAGACCCACAACTGGCGAGAATGAGATTCTCGCCTAGCCTGCGGGGCCAAAGAATATATCGAACTCTAAACTAAGAGTACAAACACCGAGAAAGAGAAATCGACGTGACAGATCAACAGCGAATTATCGCCGATCGTTACGTGCTTGGTGAGTTCATTGGCCAGGGGGGCATGTCACTGGTCTATCGCGGGTTAGACAACAAGCTTGGTCGCCAGGTTGCGATCAAAATCTTGAAATCTGACCTCTCAAACGACGAGATGCTTCGCTCACGCTTTAAGGCTGAGTCACAGGCGGCCTCTCGCATGGCGCACCCCACAATCGTGCGTGTCTATGATGCTGGCGAGCAGGTAATCGAAACTGCCGATGGCACGAGCTCGGTTCCATATATCGTGATGGAATACGTCGAGGGGCAAGACCTCCGTCAGTTGCTCTCGAAGAATCCCCTCGGCCAACGCGAAGCGTGCATGATTGTTGAGGATGTGCTGACTGCCCTCGAGTATTCTCATAAGGCCGGCGTCATCCACCGCGATATCAAGCCCGCGAACATTATGATCACCAAAACCGGCCAGGTTAAGGTGATGGATTTTGGTATCGCGCGCGCAATCTCCGAGTCATCCACCTCAGTCGAGCACACCACGGCCATTCTCGGCACCGCCGCGTACTTCTCGCCCGAACAGGCAAAGGGCGATTCAGTGGATGCACGAACCGACCTGTACTCGACAGGCGTTGTGTTGTACGAACTGCTCACCGGAACCGTTCCATTCAAGGGTGACTCTGCAGTTTCGGTTGCGTACCAGCATGTGAGCGAGCGTCCGGTTGCACCAAGCGAGCGAAAAGAGTCGGTCACGCCAGCGCTCGACAAAGTGGTGCTGAAGGCGCTGGCAAAAGACAAGAACAAACGCTTTCAAACCGCGGCTGAATTTCGTGAATTTCTCAAGGATGCTGCCAGCGGTAAAGTGCCTGATTTCGAAGTCGATCAGGGCGGATTAGACGCGCTGCTCGGAGCCGCCGCGGTTGCGAGCGCCAGTGATAGCGTTCGTGAACTCTCAGGCTCAGGTGGGGTTCGCACACAAATTCGTCCACCGGTGATGTGGACTTGGGCCGCAATCATCACAATAGGTGTCATTATCGTGGCCGGCATGTACTGGCTGGCGAACCTGAGCTCGATGAGCATCACTCCGGCCGATACCCGGGTAATCCCCGAAATGGTAGGCATCACCGAAAAAGAAGCCAAAGCAATGCTCGATGACCTCGACCTGACTTACCGCACCGTTTTGGAGGCGAGCGAAGACACCGTCTCTGGCCGAGTACTTCGTAGCGACCCAGAAGCTGGCACCCGAGTTCGTACTGGCGAAAATATCAAGCTCTACATTTCAAAGGGTCGCGACTCAATCGACATACCAGATGTGACTTTGCTCACCATGGCCGACGCGATCGCACAGCTGGAGGATGCGGGCCTTAAAATCGGCACCGTCTCAAAAGAAGACCACCCGAGCCTTGGCGCCGATGTTGTTATCTCAACCACCCCCGGCTCAGGCACCACCGTCAAGCCTGGGAAAACCGTTAACCTTGTGGTTTCCACCGGCATGGTTACCGTGCCTGATGTGAAGGGCCAGACGATGGCTGTTGCCCGCGACGTGTTGAGCCAATTACAGCTTGGTGTTCAGATGAATGGTCAGACAGGATGCGCGCCACAAACCGGAGCACCTGTCACCTCACAGTCAGCAGTCGGCCAACAGAAGCAGGGCATAACGGTGACCCTGACTTACTGCGCAGGGTAACCGAAGAGGACTCAGCTCGCTAAGCCCCGGCGACCAGCGGGCTCAAGCTAGCAGCCTTCTTTGCGGCTCCGACCAGACCCAGCGACTCTAACCAGTTGCCAAGCATCTGGTAACCACCCTCTGTCAGAACCGACTCTGGATGAAATTGAACACCCCAGATTGGCCGCTCGCGATGGCGAAGAGCCATCACCGTACCGTTTTCAGTTTCCGCTGTAATTTCGAGCTCTGCAGGAACCGTGTCACGTTCAACCGCCAATGAGTGGTACCGAGTGGCATCGAAAACACGCGGTACGTCGGCAAAAAACGAGTCTCCAGTGTGACGCACTCTCGAAACTTTGCCGTGCATCAGTTCGCTTGCGTGGCTCACGACCGCACCTGAAACTTCGGCAATCGCCTGGTGTCCAAGACACACACCGAGCACCGGAATTGGCCGATCCAAGGCAAGCTTGACCATCGCTTCTGAAATACCAGCTTCTGAAGGCTTACCCGGCCCTGGCGAAATCAATACACCGTCGAACTTGGCTACGAGGGCAGGCAGTTGATCCTCGGTGATCGCGTCGTTTCG
>JALRLI010000068.1 GCA_023254555.1 Microbacteriaceae bacterium
ACCGGCGGGGCGATCAGAGTCGGTGTCGCCACCATCGGTGACCGTGAACCCAATCTCTTCGAGCAGCCTCTTCGCATCGGCAAATGACTTGCCCGCAACATCGGGCAGAGCCGCCATTTGAACCGTGGTTGCCTTGCTGTCAGCCTTAGCGAAGGGTTCTCCGCCGTAGACCCTGTCAGCGACGTTCATAATCGCTGGCCAGATTGACATATCGGCTACTTGCAGGCTGCTGCCCACGCGCATTCCGACCTTACCGGTGACGTTACCCACCCAAACCGCGGTTGCAACCTTGGTGCTCGCGCCGACAGTCCAGTTATCAACAACATCATCAGTGGTACCGGTCTTGGCAATGTGTGGGATTCCAATGGCACTGCGCGCGTGGCGACCGAGACCACTCTGCACGTTGTACTCGAGTGTTGCTGCGACGCCGGCTGCTACTCGGGGCTCGATTGCCTGCTTGCACTTGCTCTTGGTGAATTTCACCTCTGCGCCGCTGGAATCAGTGATCTTCTCAATGGGCACCGGGGTGCAGTACTTGCCGCCGCTGGCGAACGTTGCATACGCAGCCGCCATCGTGATGGGGGCGATTTCGTCTGTACCACCGTAAACGGATGACAGGTTGCCCTTGAGCGGGTCACCATCAGCACGGTGAATGCCAAGCGCTTCTGCCATCTTCTTAATGTCGCAGAGATCCATTTTCTGAGCCATCGAGACGAATGCACCGTTGACCGACTGGGCAACACCGGTTCTCACCGTCTGGCTTCCACGGGTGCCGAGGTTATCGTTCGTGAAGGTAAAGGGGCCATACCCTGCCACGCCGTCAGCGTTACAGGAGTCTTTGAATGACTGCATCTGCACGGTGCGACCGTTCACATTGACAAGGTCCATGTAGGAGTGACCGGTTCGAATCCACTCAGAGAGCGTGATCGGCTTGTAAGTAGAACCAACCTGAAAACCAGTAGAACCACCGTCTTCAAAGTCGGTGCTGTAGTTGATTGCGGTAAGACCGGGATCAGCCGCGAGGTCTTCTGGCACATCGCTATAGGGTCGGTTTTGCGCCATCGTGAGCACCTTGCCGGTACCTACGCCGACCGAGACCGCAGCTGCACCAATGTCGATACCGGGGGTGGTTGGAGGCACGGTGCGCTGAATAGTGTCAATCGCGGCCTGCTGCATTTCAGCATCAAGCGTGGTGATGATCTTGTATCCGCCGCTTTGGTAGTGGTAAAAGCGCTCTTCTTCGGTTTTGCCAAAGTTTTTATCTCGCAAGATGTAGCGGGTGACATAGTCACAGAAGCTTCCGTTGAACCCTGCTTGACTACAACCAGAAGCCTTCGGCGTAATTTTTGGTTCAACCGGGGTAGCGACGGCTTCGTCGTATTGCGCCTGCGTGATTTTGCCGCGGTTGAGCATGTCGCCCAGAATTCGGTCACGTCGTGCAGTGTTCGCTTCAATGTTTTCGGGGATATCGATTTGTAGAACTGACGGGTTGTTCACGATGGCAATCAAGCTGGCAGCCTGTGCGAGCGTCAAATCTTTTGCGTTCGTGCCGTAGTAGTAGCTTGCGGCCGATTCGATTCCGTAAATCTGTCGACCAAAGAGTGCGATATTGAGGTACCCCTGCAGAATCTCATCTTTTGAGTACTTCTTTTCGATACCAATTGCCAGCCGCATCTCTTTGAGCTTGCGGTCTGCGGTTTGCCGCATGGCTTCGTCGTAAGCCGCTTTGCGCTCTTTTTTGTCGAGTTTGGCTTCAGCAGCCTGAATCAGCACATTGCGCACGTACTGCATCGTGATCGTGGATGCGCCACTGACGTCTTGCCCAAGAGCGTTGCTCACAACCGCACGCGAAGTCGCGAGAAGGTCAACGCCGCCGTGCGAGTAGAAGCGCGGATCTTCGGTTGCGACTGCTGCATCTTTCGCGTACTGCGAGATGTCATTCCATTCGACCTCGACGCGGTCTTGGGCGTAGAACGAAGCAATTTTGACGAGCTCACCACTGTCGGTGGTTGAGTAGAGCGTCGAGGGTTGAGCAAGTTTGTCGATGCCGAGATGGTCTGGCAAGTTCTCGAAGAGGTCGATGGCAGTGTTGGCCGTTGCGCCCGCCATCGCCACAACGGGGGTGAGCCCCGCAGTGACCAATACACCTGCAATTACGCTCATGCCGATGGCGCCGAGAAACGCTCCAGAAGCCCCGGTAAAGGTGCGTTTTGGCACCAGAGTCTGGATCTTCTTTTTGGCACGCGAAGTCGGTGATGGCTTTGCAGTCATACAATCAAGGATAGGCGATGTTTCTGGGAATCATCCCGGCGCCTCTGCTTTCACAGCCACTTTGCAAGATTGGATAATCCAGTGCCGGACGAAACGAATCACGAACCTCAACGCTGGGAGTACTTCGTTACTCCGCTGCTGCTTCACAACGAAGCCCAGATCCTGAATAACTGGGGTGAGCAAGGCTGGGAGCTGGTACAAATAGTGGAGGGCCCCGCCGGTGGCAACGTCGCGTATTTCAAGCGAAAGGTTTTCTAATGTCGAAAATTGAAGAACGGCTGAAAGAACTCGGCTGTGAACTGCCAGAGATTGCGGCGCCGGTTGCGGCTTACATTCCTGCTGTGCACTACGGCCGGTTGGTCACCACCTCAGGTCAGCTCGCCTTTATCAATGGCAAGCTCACCCACACCGGCAAAGTCGGCGAAGGTGACGGGCTGGTTGCGCCCGAGGTTGCTGCAGACCTCGCCAAGCAGTGTGCCCTTAACGGTCTAGCGGCGGCCAAGGGTGTTCTCGGTTCGCTTGATCGCATCGAGCGGGTTGTGAGCATCACCGCCTTTGTCGCATCCGATCCATCCTTCACAGGTCAGCCAGCGGTCGCAAATGGCGCGTCGGTCTTTATGGGTGAGGTGTTTGGTGAGGCTGGGAGCCACGCCCGATCGGCAGTCGGAGTGGCTGTGCTGCCACTCGATGCTCCGGTTGAGATTGAGTTCACCTTCTTAGTTGGCGAATAGAGCGTCTCCATGGCAACGAAACCGTATGAGATAACCGCCTCGGTAATGGTCAAGGCGAGCCAAAAGCAAGTCTTCGAGTACATGCGTGACCTGAAGAACTTCGACGATTGGAATCCCTTCGCGGCGATGGCCAAGAATATGACAATGCAGCTCAGCGAGGTCACCGATCAAGTCGGGGCAACCTACACCTACAGCGATAAGCGCATGGGGAGCGGAGAGATGACCATCCTGGCGCTTCATCCAGATACCCTGATCCGGTTGCAGATGAAGTTCATGATGCCGAACGAAGAGATTGCAGACATTCGTTGGTCGCTCTCGAGTACCGATGGCGAAACTCGTGTGACGTGGGCAATGAACGGCGAGCGAGACGCAAAAGCTCGATTCATGAACGCGATTTTTCAGTTCGACAAAATGATGGTAAAAAACTTCACCGATGGCCTGGCGGCGTTGAAAGCCAAGCTCGAAGCCTAGTTAGCCGACTTCGTTCAACCTCAGGCTTGAGAGAACCCAGCCGGTGGCAGTCTCTGCTGAAGGCAAGGGCTTCATCTTGAGCCAGGCGCTGAGAATGCCAACTATCGCGCCGGCCTGACTGGCAGCGGCAACCTCGATTGGCATCTCTGATTCGTCAAAGTCTTTTGCACGCATCCCCATCTCTGCGATGTCTGAAACGCGCTGCGTGAGCCTTGCAACGAGCACGGGGGAGCTGCTTGAGTTGAAGACCTTGCGGTACAGCGAGGAGTTATCGTGCAGGTGTTGTAGGAAGCGAAGGATGATTTCGCCCGGCCCAACTTCTTCGAAGTTTGGCAGTGCGGTTTGCAGCTGCGCGTGTGCGTCATCAGCGAAGCTGTCAAGTGCGTCAGCAAGCAGGGTGTTGATGTCGGGGTAGTGCTGATAAAACGTGGTTCGATTCACGCCCGCTGCTTCAGCAATCTCAGAAATCGACACGTCATCGAGATCGCGCTTTTTACAGAGCTGCAGAAGCGCAGTTTGCAGGCTTGATCGGGTGCGTTGGATGCGCGGATCAGTGCTCATTGCCTGCGCCATCTCGCACACCTTCCGCTCTGTCTGAGAACTTGCCTTGAATCATCGTCGTGAATTGGGTTTTCCAACAACTGTTAGTTATCCTACAAATGTTGGTTTTTATTGTAAAGCTGATTCTGACTTCAACTGTGAGGAAACAGTGGCCAAATTCTTATTCCTACTGGGCAAATTCTCAGCAAAACGAGCATGGATCGTCGTTGTTGCATGGCTCGTGATTCTGGCGGGTGTCGCCACGACCGCGCTCACGCTCGGCGGTAAGTTCACGTCAAACATGACACTTGAGGGAACCCCCGCGCAGCAGGTTATCGACGACCTGAAAAAGAATTTTCCCGAGGCGAGCCGTGGTTCAGCGCAGATTGTCTTTCACACCAGTGACGGCTCGGCATTCACGGCGACGCAGAAAGAGGAGATCACTGCTCGTCTTTCTGCGGCTGAAGAAATTGCCGGCGTCAACTCAATCATCGATCCTTTCGCCACCCAGGCAACCAAAGACGAAAAAGCCCAAGAACTCGCTGATGCCCAGGCCAAAGTCGATAATGCGCCACAGCAGATGGCAGATGCGCAAGCAAAAATTGATTCGGGCTGGGCAGACCTCAATGCTGGTTCGGTGCAGCTTGCAAGCTCACAGCGACAGCTCACCTCGGGGAAACAGCAGTTAGATGCGGCCCAAGCTGAGCTGACCAAAAACCTTACCGCGGTCAACAATGGCCTGGCACAGCTCGAAGCAGCGGGCATGACCGGCATCCCCCAGTATCAGGAGCTACTCGGCCAGAAGCAGCAGATTCTCGCGGGCCAGGCCCAGCTCGACGCCAAGAAGGCTGAACTCGCTGCCGGTCAGCGCCAGATTGTCGCAGGGCAGGCAAAACTTGATTCGGGTAAGACTGAGCTCACGAACGCTCAGGCAGAGCTCGATAAAGCAAAAGCCGAACTCCCCGGGCAGATTGAGAAACTGAAATGGGGCCAGGCACTGCTCGCCGCCGCTGAAGACTTCAGGGTGGTCTCAGCAGATGGCTCGACCGCCATTGCCACGGTGATGTTCAATAAGCCACTCTCAGAAGTAGAAGTCAGCACGCGTACCGCCGTTGCCGACGCCATCTCGGCAGAGCCGATCAGTGGTGTTGACGTTGAATTTTCGAACGACCTCATGCAGTCGCTCGAAGGCCTGTCTCGTGATTGCTGCAATCGTGCTGATTGTGATGCTCGGCAGCTTGGTTGCCGCTGGTCTGCCGCTGCTGACAGCACTCATCGGTGTCGGCATCGGCGCTCTCGGCACCCTGGCGCTTGCCAGCGTGATTGAGATGAGTTCAACCACACCAACGCTAGGCGTCATGCTCGGCCTCGCGGTGGGTATCGATTACTCGCTCTTCATCTTGCACCGTCATCGAAAGCAACTGAAAGCGG
>JALRLI010000069.1 GCA_023254555.1 Microbacteriaceae bacterium
AAGCCCTGACGATTAGGCTCATCGATTGTGTACACAACTCGAACACGACGTGACGTGGGAAGAAGCGGCCAGCGCAGTGACTTTCGTGGCCAATTGAGCGTCGCCTCAGTATCAGCGACGATGAACGGCTCGCCTGTGGCTGAGTACGTCGATTCATCACTGTCTTGGGGAGCGATTGGGGTTCCATCCTCATCGAACTTCACACCCTGGTAGCCGGATTGATCTCCGTACGTCACGTCGGTCACATCTATTCCTGCACCCCTCTGGGCACCCCATGTCATCAGATCGTCGACAGCAAGTCGGAATCGCGACGGGCCAGAACCCGCGTAAACATCGCTCTGAAAGGTGACGTAACCCTCGGGCGGAAAGCGAACGATATTTGGGTCGTTACTCGCACCGACAGGTGAATATGTGCCTGCGATATCAATGTGGGATGCGCGGCGGGACACTATTTCTTATCCTTCGTTTCCGTCTCCCCACTCAGCGCTGCGATGAACGCCTCCTGCGGTACCTCCACTCGGCCAACCATCTTCATTCGCTTTTTGCCCTCTTTTTGCTTCTCGAGCAGCTTGCGCTTACGACTGATGTCGCCGCCATAACACTTTGCGAGCACATCTTTTCGAATCGCGCGAATGGTTTCACGAGCAATAATTCGCGATCCGATTGCAGCCTGAATTGGAACTTCGAATTGCTGTCTTGGTATCAGCTTTCGAAGCCGCTCAGCCATCATCGTTCCGTAGCTGTATGCCTTTTCGCGATGTACGATGGCGCTGAACGCGTCAACCGTTTCACCCTGCAACAGAATGTCGACTTTGACGAGGTCAGACTCTTGCTCGCCAGCCGGCTCGTAGTCAAGACTCGCATATCCCTGCGTACGGCTTTTGAGGTGATCAAAAAAGTCGAAGACAATTTCGCCCAAGGGCATGTTGTAGCGAAGTTCAACTCGATCCTCGCTCAGATAATCCATACCCAGTAATGTTCCTCGGCGACTCTGACAGAGCTCCATGATCGCGCCGACATAATCCTTGGGCGCAAGGATGGCTGTCTTCACAATCGGCTCGCGTACGCTATGGATCTTGCCGGCAGGAAACTCGCTGGGATTCGTTACCGTGACTTCCTTGCTGTCTTCTCCTACGACCTGATAGATAACAGAAGGCGCGGTCGTAATCAGATCAAGATCAAATTCACGCCGAAGTCGTTCGGTAATAATTTCGAGATGAAGCAGGCCGAGGAAGCCGCATCGAAACCCAAATCCAAGTGCGACCGAGGTTTCTGGCTCATACTGCAAGGCGGCGTCTGAAAGCTTGAGCTTGTCAAGCGCATCCCTCAGAATCGGGTAGTCGCTCCCATCAATCGGATACAGCCCTGAGAACACCATCGGTTTCGGGTCGTCATATCCCGGCAGCGCTTCGGAGGCCGGCTTCTGCGCGTCGGTGATGGTGTCGCCGACTTTGGACTGACGCACATCTTTTACGCCGGTGATGAGATACCCCACTTCACCGACCGTGAGACCTTTGCTTGGAACCGGCTCAGGCGATGAAACTCCTATTTCGAGAAGCTCATGTTTCGCACGGGTCGACATCATCTGAATGGTTTCCCGGGGCGTGAGTTTGCCATCCACCATGCGCACGTACGTGACTACACCCCGGTATGCGTCGTAAACAGAGTCAAAAATCATCGCGCGTGCTGGCGCATCGGCATCGCCAACCGGCGCTGGGATGCGCTCGACAACAGTGTCGAGCAGCGCTTCAACGCCGACACCGGTTTTACCTGAAACCCGGAGGACATCTTCTGGATTTCCGCCAATCAGGTTTGCGAGTTCTTCTGAGTATTTCTCAGGGTCGGCCGCCGGGAGATCTATTTTGTTGAGCACCGGAATAATGGTCAGGTCATTTTCTAGCGCTAGGTAGAGGTTCGCGAGGGTTTGGGCTTCAATCCCCTGCGCAGCATCGACAAGCAGAACCGCCCCCTCACAGGCTGCAAGCGAGCGCGAGACTTCGTAGGTGAAGTCAACGTGACCGGGCGTGTCTATCATGTTCAGCGCATAAGGCTTGCCGTCCCAATCCCAGGGCATTCGCACAGCTTGAGACTTGATCGTGATGCCGCGTTCGCGTTCAATGTCCATCCGATCGAGGTACTGCGCACGCATCTCGCGGTCGCTTACGATTCCGGTGATTTGCAGCATCCTGTCAGCGAGAGTCGATTTTCCATGATCAATGTGCGCAATGATGCAGAAGTTTCGAATCTGCTCAGGAGCTGTTTGTGCTGGAATTGGCGCGTTCGAGGTGCGAGGAGACATGACTGTTCATTATTTCACGGATGCGCGCGCACGCGGTCCGGCGCACTCAGCTGCTCAATGTACGCCTGAAAGACTGCCTGATCGAGTGAAAGATACCCCTATGGGTATACTCGAAGAACCGAGTTGGAAGGATGAATGGCATGCCTAACATGAACGATGACGCTCTTGCCGCTCAGCGCCAAATTAAGAATCGTTTACGACGTGCACAGGGCCAATTAAATGCGGTTATTGAAGCAGTCGAGGCTGACGGGAACTGTAAGGACGTGGTAACACAGTTGGCTGCGGTCTCGCATGCACTCAACCGCGCGGGTTTCATGCTGATCTCGAACGCCATGAAAAATTGCATGCAGCACGAAGACGAACCGAGTAGACCAAATCAGACTCAGCAAGAGGGTCAACTGACTCTGGATGAACTCGAAAAGCTCTTTCTCACGCTCTCCTAAGTAATTCTCGCGTTGTCAGGCGAAGCAATAACTGGTAGGCTTTTACATTGGCCTGCGTGTCTCACCCGCTTTGATTCTTGCGGGGTCGGCCAGAAACAAGCAACACACGAACGAAAGCATTTTTACAAGTGGCAAATATCAAGTCGCAGATCAAGCGAATCAAGACCAACGAAAAAGCGCAAGAGCGCAACAAGGCGGTCAAGAGCGAGCTGAAGACTGCTGTGCGAGCCACCCGCACTGCTGTTGCAGAGGGAGACAAAGCTAAGGCAACTGCAGCACTGCAGAATGCCAACCGCAAGCTCGACAAAGCTGTGAGCAAGGGCGTGATTCACAAGAATCAGGCTGCGAACCGCAAGTCTTCTATTGCCAAGCAGGTTGCAGCGCTCTAAGCAAACTCAACCATCGTGAAAGCCCCGCTTCGGCGGGGTTTTTATTTGCCCCACTTGCAAATGTTCACAGCTCGAGAAAGTTCAGGCGCGACCGCGTTTCGAGAGACGAGTCACGAGTCGCTCTAGGGCGAACTCCGGCGATTTACTCCCCCCTTTGAGATCCCAATCGGTTTCTGCAGCCAGTTCCACCATGTGTGCAAGATCTTGTTCTCGCCAATTGCGAGCGTCTTTTAGCGCGCGTTCAACCTGCCACGGCGCCATGCCGAACTCCTTGGCGAGCTGGGCTGAGCTCCCTTTTGCGCCGTAAATTCTGGCCATAGCCCGAAGCTTCATATTAATCGCAGCTAACATCGGAATCGGCTCAGAACCGTTCAGCAACGCATGGCGAAGCAACACAAGCGCTTCTGCCGTATTTCCGGCGAGCGCAGTATCCGCAATTTTGAAAGAATTCGTTTCGACCTTGCCGCCGAAATAACGATCAACCTGTTCTTCACTAATCTCAAGGCCTGCATCAGAAACGAGCTGCGCACATGCTGCTGCCAGCTCTGCGAGATCATCTGCTACCGCAGCGCAGAGGGCGCGAACTGCTTGCGGAGTGACCTTCGCGCCAAGCGCGCGAAATTCAGCTGCGGCGAAGGCCGCCCGGTCGGCATCCTTCTTGAGTTCGGCGCAGACAACCTCTACTGCCTCGCTCGGCGACATCGCACGAATCGCATCAAGAAGCGCCTTACCCCGATTGCCTCCCGCATGCCTGAGAATCAACGTAGCACTTGGCTCTGGGGATTCTATGTAACGCAAGGCGTCTGCCAAGAAGGCGTCGGTGCACTTCTCCACACCACTCGCGAAGAGGAGTCTCGGTTCATCAAACAGCGAAGGACTTGCCAGCGTAAAGAGCTCGCCACTCGTGTAACCGGCTGCATCAATCTCATGGATTTCAAGCGCCTCGTCCTGAGCACGAAGATCTCTCCGCACCATCTGCTGGGTTCGATCAGCAAGAAAGTTTTCAGGACCGGTCACCAGCACTACCGCTGCGGGGTGGGCTTGTGCCGGAGTCACCTGCTCGATTGAAACCGCCCTAGTCGGCTTCCTTGTTGCGGGTTTCGCGTCGCTCACGTCGCTAGCCTACCTTCGCCTCGCTCCATATTCGCCATTTCCCATCATGTGAGCGCATGATGGCTATCGACCCCAGCTCATCGGTTCTCAGTGGCAAGGTCTGAGAGTTTCGCAGCATTCGTAACGTCTTTTCCGTTGGATGACCATAACTGTTGGCAGCTCCAACCGAAATTAACCCGTATGTGGCAGCGATGCGCTGGTAAAGCAACGCGCTTTGATCGGCTGACCCATGGTGTGACACTTTGACCATATCAACCCGCTGCACAAAAACCGCCCTGAGCATCTCTTGCTGCTTCTCCTCCCCCAGATCGCCTAATGCGAGCAGTGTGAGGCTTGGCAAGTCCACCTGCATGACGACACTCGAGTCGTTGGTGGTGGACTGATGAACACGTGAGTCAGGCCACACGACTTGCCACCTCAAGTCGCCTAGGTTGCCACTGATGCCTCTCGATCCGATTGATACGGGAACGCGCATCCTTTCAAGAATTTCAACAGACGGTCGCGCTGCGTTGTCTAACGGCGGAGAAACTATCGCTCGTTTCACCCGATTGACGATGCCGCTCAGTCCTCCGACGTGGTCTTTGTCATCGTGAGTGAGCACCAGTAGGTCAATTGTGGACACCGAAGCTGTGTCGAGGCACGAGTCAATCTTGTTGGGGTCTATTCCGGTATCTATCAACATCACTCCCCCGCTGCCCCTTACGAGGAGGCCATCACCCTGACCAACATCACAGATAAACACCTGCCAATCTTTGGGGATGCTCGCCCAGCTCACCAGAGGTCGCACAACAGCGAATGAAAAAAGTACAGACATCGAGATTACTGCCGCTGTGAGACTCACCCGGCGTGAAGCCGCTGTTGCTCGCCTTGTCATGAACGCCAAGACGACGGTCAGACTTATGACTGCGAGTAGCACTGCCCCAAACCATCCTGATATCCACGGCAGCTGCGCTGCGGGAAGCCCACTGAAAAATCGTGCTGTCTCAGAGATCCAAGACGCTGGCCACCAGGTGAGCCAGACCAAAATATCTCCAATATGTTGATTGACCGCCAGCGTCAAGCACGCTGCGAGCCCAACGAGAGTAGCCACGGGCGCCGCTGGTGCCGCGACGATATTCGCAACGAGACCATAGAGCG
>JALRLI010000006.1 GCA_023254555.1 Microbacteriaceae bacterium
GTAAGGTTGTAGTGCAGCTACAAATAGCGGGGGTTCGCGCTGAACTTGATGCCAGCGACGAACGGATGCAGAAGAAGATCCGCAATCAGACGAAGGCCAAAGTGCCGATCATCTTGATCGCAGGTGAAGACGACCGCTCAGCGAATACAGTGAGCTTCAGATTCAGAGATGGAACCCAGATGAACGGTGTGCCCATAGAAGCCGCAATTGCGCGTATCACGCAGTCAATTAGCGATCATGAGCAGGTAACGAGCGCATGGCAAGGCTGAGTCTCGATGATTACGACGATAACGAGCGGACAGAGACATCTACCGTGGATGCCGAGCCCACTCACTTAGCAGGTGTGCCAGATGAATTTCAGCGACTGTGGACCCCACACCGCATGGTTTACATTCAACACGGGCAACAGCCTGATGAGACAGAGTGTCCTTTCTGTTGGGCGCCGCAAGTCAGCGATGAAGAGGGCCTCATTGTTGCGAGGGGCAAACATGCCTTTGTCTTGCTCAACCTCTTTCCATACAACTCCGGGCACATGCTTGTCTGCCCCTATCGTCATATATCGACGTACGACCTCGCTAGTCCAGAAGAGGTGGCTGAAATTGGTGAACTTACGCAGAAGGCGATGCGAGTGGTTTCAAAGGTGTCTCGCAGTGATGGATTTAACATCGGTATGAACCAAGGAATGGTCGCTGGGGCAGGTATTGCGGGCCACCTGCACCAACACATTGTTCCTCGTTGGGCTCAAGACGCAAATTTCATGCCGATCATTGCCAAGACGAAAGCGCTGCCGCAGTTGCTGGGAGACGTGCGAACCCGCATCGCTGCAGCATGGCAAGAGTTCGAAGCTTCAAACTAAGGAAGAGAAGATGTCAGGTCACTCCAAGTGGGCAACTACCAAACATAAGAAAGCCGCGATTGACGCGAAGCGTGCGAAATCGTTCGCCAAACTCATCAAGAATATTGAGGTTGCGGCGCGACTGGGAGGGGCTGATCTCGCCGGCAATCCCACACTTGTAGACGCGGTGCAGAAAGCAAAGAAGACTTCGGTACCGAATGACAATATTGACCGGGCCATCAAGCGTGGTGCGGGTCTCACAGGTGACGCAGTTGACTACGCCACAATCATGTACGAAGGTTACGGACCAAATGGTGTCGCGCTACTCATCGAGTGTCTTACCGATAACAAGAATCGGGCTGCGGCCGAGGTGCGCACCGCGATGACGCGAAACGGGGGGACAATGGCGGATCCTGGCAGCGTCGCGTATAACTTCCATCGCAAGGGAGTTATCACTGTGCCAGCGAGCGCGGCCTCTGAGGATGATGTCCTGGCAGCAGTGTTGGAAGCTGGGGCTGAAGACGTCTCACGAACGCCGAATGGTGAGTCATATGAAATCATCACCGAAGCATCTGATCTCGTTGCGGTCCGGTCAGCCCTTGTCGACGCCGGAATTGACTACGATTCAGCGGACGCTGAGTTCGTGCCGACCCTCAAGGTGGTGATTGACGCTGAAACCGCGCAGAAGATCTTCAAACTTATCGATGCGCTAGAAGACAGCGATGACGTTCAGAACGTGTTCAGTAACTTCGATCTCACGGCCGAAGTGATGGCGCAGTTAGAGTCGGATTAGCCACCGCGTCCGCACCTGCTCATGAGAATTCTCGGCATTGACCCCGGTCTGACTCGTCTCGGTGTGGGCATTATTGACCGAGTGGCCCAGAAGGACCTCCGGTTTCTTTCTGTTGAGGTATTGCGTAGCGACGTCTCTGCCGGCCTCAATCAGCGTCTGCACTCGATTGGCAAATCACTGGAGCACATCTTCGACAGCGCTAAGCCCGATGTCGTGTCTCTTGAGCGCGTTTTTGCCCAGCAGAATGTCTCGACGGTTATTGGCACCGCCCAAATCTCTGGAATCGCCATCTACCTTGCTTCTGAACGTAACATTCCGGTGCGTCTCTATACACCGAGCGAAGTGAAAGCAGCAGTTACCGGATTCGGATCAGCGGATAAGAAACAGGTCACCGCTATGGTGACTCGGATCCTGAAATTAGATTCTCCGCCAACGCCGGCAGACGCCGCTGACGCATTAGCACTGGCCATCACACACGCGTGGCGAGCCGGGCACAGCGACCGAACAGCAAATGACAACAAATCCCTCACTCCAGCGCAAGTTGCTTGGCTCGCCGCCGAGCGAGGCCGTAAATAGCCGGCCATTGTCTAGGCTTTCGGTGTGATCTCGTCAATCCGCGGTACCGTCCTGAAAGTTGGGCTTGACTATCTTGTCATTGACATATCCGGAGTTGGCTTCAGATGTGAAGTTCCTCGGTCGGAGGCCGCGCGGGCTCGAGTAAGCTCAGAGGTTGCCCTTCACACAGAGCTCGTTGTGAGGGAAGACTCATTGACCGTTTTCGGCTTTACTGACGAAGACCATCTCACGCTTTTCAAGCTCCTCATCTCTGTCACCGGAGTTGGCCCAAGGTCGGCGCTCGGAATTTTGTCTGAACTCGAACTGCATCAGATTGTGTCGGCAATCCAGAGCGACGATGATGGGCAATTCAGGCGAGTCAGCGGGATTGGTCCGAAAACGGCCAAGCTCATCGTCGTTTCCCTCGCCGGGAAAGTAGATGCCCTCCAAAAGTCGTCTTTCGATGGTGAGTCGACCGGCCCAGAAGATTCCGAGGCCGCAATACAACTCAGCATTCGAGCTGACGTAGTTCAAGCGCTCATCGGACTGGGTTGGAAAGAACAGTCCGCCAATGATGCGGTCGCTGACGCAGTGCGCGCCGGTGCTGAGCCCAATGAGAGCGCTCTGCTCCGTGCAGCGCTCCTGCTACTGCAGAACACGCCGGGGAGGACCTAGCAGTGTCTGACGAGGTGAATCCCATGAGCTTGGGGGAGGGCGAAGTCAACTTTGAGGGTGCCCTTCGCCCGAGCTCACTCAGTGAATTCGTAGGTCAAACCAAAGTGCGAGAGCAACTCTCCCTCCTCCTCGATGCAGCCAAGCTACAAAGTAGAACACCTGACCACATTCTTCTTGCAGGGCCTCCGGGATTGGGTAAAACCACGCTCTCGATGATTGTCGCCAATGAGTTAGGTGCGCAGCTACATCTCACGAGCGGCCCAGCGATCACACACGCCGGAGACCTGGCTGCAATCCTTTCTGCACTGACACCCGGAGAGGTGCTCTTCATCGATGAGATTCATCGGATGTCGCGCTCTGCTGAAGAAATGTTGTATCTCGCGATGGAAGACTTCAGGATTGACATCGTGGTTGGAAAGGGCGCTGGGGCAACATCCATACCACTCGATATTGCACCGTTCACGCTCATCTCCGCGACCACGCGCGCTGGGCTTCTGCCCAATCCACTCCGTGACCGTTTCGGATTCACTGCGAACCTCGAGTTTTACGATGCTGACGAGCTCGCCCAGGTTATTAGACGTGCTGCAGCCCTGCTGAATTTCGCAGTTTCCAGCGAGACTGCGGCCCTAATTGCCTCGCGCTCCAGAGGCACTCCCCGAATCGCGAATCGGCTTCTGAGGCGAGTGAGAGATTATGTGCTTGTGCAGGGAGAACCGCTCAACGAAGCCTCAGTCACGCGAGCGCTGGCGCTCTACGACGTAGACGAATTAGGTCTCGACCGACTCGACCGAGAGGTGCTGAACGCACTCATCACCAAATTCCGTGGCGGTCCAGTTGGGCTCTCGACACTCGCGATGTCAGTTGGTGAAGATGCTGAAACGATTGAGGCTGTGGTGGAGCCTTTCCTCGTTCGTGCCGGTCTCGTGGTGCGCACGCCAAGAGGACGTTCAGCCACTCAACAGGCGTGGCACCACTTCAAGCTTTCCCCGCCAGATAGCCTATAGTTTTATATGTCTGGCCTCGTTTGCCGGCGCTTGCACATACGAAAATCCGAAAGGTAACTGTGGATACAATCACGCAGATGTTCCAAGATCCGTTTTCACTGTTGATGCTGGGTCTGCTCGCAGTGCTCATCATCTTCATGTTCCGCAGTAGTCGCAAGAGGCAAGCCGCCGCTAGGGCCCTCCAGGAAGGCCTCAAGCCAGGTGTCGAAGTTATGCTCCAGAGTGGAATTTTCGGTACTGTTCTCGACGTAGACAACGAGGGTAATAAGGTATCCGTGCAGAGCGGTCCAGGAACAACTCTCGTGGTGCACCGCAACGCAATCTCAACTATCATTCCTGAGCCGCAGCCAGAATCGCTATCAGAAGAGAGTGCGGCTACGTCTCCTGAGTTCGGTGAGAATCCCGACACAGACGACAAGAAGTAGAAATCAGCTTGAGTTCTACCCAGCAAGCTCGGGGAGCGCGACGTGCGCTTGCCTGGCTGACCGTCATTGTTGTGGCCCTTGTTGGGTTGATTTCTATTGGCGTCTTCACAGCCGGAGCGAGTTGGACGCCGAAGCTCGCACTTGATCTTGAGGGCGGGACTCAAATTCTGTTGACTGCAAAGGTTGCGGAGGGGGAGACTGTCACTCAAGAACAACTCAATCAGGCAGTTTCGATTATTCGCCAGCGTGTTGACGCTGCCGGTGTTTCGGAAGCGGAAATAACCACTCAGGGCTCACAGAATATCGTCGTTTCAATTCCAGGTAACCCTGACGACGCAACACTGCAACGAATTGAAGCGTCCGCAAAGTTAGAGTTCAGGCCGGTTCTCTACACTGCAGCTCCAACTACCCCGAGTGAAGACAACCCGTCGGCCGATGAAGTTATCGACATGGCGGCTCTCGTTCCCAACCCGCAGCCTTCCGCTGCGGGCGATACTGCTTGGCTCACCGAGCCAATGCTCGCCGCGTTTTCTTCGTTTACCTGTGACTCCGCAACCGCACTCGCAGCCGGAGACCAGAGCCCCAAATTACCCCTCTTCACCTGCGACGCAGAGCAAACCACGAAGTACATTCTCGGCCCGGTAGAACTGACTGGTGACGTCATAGTAGACGCGAGTGCCCAACCTGAAACAACATCAAGTGGAGCTACCACAGGTGCGTGGGCGGTGCAGATCCAGATGAATTCCAAGGGCACCAAGACCTTCGGTGAGATCAGCACGCGGATGTACGGAGCGCAGGCGCCGCTCAATCAATTTGCGTTCGTTCTCGATGGCGTGGTGCTGTCAGCTCCCGCTATGCAGGCACAGATTTTGGACGGCCGGCCTTCCATTACCGGAGGATTCACTCAGGAATCCTCCAAAGCATTGGCTGATCAACTTAAGTTCGGCGCGTTGCCAATCGGATTCACGGTTCAGAGTCAAGAGCATATTTCTGCAACCCTGGGTTCGGCACAACTGGCAAGTGGACTTCTGGCGGGAGCCATCGGGCTACTGCTCGTCGTCATATACTCGCTACTCCAGTACCGGGTTCTGGGATTGGTCACCGTCGCCTCACTCGTGGTGGCCGCCGTTCTGACCTACCTCGTCCTCACATTCCTGTCATGGCGCCAGGGCTACCGGCTATCCCTTGCTGGTGTGGCGGGCGTAATCGTGGCTATTGGTGTCACTGCTGACTCTTTTATCGTCTACTTCGAACGCGTTCGTGACGAGCTGCGGGAGGGTAAGGCTCTGGCCCTCGCTGTTGAGAATGGATGGCGTCGAGCGTTCCGCACAATTCTCGCGTCAGACGGTATCAACCTGCTCGGAGCAATAATTCTGTTCGTCTTCGCGATTGGCAATGTGCGGGGGTTCGCCTTTACCCTCGGCATCACCACCATCGTAGATGTCATCGTTGTGGCGCTGTTCACACATCCGATCTTGGCCTTGCTTGCCCGCACGCGATTCTTCGCAGGCGGACATCCATTGAGTGGCCTAGACCCGAGTGGCTTGGGTGCCGTCTATCGGGGACGCGCACGCTTTGAGGTGGCTGAATCTGTGAAGCCTGGAAAATCCAAAAAGAGCCGCAAAGAGGCCGAAAAACGGCAGACGATCGCTGAGCGTAAAGCCGCCGAGCAGTCCAAGACTTTGGGAGGCGAATAGGTAGTGTTTTCTTTGCGTGAAATTGGGAACAAGCTCTACACCGGCGAGCGGTCTATCGATGTCGTTGGCAGAGCGAAGCTCTGGTTCAGCATCTCAGCTCTCGTTATCATCGTAGCCGTGGCGGGGACTGCGCTACGCGGGGGATTCACCTTCGGCATCGAATTCACCGGCGGTAGTCAATTCCAATTAACGGTAGGGGAGAACCCAAACCAGACAAAAGCCGTGGATGCCGTGCATGAAGTGCTTCCCAACAGCACGCCGAAAGTGACCGTTGTCGGCGACGCGGATATTCGAGTGCAGACTGAGCAGGTGTCGGGCAAAGAGAGCCGAGAAATACGCAACGCACTCGCCTCCGCTTACGGAGTCAAAGAATCTGCCATCAACACCTCCTTCATCGGCGCAGCTTGGGGTCAAGACGTCACCAAGCAAGCACTGATCGCCCTGATTGTGTTTCTCATCTTCGTCTCGCTCGTGATGGCGATCTACTTTAGAACCTGGAAAATGTCTGTCGCAGCCTTGGTTGCGTTGTTGCACGACCTCATTATTACTGCCGGAATTTACGGACTCACAGGGCTTGAGATTACCCCCGCAGCGGTAATCGGTTTTCTCACCATCCTCGGATACTCGCTGTACGACACCGTGGTCGTATTCGACAAGATTCGTGAGAACACCGCTAAGGGTCACCTCAGCGAGGCGTTGACGTTCGGTCAAGCGGTGAACCTGTCCGTCAACCAGACGCTCGTAAGATCGATTAATACCTCCGTCGTTGCGCTGCTTCCCGTGGCTTCGATCCTGATTATCGGCGCCTTCGTGCTCGGAGCAGGTACGCTACGTGACATCTCCCTGGCTCTGTTCCTTGGCCTCTTTTTCGGTGTCTACTCCACCATTTTCGTCGCGTCGCCACTCTATGCGCTGCTTCGCTCAAAAGAGCCGGCCATTGTTAAACATGATGAGAAGGCCTTGGCCATTCAAAGCAAGTAACCTGTAAAGACGAACCATATTCTCTAAGGGAGCGGGCGATGGCTGATACACACCCCCACTATCCTTCGAGTGCATTACGCAAGCTCGTTCCTCGAATATTCGCGCGCGAACAAGCACAGGGCGCAGTTGACAAACTCATTCGAACAGTTCGTGCGAATCATCCAAAATCAGACCTGTCTGTGATCAGTAGGGCCTATGTCACAGCTGAGAAGGCACACCGTGGTCAGAAACGACGCAGTGGAGAACCATACATAACCCACCCGATTGCTGTAGCTCAGATACTCGCAGATCTCGGCGTTGGGCCCATGACTGTGGCTGCCGCTTTGCTGCACGACACAGTGGAGGATACAGACTACTCAGTGGATCAGCTTCGTACTGATTTCGGCGACGAAGTGACGATGCTTGTGGACGGCGTCACCAAGCTCGACAAGGTCACCTATGGCGAGAGCGCTCAGGCTGAGACTGTTCGCAAAATGATTGTGGCAATGTCGAAGGACATTAGGGTGCTCGTCATCAAGCTCGCCGATCGCCTTCACAACGCTCGCACTTGGGGGTTTGTTTCACCAGAGTCCGCCACTCGTAAAGCATCCGAGACCATCGAAATTTATGCACCTCTCGCAAACCGGCTTGGCATACAGGCAATGAAGACAGAGCTCGAAGATCTATCGTTCGGGGTGCTCAAGCCAAAACTTTACGCAGAGATACAGAATCTCGTGCTCGACCGCAATCCAGAGCGCGATGAGCTCGTCGGACAGGTAATTGCAGCCATCAACTCTGATCTTCGTGCGGCGAAAATTCGCGGCACGGTCACAGGTCGTCAAAAAGAGCTTTACTCGATCTACCAGAAGATGATTCTTCGAGGCCGCAACTTCGACGATATCTACGATTTGGTGGGCATCCGCGTTATCGTCCCGACGATTCGAGACTGTTATGCAGTGTTGGGCTCAGTTCACGCTCGTTGGACTCCCATCCCTGGAAGGTTCAAGGACTACATCGCAACGCCCAAATTCAACTTGTACCAGTCACTGCACACCACGGTGATTGGACCCGACGGCAAGGCCGTCGAGATTCAAATTCGCACCTCCGAAATGCACCAGCGGGCCGAATACGGGGTCGCTGCACACTGGCTCTACAAACAAGGCGGGGGAGGGCAAACGACTGACAAGCCGATGACGAACATGGCCTGGTTGGAACACATCTCGGATTGGCAGGCCGAAACTGAGGATCCGGGAGAGTTCCTCGACTCGCTCCGGTTTGAAATCGGCGCTAAAGAGGTGTACGTCTTCACCCCCAAAGGTCGCGTGATTGGCTTACCTGCCGGCGGGACGACAATTGATTTCGCGTATGCGGTTCACACCGAAATCGGACACCGAACCATGGGTGCCAGAGTGAATGGTCGTCTGGTTCCACTCGAGACTGAGCTGAATAACGGCGACGTCGTTGAGGTATTCACCAGCAAGAATCCAGATGCTGGTCCGAGCCAAGACTGGCTCGGCTTCGTAAAAAGTACCCGAGCCCGAAACAAGATTCGGGCTTGGTTTACGAAAGAGCGCCGTGAGGAAGCGATTGAGCAGGGCAAAGAGGCCATATCCAAGGCGATGCGGCGTCAAAACCTGCCGCTGCAGAAACTCATGGGCCAAGAGTCGTTTCAAGAGGTGGCATTGCAGCTTCGCTATCCTGATGTCACGGCACTCTATGCGGCTGTCGGAGAGGGACACGTTTCGACACAGTCTGTGCTCGAAAAGGTCGTCACGAACCTCCAGGACAACGAACGCGGAACAACCGCCGAGGTCTTTCCCACCCGGGCAAGACCAGGATCAGCAAGTGGAGTTCACGCCGGAAATGTCGGTGTGACCGTAAAAGATGCGCCTGACATTCTGGTCAAACTAGCGAAATGTTGTACGCCTGTTCCCGGAGATGAAATTCGTGGCTTCGTGACGAAAGGTCAGGGCGTTTCTGTGCACCAGAGCAGCTGCAAGAACATGCTCGCGCTGATGGAACAGAGCGATCGCATTCTCGAAGTGGAATGGACGCCTACGAACAAGAGCGTCTTCTTAGTACAAATTCAAGTCGAAGCTCTCGACAGACAGGGCCTGCTGTCTGACATCACAAGCGCACTCACCGAGCATCACGTGAACATCCTTTCCGCCACTGTGCACACTTCGAGCGAGAGATTAGCCATCAGTAAATTTGCCTTTGAGATGGGTAACACGACGCATCTCGATAGGGTCTTGAATGCTGTTCGGCGAGTCGATGGAGTCTATGACGTGTACAGGTTCAGCGGCGACGCTTGATTCGCTCACTCGAAAGCTGAGCCGAAAGCCGCTCTCTGAGCTGAGCGCCGTTTTGAAAACGAGTTCGAGCGGCTAGTCGGCCCCGCGTGCCAGCACCTTGAGGGTCATAGCTCATCAGAAGCAGCCGGATCGCTACCTGATATTCGAGGTTCGTCCAATCGGCAGAGCTGAGCAGTTCAAGAATGGTGCGGACCGGGCTCGTAACCTGCCTGAATCTGAGAGTTACGACGTCGTCGCCCTCGTAGTGTTGTTCTCGTAGCGTGTGAGGAACATCAGATTTCAAACGTCCTCGTGCGGTATTCCTCACCGCGTACTGCATCACCCGGGGTTGAGTTCGCACTGCACCCCAAACCCAAGCTGCGGAGAGCCCAATTGTGATAATTCCTGGTTGGTGGGGGTGGAGCGCCGCTTCAAGTCTGCCGCCGGTTGAGGCTGCCTGCAACGCCGTACAGTGCCCTGCGCGCGTTAAGTGCACACTTCCGTTCGCCGCTTCGACACGAAGCACAGCCTCAGAAAGTATTGTCGTGTTTGTCACCTTGAAACTTTGGCAGATGCCAGGCCAAGATACTCCGGAACTAATTCCGGGTGTGAATAATTCACGAATATTCGGTCGTGTGAATTAACCGATGGCTTGAAGCCACGACTCCTGTGACGCGAGGCTCTTTCTGAGCTCCTCTACCCGTTTGAGGTTTCCTGAGGCTTCAGCCTGCGCCAGCTCGGCTGTGAGACCTGAGATTGATTCCTCGAGCTGTTTCCTGAGGCTCGACGATCGTGCCTCTTTCTCCGGATCAGTTGATTTCCAGTGTCTGTCTTGGAGTGACCGGACGTGTTGCTCGAGTTTCTTGATACGGTCTTCAACTTCTCGGATGTTTGCCCGCGGTACCCGCCCTACGGTGTCCCACTTCTTCTGGAGCTGTTGCAGTCTCGAAGAGGCAGCGACAGCGTCATCTGTCTTCAGAATGTCCGCGTACTCGTCTAGAAGAGTCAGCTTCACCTGCAAGTTGGCTCCGAATTCCTCGTCGAGCTTGGCATCGCTTTCGGCCTTTGCCGAATAGAGCACGTCTCCTGCGGCCTTGAAACGAGCCCAAAGCTGGTCGTCAGTCTTTCTGTTTGCGCGACCAGCTTGTTTCCAGGTCTCGAGAAGCACGCGGTACGCTGAGATGCCTTCAGATCCCCTTGGCGCGAGAGCTTCAGCGTCCTTAATGAGTTTTTCCTTTTTCAAGCGCACTTCTTTAGAATTCGCGTCGAGCTCTGCATAGAACTTACGCCGCCCGCTATCAACGACCTGTCGCGCTTTTTTGAACCGTTTCCAAAGTTCGTCCGCTTGACTCTTTCCGATACTCGGTGCAGTTTTCTGCTGAGTCTGCCACTGGGAAAACAACTCATCCATTCGAGTAGTTGTCTGCTTCCAGTTGACCTTCGAGAGATCTTGACTCGCGAGTTTCTCTGCCTCGACAACAATTTGCGTTCGCGCTTCCAGCGCCTGAGCTTTGGCCTCAGCCCTCGCCTCAGACTGAGCCTCAGAGAGCGTCTCTAGCTTTTCAATCACAGTAGCCAGTCGCGAGCGGAGCGATTCGAGATTGCCCACTGCAGCAGGCGTGACGAGCTGATCACGAAGTCTGGATGCAGCCTCAAGTGCTTCGCTGCCTGCTGTTGATCGGGCTACGCGGAGCTCAAGCGACGAAACGTGACTCGCAAGTTCGTCATATTTGCGAACAAAGTAGGCCAGCGCTTCTTCCTTACTCGCTTCAGGGTACTGTCCGACTAGCCGCTCGGTTCCGCTGTCCTTGACGAAGACTTTATTGTCGTCATCAACGCGTCCCCATGTCTCGTTTTGCTTTGAGTCGCTCAATCTGTATCTTCCTGCTCACCTAGACGTAGTGGCTATTCCCTTCAACTATGCCACAGTAGGGTGTAGAGGTTCGGGCGCCGATTCAATTGACCAGGCAGGGAGATGTTGTGACAAGTCCACTAGCTGTGCGTATGCGGCCACGTTCTCTCGATGAGGTTGTTGGTCAGTCCCACCTTATATACGCGGGATCGCCGTTGTCGACGATTGCGGAGTCTGATGCGGAAGCCAATGGTAGAGCTGTTTCCGTCATCCTTTGGGGTCCACCGGGAACGGGCAAAACCACACTGGCGCATGCCGTCGCGCAGAGCAGCGGCATGCGTTTCGTTGAACTTTCTGCGGTGACCGCTGGCGTCAAAGACGTGCGGGGCACAATGGAAAAAGCCCTCAACGATAGGGATCTCTTCGGAGTTCAGACAGTCCTCTTTTTGGATGAGATACACCGTTTCACGAAGGCTCAGCAAGATGCCCTCCTCCCAGGTGTTGAAAACGGGTGGGTTACGCTCATTGCCGCTACAACCGAAAATCCATCCTTCTCAGTGATTAGTCCGTTGTTATCGAGGTCTCTGCTTCTCACGCTCAACCCTCTGTCCGGGGAGGAGATATCGGCACTCCTGCGACGAGCTATTCATGACGAGAGGGGGCTCGCTGGTTCGGTGGACATCGCAGAAGACGCGCTCGAGGCTCTCGTTCGACTTTCGAGCGGGGATGCTCGACGTGCCCTCACCTCACTCGAGGCAGCTGCAAACTTTGCTATTTCAGCTCAGGAAGAGGTGCATCCCGCCATCACTGCTGAAATGGTGGCGCTTGCCGTTGATCGGGCGCTACTGCGCTACGACCGCGCAGGAGATGAACACTACGACGTGATTAGCGCCTTTATTAAGTCTGTCCGCGGATCGGATCCTGACGCCGCCATCCACTATCTGGCAAGGATGCTCGAAGCGGGTGAGGATCCACGATTTATCGCACGCCGAATTGTCATACTCGCTGCCGAGGACATCGGTCTTGCAGACCCCAGCGCGTTGCCGTTGGCAGTGGCAGCAGCTGAAACAGTGCAACTCATTGGGCTACCTGAAGCAAGGATTCCGCTCGCAGAAGCGGTTATCTACCTGGCAACAGCTCCAAAATCCAACGCCGCATACACGGCCATAAATTCTGCAATAGCCGACGTACGTTCCGGCAACATGGGGCCAGTACCAATACATCTCAGAGATGCACACTATGCCGGCGCAAAAAAGCTCGGTCATGGCGTTCATTACCAATACCCGCACGAGAGTGACGCTGGCGTGGTGCAGCAGCAATATCTTCCAGACGAACTGAAGAGCAAGAAATACTATGTGCCGACCCAGCACGGCTCTGAGCGGACGATTTCTGAGAGGCTCACTAAGCTACGAGCGATTACGAAACCTGGCGAGCAGTAGTGCCGAATGGCGCACTCATTTCAGCCGTGATAGTCTGTAACCGACCTCTTCACGGGCTTTGTGCGGCTGCAAATTCCAATAGAAGAGTTATGCAAGCCTTGTAGCCAGGCGCATGTCGTCAACCAGACTCTCGTGGTGGGCATACGATCACCACCCAATTTTCCACGCAACAATTTGTGAAAGGTTACTGTGTCAAAAACATCACGCACACGTAGCAAGACTCGACTCTCGCGCTCACTGGGCATCGCACTGACCCCTAAGGCTGCGAAGTACCTAGAGAAGCGACCATACGGCCCTGGTGAACACGGACGTACCAAGCGCAAGTCAGACTCTGACTACGCAGTTCGTCTACGCGAGAAGCAGCGCCTTCGTGCTCAGTATGGAATCCGTGAGAAGCAGCTGCAGATTGCCTTCAAAGAGGCACGTCGCACAGATGGCCTCACGGGTGAAAACCTCGTTGAGCTCCTTGAGATGCGCTTGGACGCGCTGGTGCTCCGCAGCGGCTTCGCACGCACAATGGCGCAGGCACGCCAGCTGGTCGTTCACCGTCACATTCTCGTGAACGGGAAGCTCGTAGATCGCCCTTCGTTCCGAGTTCAGCCAGGCCAGCTCATCCACGTGAAAGAGCGCAGCGAGGGCCTCGATCCTTTCCAGGTCGCGGCAACCGGTGCTCACCAAGATGTGTTACCACCCGTGCCGGCATACCTTGAGGTCGAGATCGACAAGCTCCAGGCAAAGCTGGTTCGCCGCCCGAAACGTGCCGAGGTACCAGTTACCTGTGAAGTTCAGCTTGTTGTTGAGTACTACGCAGCTCGCTAGTCACCAAAATTACTGTGAGGCGGTCCTGCGGGGCCGCCTCCGCACGTTTAACGCTGAACAATCAGGTCTGTATCTCGTTGTGTGCCAAAGCAAAGAATACGTATTCGGTAGACTAGTGAGCACCCAAAGTCAAAACTAAGGATTTTCATGTCTCGTATCCTGTGGCTCATCGCTGGAATTGTCATCGGATTCGTCGGCGCGCACTTCGCGAATAGAACTCGCGTTGGTCGGCGCGTCTTTGACACGATTGACCAGGGCGCACGCGAGTTTCAGAAAGCCGTTGTGAGCGGTTATCGCTCCCGTGAAGCCGAATTTGGGGCCACCATTCGTGACGTAGAGCATGCCCTAGATGGCGTGAAGAGTAATTCGTCACTGCCAGAATGAAAACGGCAGAGATTCGCCAACGTTGGCTTGATTTCTTTGAGGCTCGCGGTCACACCGTAGTGCCTTCAGCGTCTCTGATTAGTGATGACCCGACGCTCATGTTCACCGTTGCGGGCATGGTGCCATTCGTGCCCTACCTGACTGGTCTCGTGCCGGCACCTTTTCCACGTGCCACCAGCGTTCAGAAGTGCATCCGCACGAACGATATTGAGGAAGTCGGTAAGACTCCACGCCACGGAACGTTCTTTCAGATGAACGGAAATTTTTCCTTCGGAGATTACTTCAAAGAGGGGGCAATTTCTTTCGCTTGGGAGCTGCTGACATCGCCGGAGAGCGCTGGTGGGTACGGATTTAGCGCCGACGATCTCTGGGTGACGGTATACGAAGAGGACAATGAGGCGATCGAACTCTGGCAGTCCATCGCTCAGCTGCCGCCTGAGCGCATCCAAAAGCTCGGCAAAGACACGAACTTCTGGTCAACTGGTCAGCCAGGTCCAGCCGGGCCGTGCAGTGAGATTTTCTTCGATCGCGGCCCCGAGTATGGAATCGACGGGGGACCCGCAACCGATGACGATCGCTACGTCGAAATTTGGAACCTCGTCTTCATGGAGTATTTGGTAGATGACGTCAAGTCCAAGACGGACTTCCGAATTGTCGGCGAGCTACCTCAGAAGAATATTGACACTGGTATGGGTCTCGAACGTGTCGCTTTCATCAAGCAGGGCGTTGAGAACATGTACGAGATCGACCAGGTGAGACCTGTTCTCGATGCCGCCGCCAAGTTAGCCGGCGTGATCTACGGAGTGAACGCTGAGGACGATGTGCGTCTTCGCGTCATTGCCGACCACGTCAGATCAGGGTTGATGCTGATAAACGACGGGGTTACCCCGTCTAACGAGGGTCGCGGCTACATTCTGCGTCGACTCCTCCGGCGCGTGATTCGTTCAATCAGGCTCCTTGGATTTGAAGGGAAATCATTCGCACAGCTCTTTGCAGCTTCACGGGATGCCATGAAGGATGCGTATCCTGAGCTCGTCGATAACTACCCGTTCATTGAACGAACCGCCATCGCCGAAGAATCTACATTTCTCCGCACTCTGGCCGGTGGCAACACCATTCTTGAAGACGCCGTTTCAGCGGCTCGAGAGGATAAAGCACACACGCTCTCTGGCGAAACTGCGTTTCTCCTGCACGACACGTTCGGCTTTCCGATTGAATTGACACTTGAAGTAGCCCTCGAATCCGGTCTGAGTGTCGATAGAGAAACATTCGACGCTCTGATGCTCGAGCAGCGGACTCGCGCGAAAGCCGACGCGAAGTCGAAGAAAGCATCACGCACCGACACCGCGGCATATTCAGAATTTCGCGCCGAAGGCGAAACCGCGTTCGTTGGTTACGATCAGCTGCAGACGCAAGCACGCGTTCTCGGAATTCTTGATGAAGGCGTCTCCGTGCCATTCGCCACAGCTGGTAAAACTATTGAAATTATTCTGAACGAAACGACACTCTGGGCAGAATCTGGTGGGCAGGCTCCTGACCATGGTCAGATTCGCGGGGATGGATTCCTGCTCGAGGTTCTTGACGTGCAAAAACCTGTACCGGGCCTCATCAGTCATGCCGTCAAAGTGGTGTCTGGCGAGGTGAGTGTCGGTCAGGATGCCGTCACAGAAGTTGACGCTGAATACCGGCTGAGCGCTACACAGGCGCATTCAGCCACACATATTGTGCATGCGGCACTACGACAAGTGCTCGGTGAAGACGCCCACCAAGCGGGTTCGCTCAATCGCGCGGGGTACATGCGCCTAGACTTCAACTGGGCTGAGCCACTGAGCGATGCGACCCGCTCCGAAATCGAAGATGTTGCGAACCTCGCGATTCGGTCGAACTATCAGGTCGTGACTCGTGAACTTCCGCTCGACGAAGCCAAGGCAATGGGCGCCATGGCGCTCTTTGGCGAAAAATATGGCGATCGCGTCCGCATGGTAGATATTGGGGGAGAGTGGTCGCGCGAGCTCTGTGGAGGGACACACGTATCTCGAAGCTCAGAAATCGGGCTCATCAATCTCATCGGGGAGCAGTCCGTCGGGTCGACTGCTCGCCGAATTGAGAGTCTTGTCGGTTTCGACGCGTATAAAGCGTTCAGCGCAGACCGTGAGCTGGTCTCCGGGCTGGTATCCGATCTCAAAGTTCCCCAAGATTCACTCGTAGAACGCATCGACTCACTCGCTGCCCAGCTCAAGTCTGCCGAACGGCGTCTCGCCGAATTCGAAGCTTCAGCTGTTCTTGCCCAAGCACCGAATCTTGCGAGCAAGGCACGTAACGTTGGCAACTACCTTGCGGTCATCGAGCAGGTACAGGACGTTCACAAAGCGGACGATCTGCGCAGCCTTGCACTCTCGGTCCGTTCGTTACTCGGTGACTCGCCTTCAGTTGTCATTCTTGCCGCGTCAATCGGAGATCGTCCGGTCGTGATTGCGGCGACTTCTGATGCAGCTAGACAGGTTGGGGCAAACGCGGGTGACTTGGCCAAGCAGGCTGCCACTGATCTCGGCGGTGGGGGCGGAGGCAAGCCTGACCTCGCACAGGGTGGTGGCGACGACGCCAGCAAAATTCCAGTTGCGTTGAGGCACCTCTTAGAGACGCTTGGCCGCTAAGTGCGTAAAGGTGTTCGCCTAGGGATAGACGTAGGCAAGAAGCGAATTGGCGTTGCGCGTTCTGATTCCGAAGGCCTTCTCGCAACTCCGGTTTGCACTGTGATGCGTGAAACGCTCGAACAATCTGCTGCAGAGGTCGTGGCAATAGCCAAGGAGTTCAACGCTTTCGAGTGCGTCATCGGGCTGCCGCTCAGCATGACTGGGAACAACTCACAGTCGACTGATGATGCGCGCGACTTCGCTGCCGCTGTCAAGGAACTCCTTCGAGGAGAAATGGCAACCGTTGACATCCGAATGCTCGATGAGCGCCTCACTACAGTTTCTGCGCATGCGGCACTGCGCACGAGTGGCAAAAAACCCTCTCGCGCCAGGGACACCGTTGATCAAGTCGCGGCGGTAATCCTCCTCCAGCAGGCCCTCGACCAGGAGAGCGCGACGGGTCGACCGCCGGGCATCGCGATTTAGGGTTTTTTTGAGGGTCGTGGCTTAGGGTTGAATCCGGAGGATCAATGACCCAACAATCACAACAGGCGAGCGCGAGGCAACGAACACGTTCCCCACGCAAAAGGCTCCGTATCCTTCTCACAGCAATTATTGCAGCGTTAGCGCTTGTGGCAGCAAGCCTTTTTGCGGCGTCAATTTTGTTCAAGGGTGATCCTGACTATGTCGGCAGCGGCAAGGGCGAAGTCCTGATAACGGTGAGCGAGGGTGAGAGTGCCTGCGGGGGGATAGACACTGATCTTGAGTCACAGGGGGTCGTGAAGAGCGCTAAGACGTTCTGCAACTACGTACTGGAACAGAGTCCCGAGCCGGTGTTCCAGATTGGTACGTTCAGGCTGGCCAAACAAATGAGCGCCTCAGCCGCGCTGGCCGCGTTGCTTGATCCCAAGAACAAAGTTGAGTTGTCAGTCACGATCATCGAGGGCTCCTTCGCCGAAGACGCATTCAAAAAGATTAGCGACGTCACGAAGATTCCTCTTGACCAGTTCGAACAAGCAGCCATCGACTACACCTCATACGGCGTCCCAGCTTCAGCTCCATCCATCGAGGGTTTCCTCTTTCCCGCGACGTACGTCTTTGAACCCGGTCAAACTGCACAGCAGATTATCCAGATTATGGTGGATCGTATGATGCAAGCGCTCGACGAACACGGTGTTCCGGTCGAGCAACGTCTCGAAATCGTGACGATGGCTTCCATCATTCAACGTGAAGCCGGTTCGAATCCTGATGACTTTTATAAGGTGTCACGTGTGTTTTGGAACAGGCTCTCTGGTGAGGCGTGCCCAACCAGTCTGCTGCAGTCAGATGCAACGGTGAGTTACGGCACTGGAAATACGCACACGGTGTGGACCCAAGAGAGTGAACGTAAAGACGGGGAGAATCTCTACAACACCTATCTGCACGAGGGCCTCCCAATCGGTCCGATCGGGCTTCCAGGTGACCTTGCCATAGATGCAGCGCTACACCCGACAGATGGCCCCTGGTGCTTCTTTGTCCCCGTGAATCTCAAGACTGGAGAAACTCACTTTTCTGTGACACAGGATGAGCACGACGCGGCCGCGAATGAGCTGGCGAAATGGTGCACGGCCAGTAGGGCCCGCGGAGAAAACTACTGTGACTAGTCCCCGGCTCGCTGTCTTGGGATCGCCAATCCAACACTCACGATCCCCTCGAATTCACAGCGCTGCGTACCGCGCGCTCAACCTCAACTGGAGTTACGAGGCGATCGAGCTGAAAGAGGCCTCGTTCATCGACTTCATGAGTGGCCTCGACGGCTCCTGGCTTGGTTTTTCGGTGACAATGCCGCTCAAGCGCGCCGCGTTTGATCTGGGTACGACTCGTGACGAAGACGCTACTGCCATTGGGGTCGCGAACACACTGGTCAAGAACGGCGTGGGGTGGAGTGCCTACAACACAGACGTTGGTGGATTTATCGCTGCGGTGCAGGCGGTCGGCCTCGATCCTGTGGGCCATGCGACTATCGTTGGGGCTGGGGCGACAGCTCTCTCTGCTGCTCTAGCACTCAAGAAAATGGGCGTCGAAGCACTCAGAATCTTTGCGAGAAACTCAGTCCAAATCGAACTATTGCAGGCCACCCCAGCGCTGCAGGGTATTCACATAGAGGCAGCCAATCTCTCGCATTATCTGCCCTCGGAGGAGCGGAAGCAGGAGAAGCTGGTGCAGACAACAGACCTGTGGGTGAACACGCTCCCCGGGACTGTTTCGAGCAATCTGATTTTCGATGCCGAAGCGATATCCAGGTCTTCGATTTTCGATCTCAGCTACGAACCGTATCCAAGCAAGCTGGTCGAGAACTGGACGCAGGAAGACCGACCTGGCCTCGACGGACTCGAATTACTTGTTCAGCAGGCACTGCTTCAAGTTCGGTTGTTCGTGAACGGCGACGTTTCAGCAGTTTTGCCGCGTGAGCGCGTCATTCTTGACCGGATGCGCAGCGCCAGTGTGGAAAGATAGAAACATGCTACGTTGGCTAACCGCAGGTGAATCTCATGGACCAGAACTGACCGCGATTCTCGAGGGGCTGCCAGCGGGGGTTCCACTGAGCTCACAGCTCATCCAAGCCGACCTCAAACGCAGAAAACTTGGCTACGGACGTGGCTCCCGCATGAAGTTTGAAGAGGACGCCCTCACCATCAGCGGTGGTGTTGTGCACGGTCTCACAATTGGCAGTCCCGTTTCGCTCCGTATCGGCAACACTGAATGGCCGAAGTGGCAAGAGGTCATGAGCGCTGAGGCGGTTGAGCTTACTGATCAGTCACGCGGAAGGGGTGCGCCCCTTACCCGACCTCGTCCTGGCCACGCCGATTTGACCGGTATGCAAAAATACGGTTTCGCCGAAGCTCGACCTGTGCTTGAACGAGCGAGCGCTCGTGAAACCGCGGCCAGAGTGGCTCTCGGTGCCGTTGCACGAGCCTTCTTGAATGAACTCGGTATTTCCATCCTGAGTCACACCGTCGCTATCGGTGAGGTCGAGACCGAATCTGACCTGCTCCCGACGGCTGAAGATGTGGCATCGCTCGACGCAAACCCGGTGCGTTGCTTCGACCAGGCATCAAGCGAGCGAATGGTCGCGGAAATCGATGCGACCAAGAAGGCTGGCGACACCGTTGGGGGTGTAGTAGAGGCGTTGGCGTATGGTGTTCCACCTGGTCTCGGTTCATACGTGCACTGGGATCGGCGTCTCGATTCGAGAATCGCCGCAGCTCTGATGGGCATTCAGGCGATTAAAGCCGTGGAGGTTGGCGATGGCATCGAGACCTCGAGGCGACGAGGCTCTGTTGCCCACGATGAACTCTCCCTCAGCGAAGCAGGAATCAACCGCAACACGAATCGTGCGGGCGGTATCGAGGGTGGGATGAGCACAGGCGACGTCATTCGTGTGCGTGCTGCCATGAAACCAATAGCCACAGTGCCTAACGCGCTGCCTACAGTTGACGTTGCGAGTGGAGAAGAAGCGAAAGCGCATCACCAACGCAGCGACGTGTGCGCGGTACCGGCGGCAGGAATTGTTGCGGAGGCTATGCTCTCGCTCACTCTGGCTAATGCTGTGCTGGAGAAATTTGGTGGCGACAGCATCGCCGAGACGAGAAGAAACCTGCAGAGTTTCGTTGCCAACATCCCGTCAGGTTTAGCGACCTCAAACCTTGCTGAATAGCTGTGGAGCACGTCGTTCTTATTGGCCCGATGGCCTCGGGGAAGTCCAGCATTGGTAAACACCTAGCCGAGATTCTCGGCCGCGAGTACATTGACACAGATGCCTTGATTGTCGCCGAGCATGGCCCTATCACCCAGATTTTTGATCAAATGGGCGAGTCGACGTTTCGACAGCTCGAGGAATCCGCGGTAGCTGAGGCAATTGGAGAGACTCGACCTGCCGTGATATCACTCGGTGGTGGGGCAGTCATAAGTCCTCGCAATCGGGAATTACTCGAAGACCAAACGGTAATTTTGCTCATGACAGACCTAGAGACGGTGCTAGCGCGTGCAAATCTCGACAAGCGACCACTGTTGCGCGACGACCCAGAAGCATGGAACCGCATTCTCGAGGAAAGAATGCCACTTTACGAAGCGGCGGCGGATGTAACCTTTGACACCGGCAAGCTTCCCAGAGAGGTGCTCGCACGACGAATTGCCGATTGGCTCAGGAGATAAGTTGACAGAAGAGCTCGCACACACCCGCATTGAAGTGACGGGGGAAAGCGCATACCCAATAATTATCGGTCGCTCAGTTCTTGGAGAACTTCCGAGACTCGTAGGTGAGAGAGCGAAAAACATTCTGATTATTCATTCGGGAAGTGTCGCCGCCTACGCGGAATCAATGAGAACACAGCTGCAAAGCCATTACGACCAAGTTCTCGTGGCCGAGGTGCCTGACGCCGAAGCCGCGAAGCGTGTGGAGGTCGCAGCATTTTGCTGGCAGGTGCTGGGCCAGGCAGACTTCACCCGCACCGACGCAATTATCGGTTTAGGTGGTGGTGCAGTCACCGATCTCGCAGGCTTCGTGGCTGCGACTTGGCTGCGTGGGGTTACGCTCGTTCAAGTTCCTACGACCGTACTTGCGATGGTGGATGCTTCAGTCGGCGGTAAAACCGGTATCAATACCGCTGAGGGGAAGAACCTCGTGGGGAGCTTCTACGCTCCGAGCGGTGTACTGATTGATTTGGATTTTGCCGCCTCGCTGCCAGAAAACGAGGTGCGTGCGGGTCTTGCAGAGGTGGTGAAGTGCGGTTTCATCGCTGATACAGACATACTCGGAATCATCGAGTCACACCTCGAAGATGCACTCGACACAGGCTCAGGCACATTTGCTGAGCTGGTCACTCGGGCCGTTCGAGTGAAGGCGCACATCGTCAGCGCTGATTTCAAAGAGGCTGGACAGCGTGAATTTCTCAACTACGGTCATACGCTTGGCCATGCCATTGAGCACGCAGAGCGATACCAGTGGCGTCATGGCGCCGCAATCTCAATTGGAATGGTCTTCGCCGCAGAACTCGGGCGGCTTACAGGTTCACTATCCGATGAAGATGTTGCCAGACATCGCCGAATTCTTTCTTCACTCGGGCTGCCCGTCTCCTACCCGCAAGGGCGATGGCCTGGCCTGCTGGCTACGATGCAGCGCGACAAAAAGGCTCGAGCGGGGATGCTGCGGTTCGTGGTCCTCGACGCAATCGGAAAACCAAGTATCCTCGCTGGTACCGATGACTCAATGCTCTTTCTTGCGTACCAGGAGCTCAGCTCGCCTTCAGAGTCATGAGCGTCGAGTAGGCTAACTGCATGTCGAAAATTCTCGTCCTGAACGGGCCTAATCTCGGAAGGCTCGGAGTTCGGCAACCCGAAATCTACGGAACGCAAAACCTCGTCGATTTAGAACGCCGTTTGCGCGCTGAGCTCCCCACTGGTTACGAGCTTGAGCTTCGCCAGACTGACGATGAAGCAGAGCTAGTTGGGTGGCTGCATGAAGCGGTGGACACCCAGGCCAATGTGGTGCTCAACCCAGCGGCCTTTACACACTACAGCTACGCACTCCGTGATGCTGTAGCGATGGTGACCGAATCGGGACAGACTGTTATCGAGGTTCACATTTCAAACCCTCACGCAAGAGAGCAATTTCGGCACAACAGCGTCATCAGCGCAGTCGCGACCGGGGTCATCGCCGGTTTCGGTTTCGATTCATACTCCCTCGCACTCAAACACATTTGCCAGTAATTCCGGGCGGCGCGTCCGCACCACTCACAAAAGAAAGACGACACGTTAATCATGGCTACCACTAACGACATCAAGAATGGCACCGTCCTCACCCTGGAGGGTGAATTGTGGTCGGT
>JALRLI010000070.1 GCA_023254555.1 Microbacteriaceae bacterium
AGGCATAACCAAGTCTTATGGCGCGGTAAACGCCCTAGCCGATGTTCAATTCGAGCTGAAGCCTGGTGAGGTAATGGCACTTTTAGGCGAGAATGGCGCAGGTAAAAGCACCATCATCAAAGTTATATCGGGCTTGATAATTCCTGATTCAGGTGAAGTCACAATTGACGGTGAAGCAGTTTCGCTCTCAAGTGTGCGCGCCTCACAGGATGCGGGCATCGCAGTAGTTCAACAGGAGTTCAGCACTGTTGGTAGCATGTCAATCGCCGAAAATCTCGTACTCGGGCAAAATAATGCCCCGAAATGGTGGAGCCCTAAAAAACTTAATCGAGAGGCCGCCGAGATTCTCTCTCGAGTTGGTCTGGACGACCTAGATCCGAGTCGGCTTATCAGCAGCCTGTCCGTAGCAGAGATGCAGCTCATTGAAATCGCGCGAGTACTGGCAAAAGAAGCGAAGATAGTTATTTTCGACGAGCCAACCGCAGCGCTCTCTGACGCTGAAATTGTGCGAGTTCTTGAAGCGGTGAAGAGACTCGCGCGAGGAGGCACGAGTGTAATTTACGTTACGCACAGATTGGGAGAAGTTTTTGAGATTGCCGACCGCGTAACAATCTTCAGAAATGGTAGGAGCCAAGACCCCATTTCAGTCGAAGGATTGACCGTCGAGGAGGTCGTTGAGAAGATGATTGGCCGCGAGCTCGGCCATCTTTACCCAGAGCGGACAAAGCAGAAGGGTGATGTCGTACTTAAGGTGGACGCACTCAAAGTTGCGGGTCTGAAGGGTGACGTCAACCTCGAGGTACGCCACGGAGAGATACTTGGACTCACCGGTCAGTTGGGTTCAGGTACATCCGAAATTATGAAAGCGATTGCCGGCACCGCGGACGTGCTTGATGGCGAAGTCTTATTAGACGGCCAACCGGTAAATTTGCACGGCAGACGCCAGGGCATCGTTACGGGTATTGCTTATTGCTCACCAGATCGCAAAAAAGATGGAATTTTCTCGGGCGTGTCAATTCTGCGAAACCTCTCATCCCCCTGGCTGCGAAGAGTTTCAAAACTTGGATTCGTCAACCGCGGGCAAGAGCTCAACGAAGCCACTAGAAGCGCGTCTAACTTCGCAATTGATGTAAACCGTATGGGTGCGCTCGTAGGCAATCTGTCAGGAGGTAACCAACAAAAAGTTGCAGTTGGCAAGTGGCTTGGAATTCGCCCACGTGTCTTGCTTGTCGAAGAACCGACGCGAGGCGTCGATATTGGTGCGCGCGCTGAAATCTATCAGCAGCTGCGACGCCTGTGTGATTCGGGAGTAGGAATAGTGGTTGCCTCATCCGACACGAATGAAATTTTAGGCCTTTCAGACACGATTGCAACTTATTACCGAGGAACTCAGACAGCACATCGACCAGCTGATCAGTGGACCGAACCGGAGTTGGTTCGTGAAGTTATGCACCGTGAGGATAAACAATGACAACTAATACTTCAATAATCTCAACTGGATTTCAGCAGAGGGCAGGAGTGCGGAGAACCTACAACGTAATCAGGAACGCGGCACTGCCAATTCTTATCGTTTTAACATTCATCATCGCTAGTTTTTCTGTTCCACACTTTTTTGATTTCAATACCATTCGGGCGATTCTGCTCTCGGCTTCTATAACTGGCATCATCGCCGTGGGGATGACAGCCATCACGCTTTCGGGAAATATGTTTTCGCTCGGTGTGACCGCCACGACAGTCTTCTCGGCTGTTATTTATATCTGGGTTGGACAAGCGTCGGGGAGCATGTACGTTGCAGCAGCGGCTGCGATTGCTTCAGCAGTCGCTCTCGGCATCGCCCAGGGCTATATCGTCGGGTTGGGCTTAAACACAGTTATTGTCACACTGGCCGTGGGCTCTATTGTTTACGGAATCACTGCGATTCTCACTAAGGGTCAGGTTGTGCAAGCCGAGGAGAATGTACACCTTGAGGGATTCGCTACGTTTGCGTTATTCGGGGTTCCGCTCCCTATTGTTGTCTTCTTGGTGTTCACCGTTTTGGCTTGGTTCCTCACTGAGCACACGATGATTGGACGAAATGTTCATTTGCTAGGCTCCAACCGGGAGACCGCTAGGAACAGCGGAATCTCACCGATGGGCACAACAATTTGGGCTTTCATCGCTTTTTCTCTAGGTATCGGAATCGCTGCTGTTTTGCAGGCGTCACAAATGCACCAAGTGCAGGCAGATAACTTGCCAACTCTAACCATGGATGTAGTAGCCGCTGTGCTCGTTGGCGGTACCGCAGTTACTGGCGGTGACGGCTCACCTATCAAGTCAGCGATTGGAGCCTTGTTCATCGCGACGATTCAGATGGTGATGGTCCTTCTAGATATTCCAGAAGGAACCAGGTACTTCGTCCTTGGCGTAGTAGTGCTCGTATTAGTCGTAATTCTTCACTTACTCAGGAAGGCAGGCACCCGATGAACTCGGTAATGGCTTGGTTCAAGACGTATCTTCTGCAGATAGTCGTGCTGCTCGTAGTGGTAATCAGCATGTACGCGATTAACCCGAACTTTCACGTAGAGGCTTCTGTGGAGCGACTTATTCCGCTAGGTGTAATCTCTGCAGGACTAGCCGTCACAATGATTGCCGGTGAATTCGACCTTTCAATCGCTTCTATGGCAGCTTTTGCTGGCGCATTGACGATAGTTCTATCACCAATGGGTTTGATGCTGGCAACGATTATCGCCATTGTTGTCGGAATTCTGCTCGGAATGCTTCAAGGATTGGCCATCGCAAGGCTCGGCATTAACTCACTCGTATTTACTGTGGGAACGCTTATCCTTCTTCGTGGTATGACCTGGTTAATCACGGGTGGCGTAACTGTGAGTGGGAACGATTTCAAAGAGGCTAAAGTTTTTGCCCTGAAGATCGGCTTTATGACCACGCTTTCGTTAACGGCAATCATTGTGATTATTCTTCTGGGAATTTTCTTGTCACGCAGCAAGTGGGGTCGTGAAATTTATGCTCTGGGTGGAGCTCGACACGAAGCTGTTGCAGCAGGCGTGCGTTACACCCGCGGAATGATTATCGCATTCGGAATCTCAGGTGGCGCGGGAGCTCTAGGCGGTGCACTCGTTAGCGCCCGAGGTAACTCCGCCGCTCCAAATGCACTTGAAGCAATGCTGGTTGGCGCACTCGCCGTGGTTCTTGTGGGCGGCATCAGCATAGCGGGCGGAAAGGGAACGATGGTGAATGTATTCCTCGGATTTGCAATCGTTGCCATCCTTCAATCCGGACTGGCCGCGAAGGGTGCGAAGGCGTTCGTCTCAGAGCTCTTCGTAGGTGTCTTGCTTCTGGTGGTCGTACTGCTCGATTACCTGATTGCAAGCATTGCCGAGAGAGGCCGTAAGAAGAAGCTGCGCACGCAAGCTCTTCTAACGGCGTAACTCCACTCTCTCTCCGGATGGGCGGGCTAGTAAAAAGTTCGCCCATCCCTCCCAACTCATTTTTGGTTAGATTTTGACGGCTCCGGTGGGGTGCCGTCAAAACAGGCCCAACTAGATGGGTCTTTGAATGTCTCGGTAGCTGCAATGTGGGAATTAGTCATCTATCGAGACATTCGATTTGTGTCATCAAACCCCAACTAGTTACCACTCACGTCGTGTTTTGGTTTGTCAGTTGATTCATATTTCTTCAGAGCCCATCAATTAGCGGTTTAGGTTCTCTTCTGAATCAGTTGTTATAGATAGCCACGCCACAGAGGGGCTGGCACGACGTTCGAGTCAGCGCGAAGCTCTTTAGCCCACTTGTGGGCAAACTGGGGATCGCGGAGTGCTTCCCTGCCTATGCAAATCACATCAGCTTGGCCGGTCGTGAGGATGCTTTCGGCTTGTGACGCCTGGGTGATTAGTCCCGCTACTCCAACCGGAATCGGAGAGTTAGCTTTTACTGCCTGAGCCAGTGGGACCTGGTAGGAGGGCCGGACCGGAATCGGAGCGACTGGGACATTGCCGCCGCTGGAAATGTCGATGAGGTCAGCGCCATCCTGTGCGAACCAGGTCGAGACTTTAACCGTTTCATCGACGTCGAAGCCGTCCTCGACCCATTCTGAAGCCGAAATCCTCACAAATATGACCGCCTCGGGTTGGTCAGCCTTGATAGATCGCAAGATTCGCCTATGCAAGCGTGCTCGATTTTCTAGCGAACCGCCATACTCATCATCGCGTCTGTTGCTAATTGGCGAGAGAAGTTCGTGCAGGAGATAACCGTGGGCGGAGTGAATTTCAATTACGTCAAAGCCAGCGGCGGTTGCTCGGGCAGCCGCCGCCCTGAAAGCTTCGACGATTCGATCCATTTCATCAACCGTTGCGATGCTCGGTTCATAGAAATTATCGAACGCGACTGCCGATGGGGCTATCGTGCTCCACCCCCCTTCAGAAATAGGCACAGAGCCAGCAGCAACATTTGGAAACATTTCGTAAGTCGATGCTTTTCGCCCTGCGTGATTGAGCTGGATCCCAATTTTCGCTCCATTGCTGTGTGCGAAGTCTGCGATTCGTGACAACCCAGCGATTTGATCGTCTGACCATAGCCCAAGACATCTGGGAGTGATTCGACCTTCCGGAAGTACGCCGGTTGCTTCAACCATCGCGAGACCTGCGCCACCTCGAGCGAGTACGCCATAGTTAACCTCGTGCCACGGTTGAACTTTTCCGTCATTCGTGTGCGACATGTACTGGCACATAGGGGCGACCCATAGGCGGTTCTTTATCGACAAACCGCGGATTTCGATAGGGTCGAACAATCTGGTCACAGCCACCTAAACAGGTTAATTGCTCTGGTCCTTAGCTGAAAGCGTTTGTCAAGGAATTGCACACTGAGATTGGAAGTTTTATAGCTCGCGGGGTGAAAGGTTTAGTCTTCGCTCGCGACCAGCAGCTGATGCTGTGCGAGCTCGCGGTAGAGCGGCGTTGTCTCAACCAGCTCGGCGTGGGTTCCTTCGCCAACGACATTGCCCTTGTCGAGCACGATGATCTTGTCAGAGTCGACCACAGTGCTGAGGCGATGCGCAATCACCACGAGCGTGCGGCCGGTGGCGACCGAATCAAGCGCCTCACGCATCAACCGCTCGTTCACGCCGTCTAGGCTCGCGGTTGACTCATCGAGAAGCAGTACGGGCGGCGCAGCCAGCAGCGCGCGTGCGATTGCGAGGCGCTGCTTCTCGCCGCCAGAGAGCATGATGCCGTCTTCGCCTACCTGCGCGTCAAGCCCATCAGGGTGGCGGTCAAGCACTTCGCCGAGGTTTACTGCGCGAAGCACCTTCTCGCAGGCAGCGTCATCCTCGTCGGGGGATGCGAGCAG
>JALRLI010000071.1 GCA_023254555.1 Microbacteriaceae bacterium
GTACAAGTCGAAGTACTCGCCTCACCACACTTAGATTTGGCAGCATCGGCCTCAATCGGTTCATCGACTCGAGCGGGAGACGTCATCTCCTTCAACTTCAGGCTCGTCAATGATGGGGCTTTTACACTGCACAATGTGGCTGTGACGATTGCCGCAGTCAACTTCAATGGCTACGGACCCCTCGGCACTGTGCAGTGCCCTTCAGGGTTAACTCTTTCGCCTGGTGAGGTTGGAGAGTGCACCGTTTCATACACAGTCACTCAGCAAGACATCGATGAACTCGGTGCGCTTGTGCTCACTGCTGACGCCCGAGGTGACTACGGCGCAGGTGTCTACACCACCTCCATCCTTCGCGAATCTAATGACACTGCACAGGTTCTGATCGAGCCACGGGCGGAGCTCACCCTCGTGAAAAGCAGCACAACAGCTGCGATCAGTGCCGAAAGTCAAGCGATCGAATATCGATTCGTCGTCACAAATCTGGGCACCAGAACGCTCCACAACGTTTCAGTAGACGAGGTGAGTTTTACTGGCAACGGACCGCTGGGATCGATTGTGTGTCCGACCACGCTTCAAGTGATGGCGCCAGGCGACACTGCCACTTGTTCGCTGCGCTACACGACCGTTGCCGCAGACATGTCTCAGAGGCAAATCATCAATACCGCGGGCGCTTCAGCAACAATTGCTGCTGCGAATAGCAATCGCACGGTGTTGGCAGCGAACACCTCAGCCCGAATCATCGTGAAGTCGTCAAGTGGCTTGAATGAGTTCGGTAGTGATTCACTCCTCACGCTGACTGGTGCTACCCAAGTTTCACAATGGGTTGCCGGATTTTTGGCTCTGTTCATCGGTGGTGTGGTATTTGTGACTGCTCAATCGCGGAGGCGTCTGTGAGCCTGTCGGATGAGCAACTTTGCGAGCAGGTGAGACGAGGGTCGACGGAAGCTTTCTCTGAGCTCTGGCAACGCCACAACGGTGAAGCACTGGGCTACGCGAAAAAGCTCAACCCCGCAGGTGCGGAGGACGCTGTTGCAGAAGTCATGGCTTCTCTCTACGAATCTCTGTGCGCCGGAAAAGGTCCCGATAGTTCTTTTCGTTCGTACTTGATGCTGAGCGTTCGCAACCGAATCTACCGAGGCTCGAGTAGTCCAGTCGCCGAGGAGCTGCCTGAGGAGCACTTGCTGGCAGCCGAAGAAGCGCCAGCCAATGTGGAGGTGGCTGAGGATGCGACGGTGGTACACGAAGCGCTTCAGGGTCTACCTGCACGTTGGCGAGAGGTGCTCGTGCTCTGTGAAGTGCAGGGCAAGTCTCTCGCCGAGGTAGGTCAAGAGATGGGATTAGAGTCCAACGCGGTATCCGCCCTGCTGCGGAGAGCGCGTGCCGGCTTGCGCCGGGCTTGGGTTGCAGCTCATTTCTCTGGTGCAAAACTGAACACAGAGTGTTCGAACGTCGTTGAAGCCTTTGGCGAATTCAGGTGGGGGAAACCCACCGAGCGCCAACGTGCATGGTTTGAGCGGCATGTTGCGCAGTGCCAAAACTGTTACGAGCGACAAGGAACCCACGCGTGGTTAGCTCAGGCCGTTGGCTTAGCGTTGCTGCCGCTCGCATGGATGGGAGGCGTAGCAATCTTCCGAGCTCCGAGAGCCATCTCTTCAAACTTCTCCAAGCCAGTCGTGCTGAGCCTGGGTGCAGCTGCCGCCTCAGCCACGGCTGTTGGTCTCGTGATAGCGGCGGTGTCTGCGACTTCGCAGGTCGCAATTGCAGAGCCGAATACCGAAGATTCAGTCCAAATTTTCGTCACTGATGATGCATCGCAAGCAGGTGCAACCGGTGCAGGTAGCTCGGCGGCAGGGGCGACTGCTCCTCATCGAGCAAACGCATCGAAAACGCAGAGTGAAGCCGAATCTGGGCAAGAAGCTGATGGCCTTCCAGAAACTTCTGTCGGAGGTTCGGGTGGAAGTGCAGACTCCGCTACGCCTTCACCGTCACTTCCACCGTCTCCATCGCCGACTCCGGGTCCGATTCCGGTTCGAACGGAGCGAATTATGGGGAGCTCGCGACCGGGAGCATCGATTGAATTTCTGCTCTCAGACACGACCACGGTAACTGCATTGGCCGATTCAAACGGTGATTTTTTGCTCGATATCCCTTGGCCAGCAGATAAACCGGCATTCAGCTACGTGATTCAGCGGGTCTACTGAACCCACCTCCACACCCCGAGCTGCTGCTGCTGGGTCACCTACACTTGGTACTTGCGGCGCTTTTGCTGCGGATACGTGAGCTGACAGAGCGCAAAGGGTTTGAGTTATGAGTGGTCAAACGGCTGAGGCCGCAGTACGCTTACGACTCGATATCTCTTACGACGGATCTGACTTTCACGGCTGGGCGAAACAACCGGGACTTCGAACGGTGCAGGGTGAGATTGAGGATGCCCTCCAGCAGGTCACGAGAACTGAGAGTGTGGCACAACTGACGGTCGGCGGTCGCACTGATGCGGGTGTGCATGCCAGAGGACAGGTCGCACACGTGGATCTTGGCGAACAGGAGCTGCGTAATTGGTTGCGCGCCGAATATCAGGTTGAGAACTACAACACACAGCTCATGTGTCGGCGTCTCAATGGCCTCCTGCACAGAAAAGCTGACGATGCTCAGATTCAAGCGATCAGCGTGGTCACCACTGACTTCGACGCGCGGTTTTCGGCACTGGCGCGGCGATATGAGTATCGCATCGCGGATGAAGGGGCATTCATTGACCCGCTGCAACGTCGTTTCACCGTGCGCGTTGAGCATCGGCTTGACGATGAGCTGCTGAATACCGCATCTTCAAGCTTGCTGGGGCTCAGAGACTTTGCGACATTCTGCAAAGCCCGCGAGGGGGCCACATCTATTCGAACCTTGCAGAAATTCGAGTGGGTACGTGATGACGCCGGAGTATTAGTGGGCTCCATCCAGGCAGATGCGTTCTGTCATTCAATGGTTCGTGCGCTCGTGGGTGCGGTTACCGCGGTTGCAGCCGGAAAATTTTCAGGAAGCGATCTGCTTGCGCTCGCCGACTCACTTGAGCGAACTTCGAAATTCACGGTTATGCCAGCGCATGGCCTTTCACTTGAAGAGATTTACTACCCCGGAGATGAGCTGCTAGCGCGGCGGGCGGAGCAAACGCGGGCTCGCAGGCAGTAGCTTGGCTGTGCTAGGCTTGACCCTTGGTGCTTACCTTGCTTTGGTAGCGCCCGAAGTTGAGCCCTCCACCGGTCGAATTCGCTGAACAGCTGTTGAGCATCCGCGAATAGGCAACGGAGTGGGATCCACGAACACCTCCATTTCGAAACAGAAAGCAGCACGAACGTGACTCGCACTTTTTCTCCAAAGCCAGCTGATCAGCAGCACGAATGGCTCGTCATCGACGCAACCGATGTTGTACTCGGTCGTCTCGCAACTCAAGCAGCAGCCCTGCTTCGCGGAAAGCACAAGCCAACCTTTGCTCCGCACATGGACATGGGTGACTACGTTGTAATCATCAACGCCGACAAGGTCGCGCTCTCAGCCAACAAGGCTGAACAGAAGCGTGCGTACCGCCATTCGGGTTACCCAGGCGGCCTGAAGTCGGTCACCTACACCGAGCTACTCGAGAAGAACCCTGAGCGTGCCGTTGAGAAAGCTATTCGTGGCATGCTGCCGAAGAACAGCCTCGGTCGCGACCAGTTCCGTAAGCTCAAGGTTTACCGCGGTGCCGAGCATCCACATGCCGCACAGCAGCCAAAGACGTTCACCATCGACCAGGTCGCTCAGTAAGCGGCTCTCGAAGACTTAAGAAATAAGGATTAAGACAAGTGGCTAACACCGAAGATCAGATCGAAGAAACGATCGAAGCCCCAGAGAGCTTCACTACCGAGACCCCTGCAGCTGAGGCTCCAAAGGCTCCGCGCAAGGCACTCACCGTTCCTGGCGCAGCAGTAGGCCGTCGTAAGCAGGCTATTGCGCGCGTGCGTCTCGTGCCAGGAAGCGGTTCAATCACCGTCAACGGTCGCGAGTTTGCAGCGTACTTCCCAAACAAACTGCACCAGCAGCTCATCACCGATCCATTCACCGTGCTTGAGCTCGCAGGTAGCTACGATGTAGTTGCTCGCATCACAGGCGGCGGCCCGTCGGGACAGGCAGGCGCATTGCGTCTTGCAATCGCTCGTGCACTCAATGAAATCGATGTAGAGAACAACCGACCCGCGCTGAAGAAAGCCGGATTCTTGAGCCGTGACGCTCGTATCAAAGAGCGTAAGAAGGCTGGTCTCAAGAAGGCCCGCAAGGCTCCTCAGTACTCGAAGCGTTAAAGCGCAGAGCGTTATTCCGTGTCTCGACTTTTTGGGACCGATGGGGTTCGTGGGCTAGCCGGCGTTGATGTAACTGCCGACCTCGCCCTGAACCTTGCCCAAGCTGCGGCCAAGGTGCTCGGTCGAAGTGCGAGAGAGCAGAGCCGCAAGCCACTTGCGATTGTCGCGCGTGATCCTCGTATCTCGGGTGAGTTTATTTCGGCAGCAGTTGCTGCAGGGCTCGCTTCGAGTGGCGTGGATGTGCTCGACGCGGGTGTGATTCCAACCCCAGCGGCGGCCTACCTGGTTGCTGACAGGGGTGCGGATTTTGGCGTGATGGTTTCTGCATCGCACAACCCGGCCGCTGACAACGGCATCAAGTTTTTCGCGGCTGGCGGGCGCAAGCTCCCTGACGACATCGAGAACGAGATTGAATCGGCATTGGGGGAGCCCCACCTGACGCCGACCGGTGAGCAGGTTGGGAGCATCCATCGCTTTGCTGATGCTGAAGATCGGTATGTGGTTCACCTGCTCGGTACCCTTGACACTCGCCTTGATGGCTTGCACATTGTGCTTGACTGTGCGCACGGTGCCGCTTCGGGTATTTCGCCTGAGGTGTTCACCGATGCCGGAGCGAAGGTCACTGCGATTGGCAACGACCCTGACGGCCTAAACATTAATCATGGTGTTGGCTCTACTCATTTGCAGCCACTGATCGATGCGGTCAAAGCTGAGGGTGCGCATCTCGGGATTGCGCACGATGGCGACGCGGATCGCTGTCTCGCAGTAGACGCAAACGGAGAGATTGTCGATGGCGATCACATCATGGCAATTCTCGCGCTCTCGATGTCTCGTCGCGGCAAGCTGAAGAACAACACACTCGTCACAACAGTGATGAGCAATCTTGGGTTGCGATTGGCCATGGCTGATAACGGGATCGACATCGTTGAAACCGGTGTCGGCGACCGCTACGTCCTTGAAGTGATAAACGCCGATGGGTACACCCTCGGTGGTGAGCAGTC
>JALRLI010000072.1 GCA_023254555.1 Microbacteriaceae bacterium
AAGCCTTTTTCGAAGATAACACCGTCACTGGCCATGTTCTTAGGGCCGGGGCCTTCAGGCTTGGCGTTATCGACAATCAACAGGGTAATCACAGTTGCGAGCGCGATGAGGCCGAGCACAATGCCCGACTGTAGAAAGAGGCGATTGCGCCTCTCTTTTTTGCGCTGGCCTTCGCGAGCCTCTCTTGCCTGCTCGCGAGCTTGTTGGCGTCGTTCGTTCTTGGTTGGGCGATTGCCGTTACCGGTTGACATTAACTACCACTTCATTTCTTTTTAGCGCGACGCTGTGCGCGATTCATAGGCTGCTCGCTGGCATCCACTGGTTGACCGAATGCACCACGCGCTTGTTGCGCTGGCGCGCCCCCCTGCTGACCTGCCGCAGTGGCCTTCTGAGCGGATGCTCCGCCATCGGGTCGCACATGGCCGGTCGAGTCGAGTGTTTCTGCATCGCCGTCTTCACTCGGCGCCACATACTCAAGCTTGCTCTGATCGACACCCGTCTCGGCTTCGAGGCCACCTCCGGTGAGATGAACGTGGTCGCGTGCATCCACCGCAGGCTGAACCTGAACCTCGAGGTTGTAGAGCATACCGATGGACTCTTCTTTGATTTGGCCCATCATGTTCTGGAAAAGTGCGTAGCCTTCACGCTGGTACTCAACGAGTGGGTCTCGCTGCGCCATTGCGCGCAAGCCGATGCCTTCTTTCAAGTACTCCATCTCATACAGGTGATCTCGCCAGCGGCGATCGATCGCCGAGAGTACAACCCGACGCTCGAGTTCACGCATTGCCTCTTCGCCGAGGTGCTGTTCGCGCGACTTGTAGGCGATTTCGGCGTCAGAGGCGATTTCACGCTTCAACATCTCGCGATCGATTTTACCCTTACTGCCAGCCTGCTCGATGAGCTCGTCAGCTGAGATGTCGACCGGGTAGAGCTGCTTGAAGTCGTTCAGCATCGCGTCGATATCCCAGTCGGCGCCTGAGTTGCCAATAGCGTGGGTGTCGATCACAGCGTCAATGACATCGCTTCTGAACTGCTCGACTCGTGGCTCGATATCAAGACCGTCAAGAATCTGACTGCGGTCGGTGTAGATCGCGAGGCGCTGACGGTTGAGCACATCGTCATACTTCAGAACGTTCTTGCGAATCTCAGCGTTGCGCGCTTCAACCTGGCTCTGCGCACTTTGGATAGCGCGTGAAACCACTTTTGACTCGATTGCAACGTCATCAGGGATGCTGCCGCGATTCATCAGCGCCTGTGCCGCACCCGCGTTGAAGAGTCGCATCAGGTCATCGGTGAGCGACAGGTAGAAACGGCTCTCGCCAGGATCGCCCTGGCGACCTGATCGACCACGAAGCTGATTGTCGATGCGGCGTGATTCGTGGCGCTCGGTGCCGAGTACATAGAGACCGCCGGCCGCAATGACCTTCTCTGCTTCTTGCGCAACAGTGGCTTTGACCGCGGTGAACACTTCATCCCAGTTCGCCTCGTAGGTTTCTGGGTCTTCTTGGCTGTCGTATCCACGTGCCGCCATTTCAGTAACGGCAAGAAACTCAGCGTTACCACCGAGCATGATGTCAGTACCGCGGCCAGCCATATTGGTAGCTACGGTGACCGCGCCTGGGCGACCCGCCTGCGCGATAATGGCCGCTTCACGTGCGTGGTTCTTTGCGTTCAAAACCTCGTGACGAACGCCAGCCTTGGCGAGCAGCTTCGAGAGATACTCGCTCTTCTCAACGCTGGTGGTACCAACGAGAACCGGCTGACCTTTCTTGTGTCGCTCAGCGATGTCAACAACGACCTGCTGAAACTTGACTTCTTCGTTCTTGTACACCAGGTCAGGCTGATCGATACGAATCATCGACTTGTTCGTTGGGATGGGCACGACACCGAGGTGATACGTGCTCATAAACTCTGCCGCCTCTGTCTCGGCGGTACCGGTCATGCCCGACAGTTTTTCATAGAGGCGGAAGTAGTTCTGCAGGGTCACAGTGGCGAGCATCTGATTCTCTGCCTTGATGGTGACGCCCTCTTTGGCCTCGATGGCCTGGTGCATGCCCTCGTTGTAGCGTCGTCCGGCGAGAATACGGCCGGTGTGCTCATCCACAATCAACACTTCACCGTCGAGCACGACGTAGTCTTTGTCACGCGTGAACAGCGCGTTCGCCTTGATTGCGTTATTCAAGAACGAAATGAGTGGGGTGTTCACCGACTCGTACAGGTTGTGAATGCCGAGGTAGTCTTCAACCTTCTCAATACCTGGCTCGAGAATGCCAACTGTGCGCTTCTTCTCGTCAACTTCGTAGTCTTCACCAGGGATAAGGGTTTTTGCGATTTGTGCGAACTCACCGAACCAGCGATTTGCTTCACCAGATGCCGGACCCGAAATAATGAGCGGCGTTCTTGCCTCATCGATCAGAATCGAGTCGACCTCATCAATGATGGCGAACGCGTGCCCGCGCTGCACTCGCTCGGCGGCGCTGCCAGACATGTTGTCACGCAAGTAGTCGAAGCCGAATTCATTGTTGGTGCCATACGTGATGTCTGCTTCATACTGCGCACGTCGTTCGGCTGGGCTTTGGCCGGCGATGATGCAGCCGGTGGTCATGCCGAGTGCACGGAAGACGCGACCCATGAGCTCACTCTGATAGCTCGCCAAGAAGTCGTTGACGGTAACGATGTGCACACCCTTGCCGGATATGGCGTTGAGGTAGGCGGGAAGCGTGGCGACAAGGGTTTTACCCTCACCGGTTTTCATCTCAGAGATGTTGCCGTTATGAAGGTTCGCTCCACCCATCAGCTGCACGTCGAAGTGACGCAGGCCAAGGGTGCGCTTCGATGCTTCGCGAACCGCGGCAAAGGCCTCGGGCAGCAGCTCGTCGAGTGTTTCGCCGGCTGCGTAGCGCTCACGAAACTCAATAGTTTCGGCCTTCAGCTCGGCGTCGGTGAGTTCAGAGAACACGTCTTCGAGCTGATTGATCAGGTCGACCTGGTGCTTGAGCTTTTTGAGGATTCGGCCCTCACCAATGCGGAGTACCTTCTCGAATACTGAAGCCACGAACTCTCTCCCACTGCATCCTGTCGCAAAATCTGGGCAAGTGAGCCCACAGCGACAGAGCCGCACCTATTTGGCGCGACCCGTGTCAGCTTACCAATTCTGTCTGTATAAGCGTTAGCCGTCTACCAGACCAATCACACCGTAATCCCAGCCTTTTCTGCGGTAAACCACAGACGGGCGACCGGTGTCTCGCTCGATGAACAAGAAGAAGTCGTGCCCAACGAGTTCCATTCGATCGACGGCTTCTTCGACGCTCATGTGCTCAGCGGTGAACTCTTTGCTGCGAATCACGATAGGCGAGTAATCCTGCTCGGTTTCTTCCCCGGTGACGACTGGCACAGAGCCCGTTTCAACCGCCTCAATGAGTTCAAGGTCTGCTGGGGTGACATCGACCACGTCGAAATCACGCGCAGCTGCTTCACCAGCCGAGACACGGCGGCGGCCACGACGCGCAAACTTCTTATCGTGTGAGCGACGGATGCGCTCAAGCAGTCGGCCATAAGCGATATCAAATGCAGAGTACTTGTCGTTTCCTTCGCTCTCGGCTCGAATGACCGGACCGGCACCCACGAGGGTGAGTTCGACATGATCACCGTTCTGCGGGCTGCGATCGCTCACCCGCGACACGCGCACCTCAAAGCTCTGCGCTTTCGCTGAGAGACCTTGCACCTTATCTGACTTCGAGTGCACATATTCCTGAAACCGATCGGTGATTCCTACGTTTCTTCCGCGAATATTCACGTCCATGAGATTCTCCTGTTCGGTTGTGCGCTGGGCCTGCGGCCTCAAAGCGCTGGTACATCGTTGTAGTTGAAAGCTACTCCTGAAACGTGTGATTTTCCATAGAGTTTTCTAGGCAAATATTCGCGGGGTGTGTGCAACCGTGACGGCTGCCACGACCCGCGCACCGGCATCCTCTAATGCCTTCGCAGCGGCGGTGAGGCTCGCCCCGGTTGTGACGATGTCATCGACCAGCAACACGTGCTTCCCGGCCAAGGGCCTCGAATCGTTCTGCTCGCGCACCGACACTCGTGAGCCCACCCTCGCCGTCACCCGAAAACTGTTTCGAGCGTTCTGCCTGCGCTGCACACTCGTCAACCCAACCTGATCTGCGCGTTCTCTACGCGCCACCAACCACCTATAAATTTCGGGTCTCGGGTGTTGCGCGGCCAAAAGCAATTCAACGTGCCGATACCCGCGTTTGGCTACTGCTTCAGTCGCAGAAGGCACCGGCACGCAGTGCAAGGTCATACCTGAGTGGATGCGCAGCGCCTCGTCGATTGCCCGAGCCAGCATCGCACCGAGCACTCTTTTTAAATAAGGTGCCGAGTTTTCCTTGAAACTCAAGAGCGCGGTGCGAGTGATGCCTTCGTAGCTCGCAGCGGCGTAGACCGGAAAGTCGAGATCAACAGGACTCTCGAATGACTCTCCTGAGTCACCTACGGCTTCGAGTTGCACCTCACAGGGCCTGCAGAGTCTGGTGTCAGGAACCGCGCAGATCGCGCACTGAATCGGAAGCAACAGGCAGAGTGCGTCGGTGAGTACCTGTTTGATGAGTTGGATGCTCGGTTGCAAAGCGGCGGGATGCGGTGTGCGAGGTTGCGGCATCCCCGAACAGTACTAGCTGCGCTTGCCGAGCAGTGAAATGTTTTTCACAACCTGCCGCCAGGTCACACCCTGTGGTGCCCGAAGTGAGCCAGTGCTTGAGAGTGCCCGAAGCTCAGAAACCGAATTGGCTCCGGCAATTGTCGTGATGCCGGGCGAGGTGCCCAGAGCTCGGCTGAACTGCCCCAGGCCGACGGTGCTCATCTGCGAGGCAGCATTTTCACGCTGCGTCACCACGGCAATCTGATTCGCATCTACCCAGTCAAGGTCGAGTGCTTCAAAGTCTGACCAGCCCACAATGACCGCTTGCGTGAGTCCGACCGGGGTGCCATCGTCGGCTCGAACCACGCCGGCCACCTGCACCGTATAGCGATTGGTCTGCTTGATGATTGCAGCCAGGCGCGAACCATCGCGAGAGATGCGAAGGGCCGCCACCTCGGTGGCTCCGGTCCATGTTGTAGCCAGACTGACCTGTGTTCCGCCGGACGCAATCGCTCTCACCTCAGCTGGACGTGTCTGCTGACTCGACCAGACAAAGTTTGCCCGGTCAAGGGTTGGGGAGGAGAGATTGGCGCGAGCATCCAAGACCGAAATGGTGCCCTGGTTGTCTACCCAGCTCAGCCCGGCATCAGT
>JALRLI010000073.1 GCA_023254555.1 Microbacteriaceae bacterium
CTACAACTACTGCGAGAAAGATGAGGTTGAGCATCCAGTAATTCATGATGCTGGGCCCCCTCCGGCTGTATCGGCCTCGGCTACCTGTTCAGGTTGTGTTCCCTTACGAGAGAACGCCCCGAACAGGTTCATCGTGAGATAGCACAGCAGCGTGAGGAAGAAGAGTTCTTCGACAGGTAGCTCGGGCGCCAGCAGCCACCCGGTCATGAACGACGTTTCGCCCCGAAAAAAGATGCCGAGCCCGATTCCTGCGAGATCCCAGAGAATGAAGAGGGCAACGCCCGACACCAAGACAATGGTTGCTCGTCGCGCGTCGCGCCAGAAGAACAGTGAAAAGCGTCGGTCAAGAACCGTCATGCCGGCGAGGCTGACAAGAAGCGCCGCGAGGTACGTGAAACCGAGCATGACTCATCAACCCGAGTGAGAACTGCTCAGGGGCTCAGCAAGAGGCTCGGTGGTGATGTCGCCTCTGAGTCTCTTGAGAAGCGCTTCTGCACTGATCAGGCACATCGGCAAGCCGATGCCAGGTATCGAGGAGCTGCCCGCGTAATACAACCCGTGAACTTTCTTGCTGACGTTACCGGCCCTGAAGAAAGCGCTCTGCTTCAGAATGTGGGCTGGACCCAACGCTGAACCCTTCCAAATATTCAAATCAGCCGCGAAATCTGCCGGCGATGCCTGTCGCCGCACAATGATTCGAGACGCCAGATCTGGGGTATTGGTCCAGCTGGCAATCTGCTCAATAATCTTGTCGCCAACCGCATTCAAATCGACGCCTGCTTCGCTGCCGATACCGGGGTCTGCCGGGATAGGCACAAGAACGAACAGGTTCGTCGTGCCTTCGGGGGCAACACTCGAATCTAGGCCGCTGGGTTTGCAGACATAAATACTCGCCATTTCAGGGATGTGCGGATGTGCGCCAAATATTGCGTCGAAGTTTTCGCGCCAGTCTTTGACGAAGAGTAGGTTGTGGTGATCGAGTGCCTCAACTTCGCCCTCGACTCCTAAGTACAGCAGCAGCGCACCGGGACCCGCGACTCGCTTCTGCCAGTAACTTTCTGGGTAGGTTTGCTCGGCTGGTTTGAGGAGCTTGGTTTCGACGTGGTGCAGATCGGCGCTTGCGACCACGACATCAGCATCAATCTCGGTGCCATCGTTGAGTTCAACACCAACAGCGTGGCCGTTCACAACTCGGATGCGCTTTACCTCGGCGTTCGTGCGAATCTCAACCCCAGCCGCTTGCGCAACTGCCGCAATGCGCGAGATAACCTCGGTAAAACCACCCATCGGGTAGTAGACACCGTCTGCGAGGTCGAGGTGGCTCATCAAGTGGTACATGCTCGGGGTTTTGAACGGAGTCGAGCCCAGAAAGACAGCGGGATAGCCAAGCACCTGCTGTAAGCGAGGGTCACGCACGGTTCGCGATGCGAAGGTGTGCAGTGACTGAGTGAGTAAGCGCATAAGCCGTGGCAGGCGTTTGAGCACATCACCCCTAAACAGCGGCCCCAGCGACTGGAACGAGGTGAACAGAAACCGTCGTTTCGCAATCTCATACGTGTCTTCAGCAGAGTCGAGATATTTGGCAAGCTTTCGCCCCGAGCCAGGCTCGACCGATTCAAAAAGTTCGATGCTCGCATCCCGATCCGAACGAATTTCGAGCGGCTTGGCATCACCCTCAAAGAACACCCGATACCCGGGATCGAGCCGCACAAGGTCGAGTTGCTCGGCAGCTGAGGTGCCCATCAGTTTGAAGAAATGATCAAAGACTTCAGGCATGAGGTACCACGACGGACCGGTGTCGAAACGAAAGCCGTCTACCTCCAGCGAGCCTGCCCGACCGCCGACATCTGGCTGCTTTTCGAGCAAGGTCACCGCGTAGCCATCCTTGGCGAGCAAGGCTGCAGAGGCGAGACCAGCGATACCGCCTCCGATTACAACGGCACGGGTTTTGTTGCTTGCTTGCGATTCAGTCACAGTAGTCATTACCTCGGTAGTTTTCCGATCAGGGCCTGAGCGGCTAAACGCGCCTTGACTGCGCTGGGCACACTCACTCGGGTGTGCCGTAGCTCTACAGCCGGCGTCTTCGCGATTCGCGCGCTGAGCTCAGTGAACAGAGTTTGGGCGAGCCCCACCGCTCGTCTGCTCGATTTGGGGAGCAAGGGGAGCGCCCGGGCCGAGACTTCGAGGTCGCGGTCGATGTCTGCAAGTAATTCGACCTTTTCTGCCTCATTGAATTGCTCAACGGTTATGCCTGGAAAATAGCTGCGACCCAACGAATCGAAATCGTCGGCGAGATCACGCAGAAAATTTATCTTTTGAAAGGCAGCTCCCAGGGCTTGAGCACCCTGCTTCATCTGGTCTTGTTGCAGTTCGGTGCGCTCTTCACCAAGCAAGAACGCATGCAAGCACATCAGCCCGATGACTTCTGCAGAGCCATACACGTAGGAGTTGAAGCTCTCGGGGGTGTGCTCCGTCTCGGTGAGATCGGCCCGCATTGAGCTGATGAATGGCCGAATGAGCTCTTCACCGAACCCGACGGTGTTGGCCGTCTTGACGAACGAGTGGATGATCGGGTTCGTGCTGAAGTCAAGACTCAGGCACTCGTACGTCTGCTGTTCAAATTCGTCGAGCAGTTTTTCGAGCGCGGGCACTGCAAGCCCTGCCTGCGCTCCGGCACCATCGACTATCTCATCGGCCACACGAACGTACGCGTAGATATTTTCAACGTGGGTGCGCACTGGCTCGGCGAGTAGCCTGCAAGCGAGCCCAAATGAGGTCGAGTACTCAGCGATGACAACCGCTGAAGCCCTGCGCGAAACGCTGGTGTAGAGGGTTTCTCTGTTCACGAACCCTACTTCTAGCGATCTCTTGAGGTGAGCGTGGCGATGAAGGGTTGAAACTCATCGCGAATTGATTCTGGAATCTGCGGCTCGCTAAGCAACTCACGGGCACGGGTGGTGTGCTTTTCGAGCAGGCTCTCAGCAAATTCCTTTGCACCCGACTTCTCGAGCATGTCTCTCAGGTCTGTCACCTGGGCTTCGGTAATGTCTGGCCTTCCGAGGAAGGGGGCGATGTGTTCCCAGAGCTGACTCTGTGCAGCATGCGCGACGATGACCGTGCCCTTACCTTCTCTCAAGTCATTCGAATTGGACTTACCGGTCTCAGAAGTGTTTCCGAAGACACCGAGAAGATCGTCACGTATCTGGTACGCGGTACCAACCTCTTTGCCGAATTCTCCAAGCGTTGAAATCACGTTCTCATCGGCGCCAGCCAGAACGGCGCCGGCCATAAGAGGCCCCTCGAACGAGTACACCGCGGTCTTGAGCCTCGCCATCGAAAGAACGTTCTCCACTGATGGAAGCTTGATTGAACCGGTGTAATCAATATCGAGTAACTCGCCCGCGGCACTGGCGAACAGTGACTCATCCATGAGCTCTAACAACCGGTCTCGGGTTGGCCCCGTCACGCCGCTTTGGTCAATAAGTCGGTACGCGAATGAGAGCGCGAGATCGCCAGCGATGACGGCCACGCTCATGCCCCTGTGCTCTGCATCGGACTTTGAAATTCCTGTCGCCTGCCAGCGATCTCGATACATCGCCGCGAGATTTGGTTGACCTCTGCGCACGAAATCCCGGTCGATGACGTCGTCATGCACAATGAGAGCAGTGTGAAGCAGTTCAAACGCTGCGCCCACGTTCGCTGCCGAGATGAGATCGCTGCCACCCAGTGCCTCATAGGCTGCGAGTAGAACCTGAGGCCGAAATCGCTTCCCGCCGGTGGTATTCGCCTCGATGTTTTGCCACAGCGTCACGTACTGATGACCATAGGGACGCGCACGTTCTTTTGTGCGGGAGAAAAAATCTGTCAGAACCTGGTTGATGAGTTCTTCGCGCCGCGCTTTCCGGTCAGGGGCTCCCCCAACAGAAGATTGCGATACGCTACCTAGCATGTCTCCCCAGTCTGAGCTCGTGGTACTTGTCGATGAACGCGGTCATCCGATTGGCGAAACCGAAAAATCTATCGTCCATACCAACAATACCGCTTTGCACTTGGCGTTTTCTTGCCACGTGTTCAACCGAAACGGTGAAGTCTTGGTGACCAGGCGAGCGCTGAGCAAGGCCACCTGGCCCGGTGTGTGGACAAACAGTTTTTGCGGGCATCCGGCACCTGGTGAGCGTTTCGAAGATGCAATCGCGAGACGGGCAGAGCGCGAGCTTGGAATCGTCGTAACTGAGATTCACTCACTGCTCCCTGATTTCAGGTATCGAGCCGTGGATGCTTCGGGTGTGGTTGAAAATGAAATCTGCCCGGTTTTCACCGCTGTCTCTGACTCTGAGCCCAAGGCTGCGCCTGATGAGATTGCCGAGTATGCCTGGGTCAATCCCGCTGAGGTTGCCGTCGCGGTGAAGTCGGCTCCCTTCGCCTTCAGTCCCTGGTTTGGCTGGCAGCTTGCTGAGCTGGCTTCTTCGAACATCGCCTACGGACCGGTTGACGGCGAAGCACGCTCGACTTAACGAAGAAGGGATGCCCGCTTCCGAGCATCCCTTCGAATCGCGCTGAGCGTTAGAACGCAGCGAGTCCGGTCAGTTCGCGACCGATAACGAGCTGGTGAACCTCATCGGTGCCCTCGTAAGTGCGAACAGCTTCGAGGTTTGCCATGTGGCGCATCACCGAGAACTTCGAGGTGATGCCGTCGCCGCCGAGCACGGTACGTGCCATACGGCAGATAGCGATTGCCTCGCGGGTGTTGCTGAGCTTGCCCACGCTGATCTGGCCAGGGGTGAGCTTGCCGGCATCTTTCAGGCGACCGAGGTGCAGTGCGAGCAGCAGACCCTTTTCGTACTCGACGAATGCGTCGGCGAGTTTGGCCTGGGTAATCTGCTTGGCGCCGATTGGCTCGCCGAAGCTCATGCGCTCAACCGAGTAGTCAACGGCCTGCTCGAGTGCGTCACGTGCTGCACCCATCACGCCCCAGGCGATGCCGTAGCGTGCTTCGTTCAGGCACTGCAGTGCGGACTTCAGGCCTCGTGACTCTGGCAAAACTGCGTCTGCTGGAATGCGAACATCGGTGAGAACAATTTCTGCCTGGAGAGGCGCGCGCATTGCAAGCTTGTCTTCGATGATGGTGGCTTCGTACCCCTTGGTTTCAGTTGGCACGAGGAACGCGCGAACGACGCCCTCATCGGTCTTCGCCCAGATAACTGCAACGTCTGCCAGGGTGCCAGCACCGATCCAGCGCTTCTTGCCATTGATAACCCACTCGTCGCCCTGGAG
>JALRLI010000074.1 GCA_023254555.1 Microbacteriaceae bacterium
GACATTATCGCTGAGTCACTGCTCGACTGGTTCGCAGAACCATGGCACGTCAATATCGTCGAAGCCTGGATTCGCGCAGGCGTCACCTTCGCTACCGAAGGTCATCCCGGCCCAGGTCAATCTGTTTCAGTTGGGGGAGTGCTGACAGGGCTCACGGTGGTCGCTACCGGTTCTCTCGATGGGTTCACTCGCGACGGTGCGCAGGAGGCGATTATCGCCGCTGGCGGTAAGGCGGCATCCAGCGTTTCAAAGAAGACCGACTTTGTTGCTGCTGGGCCAGGCGCGGGCTCAAAGCTCGCGAAAGCGCAGGAGCTCGGCATCCCCGTTCTTGATGCAGCGCAGTTCAAAGTTCTCGTTGAACTTGGCCCGGACGCACTTTCTTAGCCAGATAAACTTGGGGGTATGTCTGACATCTCAGCCGACACTGTGCGGCACCTCGCTCACTTAGCGCGCATTGACCTCTCCGACGATGAGGTTGCCCATCTCACCGACGAACTGCGCGTAATCGTAGACAACATTGCCAAGGTTGGTGAGGTTGCCACCCCAGACGTGCCGGCAACGAGCCATCCCATTCCGCTCTCAAACGTGTACCGCGAAGACGTAGTAGCCGACGTGCTCACCCAAGAGCAAGCGCTCTCCGGTGCCCCTGAGGCGAACGACGGTCGCTTCACCGTGTCTGCAATTTTGGGTGAGGAGCAGTAGTGGCCAGCGAAATCATTGATCTCACCGCAGCCGAGCTCGCTACCAAACTCGCCGCGAAAGAACTCTCGGCAGAAGACGCCACAAAAGCCCACCTCGACCGCATTTCAGAGGTAGATAGTGATGTGAGAGCCTTCCTGGCAATCAACGAGCACGCACTGAGTACTGCTCGCGAAATCGACGCGCGTCGAGCATCCGGTGAGAAACTCGGCGAACTCGCAGGCGTGCCACTCGCGGTAAAAGATGTGCTCGTCACCACCGATATGCCAACCACCTCGGGTTCTAAAATTCTTGAGGGTTGGATGTCTCCCTACGATGCTACCGTCGTTGCTCGCTGTCGGCAGGCAGACCTCGTTCCACTGGGTAAGACGAATATGGATGAGTTCGCCATGGGCTCAAGCACTGAGCACTCGGCCTACGGCCCAACACGTAACCCTTGGAATCTCGATCGTATTCCCGGTGGTTCTGGCGGTGGCTCCGCTGCTGCGGTGGCCGCTTTCGAGGCTCCGTTCGCGCTCGGAAGCGACACGGGAGGCTCGATTCGTCAGCCAGCCCATGTCACCGGCACCGTGGGCTTCAAGCCAACCTACGGCGCGGTGAGCCGTTACGGGGCGATTGCGCTCGCTTCCTCACTTGATCAGGTCGGCCCTTGCTCGCGCACAGTGCTCGACTCAGCACTGCTGCACGACGTGATCGCCGGGCATGATCACCATGACTCAACCTCGCTCACTGATCAGTGGCCGTCAATGGCTGCTGCCGCGCGCGAGGGCGCCCGGGCTGAAAACCTGAAAGGCCTGCGGGTCGGTGTAGTCAAGCAGATTCAGGGTGATGGTTTTCAGCAGGGTGTGCGCGATGGTTTTGCGAAGACGCTTGAGCTTCTCGTGGCTGCCGGGGCTGAAATTGTTGAGATCGACGCACCTCACTTTGAATACGCTGTCGCCGCGTACTACCTGATTCTTCCCGCAGAGGCGTCAAGTAACCTCGCTAAATTCGATTCGGTGCGTTTCGGGTTGCGCGTCACGCCTGCTGGTGGCGGAACCGTAGAAGACGTAATGTCGGCTACGCGTGAGGCAGGTTTTGGCCCTGAAGTGAAGCGCCGCATCATCCTCGGCACCTATGCGCTGAGCGCTGGCTACTACGACGCCTACTACGGTAGCGCGCAGAAGGTGCGAACGCTTATTCAGCGTGACTTTGACGCCGCGTTCACACAGGCGGATATCTTGATTAGCCCAACCGCGCCAACCACGGCGTTTGCGTTCGGTGAGAAGACCAAAGATCCGCTTGAGATGTACCTGAACGATGTCACCACGATTCCGGCGAATCTCGCGGGTATTCCTGCGATGAGTATCCCCGTTGACGTAGCAGCTGAAGACGGTCTCCCTGTCGGCTTGCAGCTGATGGCACCCGCCCGTGCAGACGATCGTCTCTATCGCGTCAGCGCGACGATTGAACGGATGCTCGAGGAAGCCGCTGGCATGCCGTTCTACGCTCGAGCGCCCAAGACTCCAGCGAAAGGCGGTGCCAAATAATGTCGAAAGCCAAGCTGATGGATTTTGAGAAGGCACTCGAGCTGTTTGAGCCGGTTATCGGGCTCGAGGTGCACGTCGAGCTCAACACGAAAACCAAGATGTTTTCGTCAGCGCCCAACGAATTCGGGTCTGAACCAAACACCAATCTCACACCGGTGTGCCTTGGCCTACCCGGGTCCCTTCCGGTGGTCAACGCTCAGGCTGTGCGCTACTCAATCAGCCTCGGTCTCGCGCTCGGCTGTGAGATCTCGCCTTCGTCTGTGTTTGCGCGCAAGAACTACTTCTACCCAGATATGGCGAAGAACTACCAGATCTCGCAGTACGACAAGCCAATCGCTGAGAACGGCTCAGTAGAAATTGAGCTCGCAAACGGTCGCGTTGTGCACGTGCCTATCGAGCGTGCACATATGGAAGAAGATGCTGGCAAGCTCACCCACGTGGGTGGTAGCACCGGGCGGATTCAGGGCGCTGAGTATTCGCTCGTTGACTATAACCGCGCTGGTGTGCCGCTCGTTGAAATCGTGACCAGGCCGGTCTTTGGCGGCGAAGCAGACACACCAGCCATTGCGAGCGCCTATGTCTCAACAATTCGCGACATTGTGATTGCGCTTGGCATCTCAGACGCACGGATGGATCGCGGCAATCTGCGTTGTGACGCCAACGTCTCACTTCGTCCGCGTGGAACCGAGAAGCTCGGCACCCGCACTGAAACCAAGAACGTGAACTCACTTCGTTCAGTTGAGCGTGCTGTGCGCTACGAGATTCAGCGTCAGGCGGCCATTCTCGCCGACGGCGGATCGATTCTGCAAGAGACCCGTCACTGGCACGAAGACACCGGTGCGACCTCTGCTGGTCGGCCTAAGTCTGACGCAGATGACTATCGGTACTTCCCCGAGCCTGATCTCGCTCCAGTAGAGCCAAGTCGCGAGCTGATTGAAGAGTTGCGGGCACAGCTGCCTGAGCATCCAACCCTGCGCCGCCGCCGGTTGAAGGCCGAATGGGGCTTTAGTGACCTCGAGTTTCAAGACATTGTGAACTCAGGTTTGCTGACAGAGGTTGAGACGACAGTTGCCATAGGAGTTGAGCCGCAGGCGGCGCGTAAGTGGTGGACCGGCGAAATCGCACGTATCGCGAACGAACGCGGTGTCGACGCTGGCTCGCTCATTACGCCAGCGAATTTGGCGAAAGTGGTGGCACTCGTTGATGAGGGCACGCTGAACGACAAGCTCGCACGTGTCGTGATAGGTGCAGTCATCGATGGCGAGGGTGAACCATCTGCTATCGTGCAAGCTCGTGGCCTGGCGATTGTTTCGGATGACGGGGCACTAATCGAGGCGATTGACGCGGCCTTGGCGAGCCAGCCTGATGTGCTCGAGAAGATTCGCGAGGGCAAGGTGCAAGCCGCTGGCGCCGTCATCGGCGCGGTAATGAAAGCCATGGGTGGGCAAGCCGACGCCGCACGCGTGCGTGAACTGGTGTTGGAGCGCGCGAGTCAGTAGCTCACGTATGGGCGCAAACGGCAGCAGACAGCACGTTCGACCCGAACGCGTGTTTTTGCACGTCGATATGGATGCGTTCTACGCGTCGGTTGAGCTGCTTGAGCATCCTGAGCTCCTGGGTAAACCGGTTGCTGTCGGCGCTGATTCTGATCGCTCGGTTATCTCGAGTGCATCCTATGAAGCGCGTGCCAGGGGAGTGCGCTCTGCAATGTCAGTAGCGATGGCGAAGAAGCTCTGCCCTGAGCTCGTGCTCTTACCAGTTTCTATGGAGAAATATCGAGTGGTCTCTCGCCAGGTCATGGCCGTTTTCACTGAGTTCACACCACTCGTTGAACCGCTGAGCATTGACGAGGCCTTCTTGGATGTCACCGGCGCCCAGAGGCTCATGGGTCAGCCGCGTGAGATTGCGGATGCACTCCGCAAACGTGTCTATGCGGTGACGGGTTTGCCGTGTTCAGTCGGCATTGCGAATACCAAGTTCGTGGCGAAACTCGCCTCCCAGCGCGCAAAGCCAAACGGCGTGCTGCAAATCGAGGCTGCGCACACACTCGATTTTCTGCACAGCTTGCCGGTCGAGGCGATGTGGGGCGTCGGGCGGGCGACCGAAGAGAAACTGCGTAGCCGAGGCATCAACACGGTCGCCGAGCTCGCCGACGCCCCAATCGCGCAACTCAAGCGTGCGGTAGGCGACGCCGCCGCGCAAAAACTCCACGACCTCGCGAATGGCCGAGACCCCCGCGAGGTGAACACCGAGCGTATCGAGAAAAGCGTCAGCAGCGAAGAAACGTTTGCGCATGACCTCACCGACACCACTCCGATTATGCGTGAAATCTTGAAGCTCTCAAAGAAGACCGCCGCACGTATGCGGGGCAAGGGGTTTATGGCTCGAACGATTACCCTGAAGGTCAAGTTCGCGGACTTCAGCGCTATCACTCGCTCCCATACGCTGCCTGAGCCAACAGATTCCTCACAGCGCATATATGAGACCGCCTGCGAGCTGTTTGAGAAAGCAGAGATTGCTGGAAGAGCAGTGCGGCTGATTGGAGTCGGGGGCGAACAGCTCATGCCAGCAGAATCGGTCGCCGAACCGCTCTTCAGCGATGTCGATGATGAGTCGTGGCGGGCGTTAGATCGAACAACCGATCAGCTGAGGGGCAAATTCGGTAACGTGGCGCCTGCCCCCGCGAGCTTGCTGCGCTCGCCAGGCGAGAAGTCAGAGCGGGAGCGCTAACTAGCGCCCACCGGGTCTGGCGGGTAACGTTGAGTTCATGCCTGAAGTAAGTGTAGAAATTGCCAAGAACCTCGTGAACACCGGGGTGAAGTCCACCTACGGTGATCCGATTCAGCTCGATGATGCCACCGTGATTCCCGTTGCATCGCACGGCTTCGTGTTCGGCTCGAGTGAGGGCAAGCTTTCTGATGCCGCAGGCGATGACGGTGCAGGCAAGAATGCCGGCGGAGGAGGGGTCTCTATTCCGCTAGGCGCATACGTCAAACGTGGCGACGATCTGCGCTTTGAGCCAA
>JALRLI010000075.1 GCA_023254555.1 Microbacteriaceae bacterium
CGCTACCGCTCGCAAAATGGTGACTGAGTATGGCATGACCGCCTCGCTCGGCCCGGTGAAATTGGGTGCGGCTCAGGCGAGCCCCTACCTCGGCGAGTTCGGTCAGACTCGTGATTACAGCGAAGGCGTTGCCGAGCAGGTAGACGTTGAAATCCGTGCGCTCATCGAGCAAGCCCACAATGAAGCCTGGAAGCTCTTGAACGACAATCGTGATGTTCTCGACAAGCTCGCCACTGAGCTCCTCGAAAAAGAGACGCTTGATCATAATCAGCTTGCAGAGCTGTTCAAGAATGTGAAGAAGCTCCCTGAGCGTGCGCTGTGGCTTTCGAGCGATGAGCGCCCGGTGTCGAATAAGCCACCGGTGAGCATCCCGGCAATTGCTCGCACCGACGATATCGAGGCTGATCCGAAGACTGACCTCGAAGAGCGTGAGCCTGCCTCGAAGAAGCCCGCTGCCAAAAAGCCTGTACGTAAACCAGCACGCAAGCCGGCGGCGAGAGCTACGACAGAGAAGGCTGCAGCCAAGCCAGAGGCGAAAACCGTGGCGAAGAAGGCTGCTGCCAAGCCAATAACCAAAAAGCCGGCGGCGAAGAAGCCCGCGAAACCTCAGGAGTAGCGTGACGCACGGGTCTGTCGATCGCGAGCGCATTCAAGCAGCGGTGCGGGAACTGCTCGCCGCAATTGGGCAAAATCCAGACAGCCCAGAACTGGCAGCGACTCCTGCGCGGGTTGCTGACAGTTACGCTGAGTTTTTCTCTGGCGTGGGTGTAGATGTCAGTTCGATTCTTGCCGAGAGTGTGCCGGTTGGTTCACAAACCGGCGAACTCGTTCTGCTTCGTGACATCGAATTGCGCTCAATGTGTGAGCATCACCTTTTGCCATTTCGCGGGGTGTGTCATATCGCTTACCGGCCGAAAAGCCGAGTTGTTGGCCTTGGCGCACTGCCTCGGCTCGTAGATGCACTCGCGCATCGACCACAGATTCAAGAGCGCCTCACCGAGCAAATTGCTGATGCGCTCGCTGATGCACTCGACCCCGAGGGTGTGCTCGTCGTCATTGACGCCGCACACGGTTGCGTGAGTGATCGCGGCGTCAGGCAGTCGTCGGCAACCACCGTCACTGTTGCGTCACGTGGCAGCCTCTCCGACCCAACCGCACGTGGAGACGTGATGGCACTCATCGGTGGAAGTCGCCCGTGACCCTCATCATGGGTGTGCTGAACATCACACCCGACTCATTTAGTGATGGCGGCGAGTTTTTCGACCCTCAATCTGCTGTCGCTCGCGGACTTGAACTCGTGTCGCAGGGCGCAGACATCGTCGATATCGGGGGAGAGTCGACTCGCCCAGGGGCAACGAGAATCAGCGTTGAAGCAGAGCAGCAGCGCATCCTTGAAGCAGTGAGACAGCTGGTTGCGAATGGTGTCACCGTTTCGGTTGACACCTTGAACGCTGCAACTGCTCGCGCTGCGATTGAGGCCGGCGCGAGCATCATCAACGATGTCTCAGGTGGAGTCGAAGACAGCGAAATGTATCGCGCGATAGCAGAAGCTCGCACTGGGCAAGGGCAGTCAGCGCGCTACATCATGGGCCACTGGCGCGGGGTTCCTGACGCCGAGCACGCCCGGTCAGACTACAACGACGTGGTGGAGTCGGTGCGCACTGCGTTCAACCAGCAAATCGCTACTGCACACGCTGCTGGGGTCACCGATGCGCAAATCGTGATCGACCCGGGGTTGGGGTTCGATAAAAACTCAGCTCAGGGCTGGCAGCTACTGGCTCGGCTCAATGAGTTCTCGACGCTCGGTTTTCCCGTGATGATTGGTGTCTCAAGAAAGCGGATGCTCGGTCAGCTGCTCGACGAGCTCGATCTGCCCAGCGACCCGAAGTCGCGTGACCTGCCGACCGCAGTCACGAGCGCGCTCGCCGCGGCGGCTGGAGTGTGGGCGGTGCGGGTTCACGACGTGCCCTCAACTCGCGTAGCGTTAGCAGTGCAACAGAGCTGGGCAGAGGGTTCGAAATGACCGCATCAACACACCAAGGCAGCGACCGGATAACCATTACCGGAATCGAAGTGTTCGCCTATCATGGCGTACATCAGTTCGAACGCGACTACGGACAAAAGTTCGTTGTTGATCTGACCATCGGCGCCGCGCTCCAAGCTGCCGGAGAATCCGATGCCCTCGATCACACCATCGACTATGGCCAGATGGCGCGCCTTGTGGTGAGCATCGTGAAGACTGAGCCGGTGAACCTGCTTGAGACGCTTGCTGAGCGCATTTGTGCTGCCGTTCTCGCACATCCATTAGCCGACTCGGTCGAGGTGACAGTACACAAACCAGAGGCGCCACTCGATCTGCCTTTCACCGACGTTTCGGTCACGCTCGTGAGGCACAAAAGGTGATTACCCAGCAACACGATGTCGTGCTCGCGTTCGGCAGCAACCTCGGCGATCGTGCCGCAACGATTCGTGCCGCCCAACAGGTACTTCAGCGTTCTGAAGGCATAGAAATGTTCAGGGCTTCGAGCCTGCGAGAAACCATTGCGTTGACAGATCACGGGCTCGATGCGGATGCTCCGCGCTATCTGAACGGCGTTGCAACTCTTCGCACGTCTCTTGACCCGCTTGCGCTGCTTGAGCTGGTTCGAGGCATCGAAAACACATTCGGGCGCGAGCGGCACGAACACTGGGGTGACCGCACGCTCGATATCGACATCATCACCTACGGTGGCAAGGTTGTGCACGAACCAGATTTGACGGTGCCACACAAGCACGCGCACGAGCGAGATTTCGTTCTCGCACCGTGGCTCGAACTTGACCCTGATGCGGTGCTGATCGGACACGGTCGCGTCGCAGCACTCCTCGATGCCGTGGGCGACAGCACAATTGCGTATGCCGAGTCAGCTGAGGGTGTTGTGCGATGAAACCACTCCAAAAAACCAGTTGGTTCGCCATTGCAGTGAGTGTGGTCATCGGTTTCGGGATTGGCTATCTCGTGCAAACTGGGCTCTCATCCGCGGGCAGTCCTCCGCTGATTCCGCCGTATTCGCTGCCTGCGACACTGTTGACTGTGACCGCAATCGTGCTCGGTTTTGCGATTGCCCTGCGCCGGTCGATTACGGGCGCGAACAAGAGGCCGGTAAACCCCTTCGTCGCGATGCGAGTGGTGGCAGCTGCGAAAGCATCGATTATCGCTGGCGCAGTGTTTCTCGGGTTCGCCATGGGCATTTTGATCTATTTCGGTATGCGAACGGTCGCCCCGGGGGCGGATGCGTGGTGGCCAGTAATCACCACGGCACTTGCCGCTGTGATTCAGGTTGTGGTTGGGCTCATCGCTGAGCACCTCGGCAAGGTACCGCCCACGGCATCTGATGATGAACCCGGCCAGCAAAGCCCAGGCGAAGGTGATGAGGTGCCAAAAGCCCTTCCGGCGAACCGACAGGCAGAGCGCTCGTGACCGAACGCGCAGGTCGACTCGGAGTCGGAATCATTGGAGCAGGTCGTGTGGGCCCGGTGCTCGGTGCTGCGCTCGCTGGAGCCGGCCACGCAATCACGGGCATCTCATCCGCGAGCGAAGAGAGCATCGATCGTGCTCAGGCCCTGCTGCCAGGGGTGCCTGTTCTCGAGCCAGAAGAAATCGTTCGTCGCAGCGAGCTCGTACTGCTGGCCGTGCCAACCAATCAACTCGCAGCCGTGGTGCAGGGGCTTGCGAACCTCGGCGCATGGATGCCAGGCCAGCTTGTTCTGCACACTGCGGCAGAATTTGGCACTGCGGTTTTAGCGCCGGCAAGCGCAGCTGGCGCAATCGGTATTGCGCTGCATCCCGCCCTCAGCTTCACTGGTACCTCACTCGATCTCGCGAGACTCACCGAGAGCTATATCGCCGTCACCTGCGCCACCCCAGTTTTACCAATCGGTCAGGCGCTCGCCGTAGAGATGGGAGCCGAGCCAATCGTGATCGCTGAGCACGATCGAGGCGCCTACGCTGATGCAGTTTCAGCCGCCACTGACTTCTCGGCAGCGATTGTGCATCAGGCGACCAGCCAGCTCGAACAGATTGGGGTGGATGCTCCCGGCCGGGTTCTCGCGGCACTGATTCGTTCTTCGGTAGACGAGGCGCTCAGGCGAACAGCTGGCGGGGCTTTGCCCGAACCGGTCGCAGACGACGCCCTCGACTAGACTGGAGCAGTCGTGAATAGCGCGCTCGCGCAAGTATGCCGATAGTGGCATGCATCCTCACCAACACAGGAACATTCTCATGAGCGAAACCCCCAGCCAAGATGCTGAGCACGTGCAGCCAAGCGAAGAAGAAATCTTCGAGCAGAAAGCTGTTCGGATGGCCAAGCGCGAGAAGCTGAATGCTGAAGCGGCTGATCTCGCAGGCGGCGCGTATCCGGTTTCAGTGCCCGTGACACACACGATTGCTCAGGTTCGTGCGCAGCACGCTGATCTTGAAACCGACTCAGCCTCTGGTGAGCAGGCGGGCGTTGCCGGACGCATTGTGTTTCAACGCAACACCGGAAAGCTGTGTTTTGCTGCTCTGCAGGCAGGCGATGGATCGCGTATTCAGGCGATGGTGAGTCTCGCGGAAGTTGGCGAAGAGAGTCTTGCTCGTTGGAAAGAGCTGGTTGATCTTGGCGACCACGTGTTTGTTTCGGGTGAAGTTATTTCGAGCAAGCGCGGTGAGCTTTCCATTATGGTTCGCGACTGGCAGATTGCAGCGAAAGCCATTTTGCCGCTGCCCAATATGTATGCCGAACTCAACGAAGAAACCCGGGTTCGTCAGCGATACCTCGATTTGATTGTGCGCGAACAGGCACGTGAAACGGTGGTCACTCGCGCCAAGACCATGGCCAGCCTCCGCAACACCTTCGCCAAACACGGCTACCTCGAGGTTGAGACGCCCATGTTGCAGACCATGCACGGTGGTGCTGCGGCGCGACCGTTCGTTACACACTCGAACGCGTTCGATATTGAGCTGTATATGCGCATTGCGCCGGAGCTCTTCTTGAAGCGTGCGGTTGTTGGCGGCATAGAGCGAGTGTTCGAGATCAACCGAAACTTTCGCAACGAGGGTTCTGACTCTACGCACAGCCCGGAGTTTGCGATGCTCGAGGCGTACGAGGCGTACGGCGACTACAACTCAATCGCTGACCTCACCCAAGAACTCATCCAGAACGCAGCGGC
>JALRLI010000076.1 GCA_023254555.1 Microbacteriaceae bacterium
TCGCGCACTCGCGCATTCGCGGCTACGCCCCCACCGAGAAGGAGCCGTGGAACGCCAAGGTCTCGGCAGGCAGCAACAGCCTTTGCGGTGAGCACGTCTGCGACTGCCTCACGGAAGCTCGCAGCCACGTCAGCGACCGAGAACTGCTCGCCCGCATCCGTTCGCTTTTCAACCCAACGTGCCACTGAGGTCTTGAGTCCTGAAAACGAGAAATCGTAGCGATGTTTTGCCAAATCTTTGGGCAGGGTGAGGCCGCGCGGAAAGTGCACCGCGGCGGGGTCACCCTCGGCTGCAACACGGTCGATATGGGGGCCTCCCGGATACGGCAGCCCGAGCACACGCGCAACCTTATCGAATGCTTCGCCGGCGGCATCATCGATAGTTTCACCCAGGAGCTCTACATCACTGGTCAGATCTCGCACGTGCAGTAATGATGTATGACCACCCGAAACTAACAGCGCAATGGTGGGAAACTCTGGTGGTTCAGCGTTGTCGAGCACGTCTGCACCAACGTGGCCGACGAGGTGATTCACACCGTAGAGCGGTTTGCCGAGCGCGACAGCGAGCGCCTTCGCTGCCGAAACACCAACCATCAGCGCGCCAGCCAACCCAGGGCCTGCAGTGACAGCGATGGCATCAACGTCAGCCAGCTCAACGTTGGCATCATCCAGAGCTTTCGCGATGGTTGGTGAGATTGACTCGAGATGAGCTCGGGCCGCAACCTCTGGCACCACGCCACCAAACCGCGCATGCTCATCCATCGATGAAGCGATCGCGTTCGCGAGCAGAGTTCTTCCTCGTACGATTCCGACACCCGTCTCGTCGCAGCTTGTTTCGATTCCGAGAATGAGAGGCTCGCGCTCAGTCAATGTTCCTCCTCATCACAATCGCAGCAACGTTGCCCGGCTGATAGTAGCCAGGACGCTCGCCCAGGATCTCGAACCCCGAAGACTGATAGAGCGCGATTGCATTGGCATTGTCGGCTCGAACTTCGAGAAAGAGTTGACGAGCTTGCCGCTGTCGAGCCGCATCAATCAGCGTGTTCAGTAGTTCGCGGCCAATGCCTTTGCCGCGATACTGCTCAGAGAGAGCAATCGTCTGAACATCACCCTCAGCACCAACCGCCAATAAGCCCGCGTAACCGACCACTGAATTACCGTCGACCGCGACGAAGTAGCTGCGATGATCTGCCGAGAGCTCATCCCGAATCATCGATTCACTCCAGGCGTCTGACTCAAAAATTTGCGGTTCGAGTAGCACAATTTGCTCGATGTCTGCCGCCTCAACTGGCCTGATGGTGGTCATGAGAGCACCCGTTTAGGCGCGCCAGGCAGAGTCACGTCAGGCTCACGAAGGTAGAGCGCAACGTCTGGTTCGAATGCACGCGAAGCGAGCTTCCTGAGAGCAGCTAACTCGATCAGCGCATCTGCCGGAATCGAAGTTGGCTGAAAGGTTGAGCCCGGCTGCGGCGTCGACTGCTCGTGCGTATCGAGTATCTCTCGCGAGTAGAGCGCCGGCGCGACCGTTACTACGGGAATTCCTGAGCGGTCTGGCCGAGCATACCGTGTGCCGAAAAGCTGTTTGCGCCGAGCATCCGTCACCACGAACACCTCTCCCTGCGACGCATCTGCGCTGAAAGACGCGTGCGCCACCGCTTCATGACTCACCATCGGGAGCAATTCAACATTCACGCCGATAGCGAAGGCTTTCGCGGCAGCGATTCCGACACGTAAGCCAGTGAAAGGGCCAGGCCCCATGCCCGCGACCACAGCCCTGATTTCACTTGGTGAGACGCCTGCAGATTCAAGCGCTTCGGTGATCAGGTCAGCAACCACTTCGGCATGGCCTAAGGGGTCATCGCTGCTTGCGGCAAAAATTGCCGTTCCATTCGAAACTGCAACAGATGTGCCAATTGACGAATCGATCGCAATCGCCGGGCCAAGTTCAGCTAAGCCCTGGAGCACCCGTTGGGCCTGTTCACTCATTTGGCTAGCTCCGTCAGCTTCGGCTTCACCGCGAGCCAGCGGTCTCCGAAGGCCAAAATTGTGATGCGTCTCGGCTCAGTGGCCTCGTCAGATTCGTCTGAATCGAGTTCGGCACCCGTCGGTCGCTCAATCACGAGTTCAAGCCAAGAGTCATGCGTGTCGACAAATTTTCCGCTACCCCACTCGGCAACAACCACAGAAGAATCGTAATCGATATCCAAGTCGTCTAACTCGGTTGAATCGCCCAGTCTGTAGGCATCGACGTGCACAAGTGCTGGCCCTGCCACGAGAGACGGGTGCGTTCTGGCAATGACAAACGTGGGGCTCGTGATGGGCGCACGAACCTGCAGCCCTTCACCGATACCGCGGGTCAGAGTGGTTTTTCCGGCTCCAAGCGGACCTGTGAGCAGCACCAGATCACCAGCCGCAAGCAGCTTCGCGAGCCGGATGCCGAACTCGTGCATCCCCTCTGGTGAGCTGATTTCGAGTTGCGCGATTTCGGCCATCAACCCTCAACCCCGACGCGCTTCACACGTGGGCCAATTCGGGTGATGATTTCATAGTTGATGGTGCCGGCAGCATCAGCCCACTCTGCAACCGTTGGCTCACCTCGGTGAGCGTCGCCGAACAAAATTGCCTGGTCGCCAGCGACCACGTCAGTCTCAGTCGCACCCAGGTCGACGATGATCTGATCCATGGCCACCCGTCCGACAATCGGATAGCGACGGCCACGAATGACAACCTCAACACCTGTGTTGCTGATCGCGCGCGGAACACCGTCGCCGTACCCAATGGCAAGCAGTGCAAGCGAGGTATCACGTTCGGGTCGGTAGGTGTAGTCATACGAGACGCCCACCCCAGCTGCAACGTTTCGCACGGCGACAACTTCAGCCTGCAACGTCATCGCTGGGCGAAGTCCAATCTCAGCTGCATCAAGTTCGTGACTCGGTGAGAGACCGTAGATTCCAATTCCGAGACGTGCAGCGGTGAAGCGGAGGTCAGCGTGTTTCGCAGCAGGGCCACTCGACGCAAGATGGATGAGCGGCGGCTCAACCCCGAACGAGGCAAGTTGGCTGACGGCGTCTCTGAATTTTGCGGCAGCCGCTTGGTCATCTTCGACAGAGGTGTTCGACAGATGACTGAAGATACCGCGCACCTCAATGGTGCCGGCTTGCTCAAGCTGAGCAGCGCGGGCAAAAACGTCACTCCAGTCCGTAGGGGCCAACCCGTTGCGGCTCAAGCCAGTTTCAACTTTGAGCTGAATGAGCGCTGGCTGTCCTAAAACCGACGCTGCAGCCGCGATTGCGTCGAGCTGGTCGGGTCGACTCACACCGATATCAAGTCTTGCCTCAATCGCAGCACCAAAATCAGCGTTTTTAGCGTGGATCCAGCACAGAATTGGCGCGTCGATGCCTGCCTCGCGAAGCTCAAGCGCCTCGTCGATGTCGGCGACCGCGAGCGCATCTACACCACCGGCGAGTGCAGCTCGACTCGCAATAACCGCGCCGTGTCCGTAGCCGTTTGCCTTCACCACTGCGAAAATGTGTGGCACACCGAGCATCTGCCGAAACACACTAACGTTGTGCCGAATCGCAGCTTCATCGACAAACGCCGTGCGCAGATAATTTGATTGCCGAGCAGTCACTATGCCCGCCTCTCGATGACCACGAACGCAGTCGCTATGCCCGCATCGTGACTGAGTGATAGGTGCGGATGCGCGAGCTCACGAGATTCGAGAATACGGTTCAGACCGTCGGTTGACGCGAAGCTCGGAGCTCCCAGCTCGTTCTTCACGATGACCGCATCATGCCATCCAAGCCCTTCAGAACCCCCGAGCGCCTTGATCAAGGCTTCTTTTGCGGCGAATCGCGCGGCGAGTGAGTGAACAGGAAGTTCACGCTCTGACTCAGCGAACAGACGGTCACGCAGCCCCTGGGTGCGAACCATGGCGCCCTCGAAGCGGTTGAGATCGACATTGTCGACACCAATTCCAGCAATCACGGGCACCTCCTCAGCGTTTACTCGACGGTTACTGATTTAGCCAAGTTGCGGGGCTGATCCACATCGAGACCCTTCGCGGTTGACAATTCGAGCGCGAACCACTGCAGCGGCACGACTGAAACAAGCGGCTCAAACAGAGCGTCGACGAGAGGTACCCGAATCACATCGTCTGCGTAGGGCAGCACAGAGGTGTCGCCTTTCTCTGCAATCGCGATTACTCGAGCACCGCGTGCGCGTATTTCTTGAATGTTTGAGACAACTTTCGAATGCATCAGGTGTGAGGTGCGTGGGCTAGGCACCAGCACGAACACCGGTTGGCCGTGATCGATCAGCGCAATTGGGCCGTGCTTGAGCTCGCCTGCCGCAAACCCCTCGGCATGAATGTAGGCAATCTCTTTGAGCTTCAGAGCACCCTCAAGTGCGACCGGATACCCGACGTGGCGACCCAAGAACAACACCGAGCGAGTATCAGCCATCCAGTGCGCCAACTGGCGGAGTTGTTCGTGCGTCGCAACCGCTTCGGCAACTTTCTCGGGCAAGGCTTCGAGCTGCTGAACGTTGTGGCGTTCATCCGCCTCTGAAATCTCACCGCGCACCCGAGCAAGGTAGAGCCCAAAAAGATAGAGAGCGGTGATCTGCGACACAAACGCCTTGGTCGAGGCGACCGCCACCTCGGGGCCAGCGTGCGTGTACAGCGCGGCATCAGATTCACGAGGGATGGTCGAACTCTGGGTATTGCAGATTGACAGCGTCTTTACACCGTGCTCGCGGCCGTATTTCACGGCCATCAGGGTATCCATCGTCTCGCCCGACTGGCTGACCGAAATCAGCAGGGTTCGCTTGTTCAGAATTGGGTTGCGGTACCTGAATTCATGGCTGAGCTCAACCTCAACCGGCACTCGAGCCCACTGCTCAATGGCATACTTAC
>JALRLI010000077.1 GCA_023254555.1 Microbacteriaceae bacterium
GGCCTCGGCCGAATCGGCGCGCTGGTGGCAGAGCGGCTCAAAGGCTTCGGCGTTGAGATTGTCGCCTACGACCCCTACATCTCCGCAGCGCGAGCGCAGCAGCTCGGAGTCACCCTGCTTGAGCTGTCTGAACTTCTGAAGCAATCTGACTTTGTCACGATTCATATGCCGAAGACACCCGAAACGGTGGGCATGATTGGCAAAGCTGAGCTCGCCTCGATGAAGCCAACCGCGTATGTTGTGAACGTCGCGCGTGGCGGTCTTATCGACGAGGAGGCGCTTCGCGAGGCGCTTCTGGCTGGCGAGATTGCCGGTGCAGGTCTTGATGTGTTCGTGAGTGAACCACCAAAGGATGACGCGCTGACAGGCCTCGCTAACGTGGTCGTGACCCCACACCTCGGCGCCTCGACTGACGAAGCGCAAGAAAAAGCTGGTATCTCGGTTGCAAAGTCGGTTCGTCTCGCGCTCGCGGGTGAGCTGGTTCCAGACGCCGTGAACGTTGCCGGTGGTGTGATTGATCAGGATGTTCGCCCAGGCCTTCCACTCACCGAGAAACTGGGTCAGGTGCTTTCGGCCCTCGCAACCGGAGCGGTCACCTCAATCGAGGTTGTGGTTGCCGGCGAAATTTCGACGCACGACGTCAAGGTGCTTCGCCTTGCAGCGCTGAAGGGATACTTCTCGGCCCTCGTGAGTGACCCAGTTTCGTATGTGAACGCGCCAGTCTTGGCAGATCAACGCGGAATTGAGAGTTCGCTGCGCACCGAGGCTGTCTCCGAAAGCTTCCGCAACGTGATTACGCTGCGTGCAGTGCTCGCTGATGGGGGAGTTGTATCGGTATCGGGTACGCTCACTGGCCCGAAGCAGGTCGAAAAGATTGTCGAGATCAACGGCTTTGATCTTGAACTTCCAATTGCAGAGCACATGGTGATCTTCACCTACACCGACCGTCCTGGTGTGGTTGCGAAGTACGGTGCTCGTCTGGGGGATGCGCAGATCAATATCGCTGGGTTGCAAATCGCACGTGACGAAAAAGAGGGCACCGCACTCAGCGTCATTAGCGTTGACTCGCCAGTTTCTGACGAGCTGCTCGCGGAGCTTCGTGTTGAAATCGATGCTGAGACCATGCGCAGCATCGACATCACTCAGTAACGTTCATCAAACGTTCAAGTCTTTCTGCAGTGTTTGCGGTAGGCTTGCCCTAAGAGCAGACAGGCAGTTCGCTGGTCCTCGGTGGTGATTTACCGGCTCGCCCGCATTCAGCGGTCGCGCATCCTGTGGATTTCTACTGGTGGCCAGCACGAAGTCTGAACCTCGTGCAATGTTTGTGCGTATTCGGTACGCCTTCGTTCTGTCCTGCTTCTGACTCGACGTAAAAGTCGGTTTCAAACGGATTCCGACGTTAAACAAAGGAGAGTGACCTTTGGAAGGTCCAGAAATCAAGTTCGCCGAGGCGATTATCGACAACGGCAAGTTCGGAAAGCGCGTAGTTCGCTTCGAAACTGGTCGTCTCGCTCAGCAGGCGCAGGGTGCAGTTGCTGCGTACCTCGACGAAGAAACCATGCTGCTCTCAGCAACGAGCGTGAGCAAGCAGCCAAAAGACAACTTCGACTTTTTCCCGCTGACCGTAGACGTTGAAGAGCGTTCCTACGCAGCTGGCAAAATCCCCGGATCGTTCTTCCGCCGTGAAGGCCGCCCATCGACTGAGGCAATCCTCGTGTGTCGCCTGATCGACCGCCCATTGCGCCCATCATTCGTTGATGGCCTGCGCAACGAGGTTCAGATTGTCATCACCGTGCTCTCGATTGCCCCGGGTGAGTTTTACGACGCACTCGCAATTAACGCTTCGAGCGCATCCACCCAGATCTCAGGACTGCCTTTCTCCGGCCCCATCGCGGGTGTTCGCCTCGCACTGATCGACGATCAGTGGGTAGCCTTCCCAACCTTCGAGCAGCTCAAAGAGGCTGTCTTCGATCTTGTTGTTGCCGGCCGCGTTGTAACGCATGCTGATGGCAGCGAAGACGTCGCCATCATGATGGTTGAGGCTGAGGCGACCGAGGTGAGCTGGGAGCTCATCAAGGGCGGTGCGACCAAGCCAAACGAGGCTGTTGTCGCACAGGGTCTTGAGGCTGCGAAGCCGTTCATCAAAGAACTCGTACGTGCACAGGCAGACCTCGCGAAGCAGGCAGCAAAAGAAATTGCAGAGTACCCAATCTTCCTGCCATACGGCGAAGAGACCTACGCTGCGGTTGAGAAGCTGGCCGCTGACGAACTGTCGAAGATCTACCAGATTGCTGATAAGCAAGAACGCCAGAACGCTGACGACGCGCTGAAAGACTCCGTGAAAGAGGCCATTGCAGCCAAGGTTGAAGCTGGCGAGTTGCCAGAAGAGTCGAACGCTCAGGTTTCGGCGGCGTACAAGTCGGTCACTAAGAAGATTGTTCGCGGTCGCATCCTCACCGAAGGTGTTCGTATCGATGGTCGCGGTCTGCGCGACATCCGTGCGCTCGACGCCGAGGTGCAGGTCATTCCTCGCGTTCACGGTTCGGCAATCTTCCAGCGCGGTGAAACCCAGATCATGGGCGTCACCACGCTGAACATGCTGAAGATGGAGCAGCAGATCGACGCCCTCACCCCAGTGACGAGCAAGCGATACATGCACCACTACAACTTCCCGCCATATTCAACCGGTGAAACCGGACGTGTTGGCAGCCCCAAGCGTCGCGAAATCGGCCACGGCTTCCTTGCAGAGCGCGCACTCGTGCCAGTTCTGCCAAGCCGCGAAGAGTTCCCATACGCCATTCGCCAGGTCTCTGAGGCACTCGGTTCAAACGGCTCTACCTCTATGGGATCTGTTTGTGCATCAACGCTCTCGCTGCTGAATGCTGGTGTGCCACTTCGTGCTCCAGTTGCAGGCATCGCGATGGGTCTGGTCAGCGACAACGTCAACGGCGAAACCCGTTACGCTGCACTCACCGACATCCTTGGTGCTGAAGACGCGCTCGGTGATATGGACTTCAAGGTCGCAGGTACGAGCGAATTCATCACCGCGATTCAGCTCGACACCAAGCTTGACGGTATCCCAGCGTCAGTGCTGGCCGGTGCGCTTGATCAGGCGAAAGAGGCTCGTGAGAGCATCCTCGCCGTCATCAACGAAGCAATCGACACCCCAGATGAAATGGCGCCTACTGCGCCACGTGTGATCTCGGTGAAGATTCCTGTTGACAAGATCGGTGAGCTGATTGGCCCTAAGGGTAAGACAATCAACGGCATTCAGGACGAGACCGGAGCTGACATCTCAATCGATGACGACGGCACCGTTTACATCGGCGCGGTTGACGGCCCTTCGGCTGAAGCTGCACGCGCACAAGTGAATGCGATTGCGAACCCACAGAACCCTGAGATTGGCGAGCAGTACCTCGGCACCGTTGTGAAAAACGCAACCTTCGGTTCGTTCGTTTCGCTGCTGCCAGGTAAAGATGGCCTGCTTCACATCTCAGAGATTCGGAAGCTGGCCGGTGGCAAGCGCGTTGAGAACATCGACGATGTGCTCTCAGTTGGTCAGAAGATTCTCGTTGAGATCACGAATATCGACGATCGTGGCAAGCTCTCGCTTTCGCCAGTGCTCGACGATGAAGAGGGTCAGAAGGATGCGAGCGAGGCTGCATCCGAAGACAGTGAGTAATACTCTTCAGTTTCCGCTCGAACAGGCCGAGCTCACCGGGGAACTCTCTGGTGGCTCGGTCGTTCGGCGTACTCTCCACCCCAGCGGGCTTCGCATTTTGACTGAAAAGATGCCTGGCGCACACAGCGCCACAATCGGATTCTGGGTGCCTGTTGGTTCACGTGATGAACAGGGTGAGCGTGCAGATGCCCCGGCAAGTCTCGGCTCGACGCACTTTCTTGAGCACCTGCTCTTCAAAGGCACGAACGTGAAAAATGCCAAACAAATCGCTGAGACGTTTGACGGTGTCGGCGCCGAGCACAATGCGATGACGGCGAAAGAGTACACGTGCTATTACGCAAAAGTTCGCGACCTAGACCTCGAACTTGCGACGCGACTGCTTACCGAGATGGTCACCTCGAGCGTCATCGACAATGGCGAATTCGAGACTGAGCGTGGAGTAATACTCGAAGAGCTGGCGATGGCCGATGACGACCTGGCTGATGTGGCAAGCGAGCGCTTTTTTGAGGCGGTTCTTCCTGAGCATCCACTCGGTCGGCCAATTGGTGGAACACCTGAGGTCATCCGTGAAGCAAGCCGCGACGATGTCTGGCAGCACTACCAAGCCCAGTACTCGCCAAGTTCAGTCGTTATTTCAGCGGCTGGCGCGGTTGACCACGACCAGCTGGTCGCCTGGGTACTCGATGCCTTAGCGCAGGCGCCAGACCCCAAATGGCATCCAAACAGGTCAAGTGCGCCTATGTCTCGAAGGTCTCTCGCTCAAATCGATGTGCCGACGAGAGCCAGCACACGCCTCGAGTTTCGCGAGGGTGGACAGGTAAATCTGATGATGGGGACCACCGGGCTTCGGAGTTTTGATGAGCGTCGTTACGCCTACGGAACGATGAACGCTGTTCTCGGTGCGGGCATGTCGAGTCGCTTATTTCAAGAGATTCGCGAACGGCGTGGCCTCGCCTACACAACGTATTCCTTTGGCGCTGGGTATTCAGACACCGGTGTGTTTGGCATGTACGCAGGATGCGCTCCGCAAAACGCAGGCCTCGTAGTCGAGCTTGCCCAGGCAGAGCTCTCAAAGCTCGCGACAGATGGCATCACCGATCACGAGCGAAGCC
>JALRLI010000078.1 GCA_023254555.1 Microbacteriaceae bacterium
CCCGCGCCTTTGATCGCTCCTGTGATGGCCAGCATTTCGCGCATACCAGGGCCACCCTTTGGGCCCTCTTGACGGATAACCACGACGTCACCGGCGCCGATTTTGCCCTCAGTCAGAGCATCCATGGCAGCGCGCTCCCCCTCATAAACACGCGCAGGACCCTCAAATACCTCGGCATCGAAGCCTGCAGTCTTCACGACGGCACCTTCAGGAGCGAGGGAGCCGTGCAAGATGGTCAATCCCCCTGTTGAGTGAATTGGGTTATCGAGCGTGCGAATCACTTCGCCGTCAATGGCATCCGGATTAATTTCAGCCAGATTTTCGGCGACGGTTTTTCCGGTCACGGTCAATGCGTCGCCATGAATGAGGCCCGCGTCAAGCAGTGCTTTCATCACGACGGGAATACCGCCGTGACGGTCAAGATCATTCATCACGTACTTACCGAACGGCTTCATATCAGCGAGGTGTGGAACCTTATCGCCAATCTTGTTGAAGTCATCCAGCGTGAGTTCTACCTCTGCTTCACGCGCGATAGCGAGCAAGTGCAGAACCGCGTTCGTTGAGCCGCCAAGAGCCATTACAACAGTGATCGCGTTTTCAAAAGCCTTGCGGGTGAGAATGTCTCGCGCAGTAATTCCGTTGCGCAGCATATTGACCACCGCTTCACCTGAGCGATGCGCAAAGTAGTCACGACGTCGATCTGCTGATGGTGGGGATGCGCTACCGGGCAGGCTCATACCGAGAGCCTCCGCAACACTTGCCATGGTATTCGCGGTGTACATGCCGCCACAGGCACCCTCACCCGGAGCGATTGCGCACTCAATGCGTTTGAGATCTTCTTCGCTCATGGTGCCCGCTTTACACGCGCCAACCGCTTCGAATGCATCAATGATTGTGACTGGCTTTTCGGTGCCATCGCTAAGCTTCACCCAACCCGGGGCAATCGAACCTGCGTATAAAAACACGGCTGCGAGGTCGAGCCGAGCAGCAGCCATCAACATGCCTGGTAGTGACTTATCGCACCCCGCAAGTAAGACCGAGCCATCGAGACGCTCAGCCATCATTACTGTTTCAACGGAGTCTGCAATTACTTCGCGAGAAACCAGTGAGAAGTGCATACCCTCATGGCCCATTGAGATGCCGTCTGAAACAGAAATTGTGCCGAATTCAAGGGGGTATCCGCCACCGGAATGCACGCCCTCTTTTGCACCCTGAGCGAGTCGATCGAGGCTGAGGTTACACGGGGTGATTTCGTTCCAAGAACTCGCGATGCCGATCTGAGGTTTATCCCAGTCAGCGTCACCCATACCCACCGCGCGCAACATGCCACGAGCGGCTGCTTTCTCAATGCCATCGGTTACGTCGCGACTTCGCGGTTTCATATCGAATTCAGACATAGCTACCAGTCTACTGCCGGGCACATTCGGGTGTGATTGCCCCAATGGTGCGATGAACGATGAATAAAAAGGGCCGAAGATTTCACTCCGGCCCAAAGTTTTATCTGCTGACTACTTCTTCTCGATGGCAGGGATGATACCAATTGCGACGATGACGCCCAAGAAGCTCGCCGCGAGCCCACCCGCGTAGGTGATGAGGCCCTGCTCAGATGACAGCTCTGCACCGAAGCCATAGCTGAAAACGACCATGCCGCCAAAGAAGAGTACGAAAGAAATGATGAAACCGAAGAAGGTCAACGCTGAAGTTGCACCGCGTGAGCTCTCAGCGAAAAGTTCATCATTATTTTGTTTTGCGGCCATGAGTTCGCAATACCTCTCGATAGGGGTTTTTCATCTCTAGTAATCGTATCGCACCAATACGCGGCAAGTTCACTGATTCGAGGGTTAGGGTTGTTTCGATGATTCAAATTGGGTTGAGCACCTCGAGCGTGTACCCGCTTCCGCTCGAGCAGACTTTCGCGTTGGCTGCGAGCATCGGCTATGACGGCGTTGAAGTGATGGTGACCCGAGACAAGCGAACGCAGAACGCTGACGAGTTGCGCCACCTCGAAGAGCTTTACGGTGTGCCCGTCTTGGCGCTGCACGCACCAGTGCTGTTACTCACACACTTTGTCTGGGGAACAGACCCTGAGACCAAGCTGCGTAAATCAGCCGAGCTTGCTCGTGATGTTGGCGCCTCGACCGTTGTCGTTCATCCACCTTTTCGCTGGCAGAAAGAGTATGCAAGTAACTTCTTAAATCTGGTGGAAGAGATTGGTGCTGAAACAAACGTCGCAATCTCGGTTGAAAACATGTTTCCCTGGAAGATGAACGGTCGCGGGGTTGAAGCGTACCTTCCCGGTTACGACATTCGGGATTTCAGCTCCAAAAACCTGACGCTGGATTTTTCTCATGCGGCTCTTTCCGGTCACGACTCGATGGAAATTGTTCACGCGGTGGGCAATCGACTGAACCACGTGCACCTTTGTGACGGTCTTGGTGTTCACGACGAGGGCAGAGTCTTTGATGAACACCTCATGCCGGGATTTGGATCGCAGCCGGTCGCTGAGGTGCTGCAGCATCTCGCAGTTAAAGGATGGAGTGGCAGCATCGTTGCAGAGGTAAACACTCGCAAGGCAAAAGACCAGCGCGATAGAGTTCGTATGTTGCGCGAAACGCTCGAATTCGCTCGTGAACACACTCAGGTTCATCAGCGGGGAACGTGGAACCGTATCAAAGAAGCCCTGCACGGAAAGCCCAACGAAAAACCATGAAACGCATTCGAATCGGAAAGTACCTCACCAACCTCGGTGTGATTGGTGCGGTTCTCGGTATCTTCGGCGTTATTAAGGAGAGCCGGCAGATGCCCAAAGACTGGCGCATCGGAATTGTCTGGGCAATCTGGCTCTTGGGTCTCGTGCTCGCGATTGCCGGAGTGGCAAAACGCCAGGCAGATCAAGACTTTCGCGAGCTCAATACCTAATACATGGTTGCGTCGAATTCACGTTCGTCAAGAGTGAGAGTATTTTCTGCTTCCCTTGCCGAGTCACTGCGAGTTGGAGACATCCTTCGCAAAGAAACTGTTGGCGGCGCCCTCTTGGTACTGGCTTCAGTTATCGCGATTATTTGGGCGAACTCCCCTGCTGCTGGAAGCTACTTCGCGCTGCGTGATCTGAAAATCGGCCCCGAGGCGTTACATCTCAATCTGAGCCTCGGAACCTGGGCTGCGGATGGCCTGCTCGCCATTTTTTTCTTTCTGGTCGGCCTCGAGCTGAAACGAGAACTGTTGCTCGGTGACCTGCGCAACGCGCGTACGGCTGTCGTTCCGGTGGCTGCGGCGGTAGCCGGCGTTGCAGTGCCGGCGCTCATCTTTGTCACGATTAACCTGAGCAGCCCCTCGTCGTTGAACGGATGGGCTGTGCCCACCGCCACCGACATCGCCTTCGCGGTTGCGGTGTTGGCCTTGATCGGTTCTCATCTGCCGCCAGCGCTGAGAATTTTTCTCTTGACTCTCGCAGTGGTCGACGACCTCATCGCGATTTCGATTATCGCCATCTTTTACACCACCGAAATCCACTGGGTTGAACTCGGGCTCGCCGTTATTCCCATTGCGGTATACGCACTACTCGCTCATAAATTCAGGGCATTCTTCGAACGGCATAAAAGCGCTGCGTGGCTAATTCTGCTGCCAATTGGAGTCGTCGCTTGGGCCCTCGTTCATGCTTCGGGTATCCATGCGACCGTTGCCGGTGTTGCGCTCGGTTTCATGGTGCCGGTGTTACCGTCACCCCGGAGGCCGGATGAACTTTCTCGAGAGAGTCTTGCCGAACAGTTCGAACACAGATTTCGACCAATTTCCGCGGGATTTGCGGTTCCGATTTTTGCCTTCTTCTCAGCCGGCGTCACGATTGGTGGGTTTGAAGGCTTGCGAGACGCCCTGACGAATCCACTCGGTCTTGGAATTGTGATTGCGCTTGTGCTGGGTAAACCGCTTGGCATCGTTGGCATGACCTGGATCTCAACCCGGTTTACCAGGGCTGAGCTAGACCCCAGCGTCAGGTGGATTGATCTTTTGGGAGTTGGTGTGCTCGCCGGCATCGGCTTTACTGTATCGCTGCTCGTGGCGGAGCTCAGCTTCGGTCAGGACTCCGATGAATTGCGCATAGCAAAGGTGGCGATTCTGTGTTCGTCGCTCGTGGCATCATTGCTGGCTGCGCTCGTGCTGATGCCTGGTCGCCGCAGACTGAAACTAGCGAAACAGGGCTAATCTGTCACGCAGAATGCTCTCGGCGTCACGAACACAGCCGTGTACGATTTCTTCTGCGGTCAGTACGCCGTGAATCAGACCCTGAGCCAGCCCGACTGCCCAAACGCCTGCATCGACATCACCTGTTTCAAATACTTTGCGGCCACGAGCCCCAGCTACCAATGGCTGCACGGCACCGAAGTCTGCTCCCTCAGCCAGCAATCGGAGAATCTCTTCGCTCACCTGATTTTTTGCGACGCGAACGGTGTTGTGCAGGGTGCGCAGGATGAGATCGGTGTCGAGTTCTGTTGCAGCGACTATTCGTTGCTTCACCTCGTCGGCGACCGGAGCTTCGACCGAGGCGAGAAAACGGGTTCCCATGTTGATCCCGTCGGCACCGAGCACGAGTGCTGCCGCCAGTCCGCGTCCGTCGACGAATCCACCCGAGGCGATGAAGGGAATGTCGAGAGCATCCGCTGCTGCTGGAAGAAGAATGAGCCCCGGAATATCGTCTTCACCGGGGTGGCCAGCGCACTCAAAGCCATCGATTGACACCGCATCGACGCCGATGTCTTGTGCTTTGAGGGCATGCCGAACAC
>JALRLI010000079.1 GCA_023254555.1 Microbacteriaceae bacterium
TCAGCTGCACGGCGAGGCCATGCAGCTCCATGTATTCGCGGTACTTATTGCCGGCAAAAAGCTTTGCGGTGTGTTCATCAATTCTTGCGCCAACCGTTGCGAGCTGCACTCCAAGCACATCAATTTCACCGCTTGCTTTCGGCCGCACAAAGTCAGCAAGGCACAGGTGACGGTCGCGGGTCTGGCGAGGAAAGTGGAATCGTAGCCGCTCTTCACCCCACGTACCGCCTGAGCCGCCGTCTGGTGCCAGCACGCCGCCATGTTCTTCATGGTGCAGAACAATCAGGTCGTTTCCTTCAGAAACCGCGGGAAAGTAGCCATAGATGACGGATGCGTCGAGCATCCCCTCTGCCACCATTCTGTCGAGCCAGGCGCGAAGCCGCGGGCGGCCCTCAGCCTCGACGAGCTCTTCGTAGCTTGCGCCACCCTCTCCGCGGCCAGCCTTCAACCCCCACTGACCCATAAACGTTGCGCGCTCGTCTAGGAACGAGGCGTAGTCACTGAGCGAGATGCCCTTGACGATTCGGGTTCCCCAGAACGGGGGAGTGGGAACCGGATTCGTTGCCGACACATCTGAACGGCTCGGCATATTGGCGGGCTCTGTCACAGTGAGTTGTGATGGTCGATGGATGCGCTTCTTCAGGGCTGGCAAGCCAACAGAGTCTGCATCAGCTCCTCGGGCAATCTCGACGAGGGGTGCCATGAGTGCCAGCCCCTCGAATGCGTCTTTGGCGTAGCGAACGGTGCCCTCAAACTCAGCTGCGAGATCGTCTTCAACGAAGGCGCGGGTGAGCGCCGCTCCGCCCAGAATGATGGGCCACTTCTTTGCGAGACCGCGAGAGCTGAGCTCTTGCAGGTTTTCACGCATCACCACGGTGGATTTCACGAGGAGGCCGCTCATACCAATCACGTCGGCATCGTGTTCTTCTGCCGCGCGAATAATCTCGTTGATGGGCTGCTTGATGCCGATGTTTACGACCTTGTAGCCGTTATTGGTCAGGATGATATCGACGAGGTTCTTGCCGATGTCATGCACGTCACCGCGAACAGTCGCGATAACCATCGTTCCCTTCCCGACAGCCTCACTTTTTTCCATGAAGGGTTCGAGCAGAGCCACCGCGGACTTCATGGTTTCAGCTGACTGCAAAACAAAGGGGAGCTGCATTTCGCCAGAACCGAAGCGTTCGCCGACGACCTTCATCCCCTCAAGCAAGAAGTTGTTGATGATGTCGAGCGGAGCGTGGCCTTCACCGCGGGCAAGCTCGAGGTCTGCATCGAGCCCCTTAGACTCCCCGTCAATGATGCGCTGCATCAGCCGTTCGGTGACGGGGAGCGCCGCGAGTTCGGCTGCACGCGCATCCCTCATGCTTGTCATATCGACACCGGCAAACAGTTCGAGCATCGTTGAGAGTGGGTCGTAGGTGACGTTGCCGTCGGCGTCGTACTCACGCTTGTCCCAGACGAGATCGAGCGCGACTTTGCGCTGCTCTTCGGGGATTGATGCGAGCGGCAGAATTTTTGCTGCGTGCACAATCGCCGAATCGAGGCCGGCTTCGACTGCTTCGTGCAAGAACACCGAGTTCAACACAACGCGGGCCGCAGGGTTCAACCCGAATGACACGTTCGAAACACCCAGAGTGGTGTGAATTCCTGGGTAAAGTTCGTTCAGCTCACGAATCGCGCCAATGGTTTCGATTGCATCACGTCGGGTTTCTTCTTGCCCAGTCGCAATCGGAAAGGTGAGTGCGTCGACGATGATGTCTTGTACGCGCATGCCCCAGTCGCGAACGAGGGTATCGACGAGGCGAGACGCAATTCTGACCTTGTCGGCTTGCGTGCGCGCCTGCCCCTCTTCGTCAATAGTCAGTGCAATGACAGCGGCGCCGTGCTCCTTCACGAGCGGCATGATTCGGGCAAAGCGCGAGGTAGGACCGTCGCCGTCTTCGAAGTTCACTGAGTTGATCACCGGGCGACCGCCGATGAGTTCAAGCCCGGCCTGCAACACATCTGGCTCGGTTGAGTCCATCACGATCGGCAGGGTGGATGCGCTGGCTAGGCGTGAAACAACCTGACGGGCATCCTCAACTCCGTCGCGGCCAACGTAGTCGACACAGACATCGAGCATGTGGGCGCCATCGCGAATCTGCTCTTTGGCAATCTCTACGCAGTCATCCCACCGGCCCTCCAGCATGGCTTCACGAAATGCCTTCGATCCGTTCGCGTTGGTGCGCTCGCCGATTGCGAGGAAGGCGGCGTCTTGTTTCAGATCAACGCTGGTGTACAGGCTGGCCACTGCGTTTTCAGGGGCAACATCTCGGTGAGCCGGTTGTACGGCGCCGACTCGCTCGACCACAGCCCGAAGGTGGGCAGGGGTGGTGCCGCAGCAGCCACCAATCAGGCCGAGGCCGAATTCGCGCACGAACTGCTCGTGCGCCACCGCGAGCTCATCTGGAGTCAGTGTGTACACGGCTCCATTGGGGCCGAGCTCAGGGAGTCCAGCATTAGGCATTGCCATCACCGGAATCGTGGCGTGCTTCGAGAGGTAGCGAAGGTGTTCGCTCATCTCGGCCGGTCCGGTGGCACAGTTCATGCCGATTGCGTCGATATCCATTGCCTGCAGGGTGGTCAGTGCCGCGCCGATTTCGCTCCCCATCAGCATGGTGCCGGTGGTTTCTACTGTCACCTCAACAAAGATTGGCAACCTCACGCCTGAGGCTTCAATGGCAACCTTGCACCCGTTCACAGCCGCTTTTGTTTGGAGTAGGTCTTGGCTGGTCTCGATCAAAAAAGCGTCTGCCCCGCCCTGAATCAAGCCTTGAGCCTGCAACGCAAACGTAGCTTTCAAATGGGCATAAGTGGTGTGGCCAAGCGTCGGAAGCTTGGTACCTGGACCCATCGACCCCAGTACCCAGCGCACTCGACCGTCAACGGCGGTGAAGGCGTCGGCGCTGTCTCGAGCTATGCGGGCGCCGGCCTCAGCGAGCTCTTCGATACGGTCGTCAATGTCGTAGTCAGAGAGGTTCGACCAGTTCGCACCGAACGTATTGGTTTCAACGGCATCAATACCAGTCTCGAAGTAGGCGTCGTGAATCGCTCGCACGATATCGGGGCGTGAGACGTTAAGAATCTCGTTACACCCCTCGAGACCCTGATAGTCGTCAAGAGTCGGGGCATGATCTTGAAGCTGAGTACCCATCGCACCATCGGCAATCACGACGCGCGAGGTCATTGCGTCGAGCAGCTGCTGAGAACGAGCGGGGATTTGTGGCACCAGTCAAGTGTAGACGAGCTGCTTGGCTAAGATTTGAGAGTGATACCTGCGGCCGCGCTACAGCTTACGCAACAACACCTTCTGCACCCGGTGATCTGCTTCTTTGCGCAGCACGAGTGACGCTCGAGCACGAGTCGGTCGAATGTTCTCGACGAGGTTTGGTTCGTTGATGTTCTTCCAGTACTCGTTGGCGAGTGCACGTGCTTCGTCGTCGGTGAGATCAGAGAACTGTTTGAAGAAAGAGTTCGGGTCGTTAAACGCACCCTCTTTAAGCCGCAGAAAGCGTTCTTCGAACCAGTGCGCGATGTCTTGCGTTCGGGCATCCACGTAAATCGAAAAGTCGAAGAGGTCACTCACTGCAAGTGGGTGCTGCATCGTGGCTGGCTGCAAGACGTTCAAGCCCTCAACGATGAGTATGTCGGGTTGGTGCACAACGGTCGTGCGCTCGGGGTCGATGTCATAGATGAGGTGTGAATAGTAGGGCGCAATAACTTCTGCTTTACCGCTTTTTACTTGGCTGACGAATCGCAACAGAGCCTTACGGTCGTACGATTCCGGAAATCCTTTTCGGTGTGCGATGCCGCGCTTTTCTAATTCTTCGTTCGAGAACAGAAAGCCGTCGGTCGTGATGAGTTCGACGTTCGGAGTCTCTGGCCAGCGAGCGAGCAGATCGCGAAGGATGCGCGCCACGGTCGACTTGCCAACCGCGACCGAACCGGCGATTCCGATCACGAAGGGCGTTTTAGGTGTTGTGTCCCTTAAGAATCCGCTGGTGCGGGCGTAAAGCTGACGTTGGCCTATCGCGAACTGGTTGATGAGGCGGCTGAGCGGCCGATACACCTCGTTCACTTCGGCCAAGTCGAGTGGTTCACCGAGCCCTCTGAACTGCTCGAGCTCTGCCTCTGAGAGTGGGAGCGGGGTTCCGTCGGCGAGGCGTGCCCAAGCCGCCCGGTCAATCTCGGTGAACGGCGACAAAATATCTGGTCGAGTCAGTGCTCTGGTGTCTGTCGTGTACTCAGGCATCCCCCTAATCGTGCCACTAAACTTGGGCTCATGTGTGGAATTGTTGGATACGTAGGCCCAAACGACACGGTTGACGTGTTAATGGGCGGTTTGAAGCGGCTTGAATACCGTGGTTACGATTCCGCTGGTGTTGCCGTCTTAGATGAGTCAGGTCACACCACACTGCGCAAGCGTTCAGGCAAGCTCTCGCGCCTGCAAGAGCTTCTCGATAACAGCCCCATTTCGGCCGCGGGAACCGGTATTGCACACACCCGGTGGGCAACGCACGGTGGCCCGACTGACGAGAACGCACATCCACATCTCGCAGACGATGGCAAGCTTGCCGTCATTCACAACGGCATTATCGAGAACTTCGCGCCGCTTCGCGCCGAGCTTGAGGCTGAGGGGCTTAGCTTCGTGAGTGAGACCGATACCGAAGTGGCTGCGGTTTTGCTCGCTCGTGAACTACAGAAGAATGGCCATAACCTGCGCGAGGCGTTCCGCAGCA
>JALRLI010000007.1 GCA_023254555.1 Microbacteriaceae bacterium
GCTGCCTTCACGATGCGGTTGGCCATGCCGTTGAAAATAATTCCGTGCATGGGAAGTATCGAGTACCAATACAGTCTGCCTCCGAGTCCGCGGGGAAAGAAAATCGCTCGCTGGGTGTACTGCGATGTTCCGTCGGGCAACGCTGTCGCACTGAGCTCCAACCACGCTAATCCGGGCACTTTCATTTCAGCACGGAGCCTCAAGAATGACCCGTGATCGATTCGTTCGACTCGCCACCAGTCGACCGCATCGCCGACCCTGAGCTTCTCTGCATTGCTTCTTCCACGCCGAAGCCCGACACCGCCAACAATTTTGTCGACGAAGCCTCTGGCCGCCCACGCCATGGGGAGGGAGTACCAGCCGTTTTCTCCGCCGATGCCCTCAATGACGATCCATAAATCGTCAGCGGGTGCAGAGCAGTTTCGCTTTTTGAGATCAATGAAGACCTTGTGGCCAGCCCAGTCTGGGTCGCTCGGCAGTGGGTCACTCGGCGCGCCATCAACGCTGGAGTTCTGCCAACTGGTCTCAATATCGCCCTCTCGCATTTTGCCGAGGGCGAGTTGAACTGATCGCCGGTACGAGACCAGGCCTTCGGCTGGCGGGGGGATGATCGAGTCGACATCATGCTCGTTCATGATGCAGTCGTGCTGCAGGGAATCAATAATCGGCACTGCGAGCGCCCGAGGAATGGGAGTCACCAGGTTCACCCATTGGCTCGCGAGGTATGGCGTCAGCACCGGCAGCCGAAGAATCTTGCGCGGTTTCATACCGGCCTCGACCGCGTACCCGTTCATCATCTCTGAATACTTCAGCACATCGGGACCACCGATATCGAGAGTACGCGAAATCGAGCTCGGAACATCCGCTGCTTTGATGAGGTAGTGCATCACATCTCGAACAGCAATTGGCTGAATCAGGTTGCCGACCCACTTGGGCGCTGTCATCACGGGGAGTACATCAGTGAGGTGGCGAATCATTTCAAAGCTGGTCGAGCCCGACCCGATGATGACGCCGGCCTGAAACGCAAGCGTCGGAACGCCCGAATTGAGCAGGATGCTGCCTACTTCGCTTCGTGAGCGCAAGTGTTTCGACAGCTTCGAAGTGCTGGGATGCAATCCGCCAAGATACACAATCCGCGAGACACCCAACTCGCGAGATGCAGTGGCGACGTTACGCGCGCACCGAAGCTCGGTCTCCTCGAAATCACCCTTCTGCCCCATCGCGTGGGCGAGGTAGTAGAGCACATCGACGTTTGTGCAGGCAGCTTTGACATCGTCAAGTTGCTCGAGGTTACCCTCAACGATTTCAACGTCACTTCGCCACGGAACGTCTGCGAGCTTCTCAAGATTTCTGACGAGCACACGCACTTGAAAGCCAGCGTCGAGCAATCTCGGCACTAGCCTGCCACCGATATATCCGGTTGCTCCCGTGACGAGTGCGCGGCGATTCTCCATGCCACGACTCTACGCCCAAAGCATCAGAGAGCGAGTAAATTATGGTGCGCCCCCCGGGACTTGAACCCGGAACCCACTGATTAAGAGTCAGTTGCTCTGCCGATTGAGCTAGAGGCGCGGATGCTCACACAACGGCGAGGCAACAAGAGACTAGATTATCACCAAAACCGAAGAGTTAAAAACCGTGGTCTAGACGAGTGCGATGAGCAGCAGCGCGAAGATCACTACGAAAATGGCGGGCGTCACGAATCGCACCACGTTCAACCACGGCGCGAACGCTGCCACCTGCCTCGCGGCGCGGGACTGCTCTGGGAGCGACGCAAGATCTTTCGCAATCGCTATGCCTTCTGTGGCAGCACCGTATTGGATAAGTGCGCCGAGAATTCCCGAAGCGAGCAAGATGCCGAGTGTCGCATAACGAACCGTGACCGGCGCATCCTGAAGACCAAATACCGTAAGCGCGACAGAGGATATGAGCAAAAAAATCGGCCCAAGCTGAGACACCACAATGTGAAGGCGGGCTTTTGCCCAGAGGTCAAGCAATTCACGTTCAGTCATGACACGATCCTACTCGGCTGAGGTGCGCCTCGCGGCAAGCCTGCGAGGCGTCAATCATCGTGCTGGGTACAGAAAAATCGGCACCCATTGCGGGTGGTGGGCATACACAAGCACGAGGAACACCATTACATCGAACAACAGATGCACGGTAATGACGTAGTACACGGAGCGGCTCTTCTCAAAAATCCACGCCTGAATGAGGGCGAATGGGATGGTCAACACCGGGCCCCACGAGCGGTATCCCAGCTCCCAAAGAAACGACACGAATACGACCGCCTGCAGCACATTCGCAATCCAGAACGGCAGATGTCTACGAAGCAGCGCGAACACGACGCAGATGAAGAAGAGTTCATCCCAGATGCCGACAAAACCGACGCCGAAAAACAGACGGATGACTTCAGAAGGCTCAGATACCGCCGGCCAGTTCAGGTAGCTGCCGGAGCCGATGAAGTAGACCGGCAGAATCAACCAACCCAGCACCAGCACGACACCCAGCCAGGCCCACTCAAGCCTCGTCCACGGCTGATTTGGCCGACCCGGAAAGCGAATCGCGTGATCTCGAAACACCCAGCGGCTAAGCGAATATGGCACGGCTACGGCCGCGATGAGCACCGAACCGAACAGCGCAATGTTTGACCACTCAAGGTTCGCCTCAACCGAAATCTGTGCGATGAGCAACAGCGGCAGCGCAATCAGCGCCATCTCTCTCGTGAACCGCCACGAGACCGTGACACTCAGTGCCAGGCCCAGCGCAATCACGATATACCCCACCGGTGATGCAAAGACGTACAACAGTGGCGCTGCGCTCACGATGAATGCTGCGGATGCCACCGTGCGCACCGAACGCCAGACCCCTACAGGGGATGGCAGAGAACTGATGCTCAAACTCACGCCTCTAGCGTAGGTGAACGGCAATCTCTCCCGCATCAAACACCACGTCACCATCAATCATGGTCAGGGCGGTGTGGACATCGCGTGGCGCGGCGGTGAGTGGGTCGTCGTCGAGCAGCACGAGGTCTGCGACTGAGCCGACCGAAACAGGGCCCGCTCCATCTGTTGACGCAAAGAGCGCCTCAGCAGGCGTGAGCTGTTCTGCCGAGTTCCATGGCTGCTCTCCCGCAGCCGCTCGGTTGACTGCCGCATCAATAGCGAGCCACGGATCTAGCTTCGCCACGGGCGCATCAGAGCCAAAGAGCATCGCCACCCCGCTGTCACGCATGCTGCCGAACAAGAAGCATCGATCAGCTCGGTCTGCCCAGATTCGTTCGGCGGCAAGTCTGTCATCGAGCAGATGAGCGGGTTGAACACTGGCTTTGATCCCGAGATGAGCCATACGAGGCACGTCTGGCCGCCGCATGAGTTGGGCATGCTCGATACTGCCGCGAGCGCCGGTCACTTCAAAGGCATTCAAGGCGTGCTGAACGGCGGCATCACCAATTGCGTGTAGCGCTACTTCTAGGCCGTTTTCGCTTGCGAGTGTGAGCAGCTCGACCAGCTCGGCTTCTAAGTAGTTGTGCTTTCCTCGAGGATGCAGAGGGTCTGGAGCGTATGGTTCGCAGCAGTAGGCAGTCAGTGCGCTCATCGAACCGTCAGAGATTATTTTGAGCGGCCCCAGGCGCACGAGCTCGGTGAGTGTATCGTTCGTGCGCAGCCCGCGACTGAGAACATCATCGAGTGAGTCAGGGTAAAAACCGGCACGAACTCGAAGCCTTCCTATTCCCTCAGTCACTCGAGCAGGCCACGTCAGATGGTTTGGCTCGTACTCGAGGTCGGTGATGCCGACGATGCCTTTCGAATGAGCATCCCGAATCACAGACGAATACTCCGCCGCGGTGGCTTTTGGATCAATCTCGCCTAACCGGGCATACATCTCGAACCAAGGGTTTTCATCAATCAGCCCAGGCTCAGGTGCACGGCCAAAGTGCTGATAAGCCCGACTATTCAACCAAGCACAGTGGCCGTCTCCCGAAATCAAGACGACTGAAAAGCCTGCGGTAATTGCATCAAGCTCTGCTGTTCGCGCCAAATCCTGCCAAATCGTGGTTCTGAAGCCGGCGCCCATGATGACACCTTCGGTGTTCCCTGAGCTTCGCAATTCGTTCACATGCTCAGAGACCTGAGCAAGCACTTCAGCTGCGGACTCTGTGTTGTCGAGTTGCAATCGACCTGCGGATTTGGCCCATTGGCCCATGTGTACGTGATGATCCCAAAGCCCCGGAATGAGCCAACGACCCTCAGCCTTAATAACCCTGTCGAGCCCGGTCGCAGCAATCGAGGGCGCCACGTCAACAACGCGATTTCCCTCGATTCGAACATCTACCACACCGACAGAATCGGCAGTCTCCGACCCCACTATTCGTGCCTGCTGAATCAGTAGCGAAGTCATGGATGCGCTTTCAAGAGATCTCGGATGCTCGGCGTTCTGCACGCCCTAGCCCATGCTAGTTCAGCCAGTAGTGTTAACGCGTGAGCAATTCAAGCGCCTTGAACCCCGAAAAGTGGCTGAGCGACCTCGAGTTTGCCCTCGAACTGGCAAACATCGCCGATGCGCACTCACTCCCCCGTTTCAAAGCAGCAGACCTCAAAGTGTCAACAAAACCAGACACAACGTTTGTCACCGACGCTGACACCGCAGTCGAGGCGGCTATCCGCGAACACATCGAGAGTAACCGCCCCGAAGACGGATTCTTCGGCGAAGAATCCGGCAAGTTCGAGCAGGGTAACCGGCAATGGATTCTCGACCCGATTGATGGCACCTCAAACTTCTTACGCGGCGTGCCCAACTGGGCGACACTCATTGCGCTCGCAGTTGATGGCAAGCCGGTCGTCGGCGTCGTTTCAGCTCCTGCCTTCGGCAAGCGCTGGTGGGGCGCCGAGGGTTCGGGCGCTTGGATGAGCGTGGGCGGCACTGCACCAACACGGCTCGCCGTTTCCGGTGTGAAGAATCTTGCCGAATCATCACTCAGCTTTCAAAGCATCAGGCAGTGGGATGACGCTGGATACCTGAACTCACTGGTCGAGCTGACCCGCACTGTCTGGCGTGACCGAGCCTACGGAGATATGTGGTCGTACATGCTCTTGGCAGAAGGTCAGGTCGACATCGTCGCAGAGTTTGATGTCAAACCCTACGACCTCGCCGCCTTGGTGCCGATTGTCACCGAGGCGGGCGGTCGCTTCACCGACATCGAGGGTAACGAGTCAGCGTGGAACGGCAGCGCATTGGCAACCAACGGCGCTCTCCACGATCAGGTGGTCACGTTTGTTGCCGAGAACCGACGCGTGGAACCCGGAATCCACTGATTAAGAGTCAGTTGACTCGCTACTTTGGCGCGCGGCGCTCCGTATCAATTGAGTCGAGTATCGGCTGCAACGCTGCATTCAGTTGCTTCACCTGAGCCGGAGTGATGGCATCAAAAATCATCTCGCGCACTGCCTCAACGTGACCGGGTGCGGTTACCTCAAGCTTGGCGAATCCAGCGTCGGTGAGTGTGGCGTTCGTCGCGCGACCGTCAGTTTCACACGCTGAACGCACGACCCAGCCTTGCTTTTCAAGACGCGAAACAACGTGTGAGAGCCGTGAAAGCGATGAGTTGGTGTGAAACGCGAGATCGCTCATCAGCCGTGTCCTGTTTGGCGCTTCAGAAAGCATCGCCAGAACGTGATATTCAAACTGGTTCATGTCTGCGTCGCGCTTGAGCTGTGCTTCGACCGCATTCGGCATGAGCATCGACAAGCCGACAAGTTTCAGCCAGAGTTCGCGTTCTTCGTCAGTGAGCCAGCGTGGTTCAGCCATCGCACGCACTCCTTACTTGAAGAATCAACTACTCAGCCAAGAGTACGCTAGAACCGTGACCACCGCATCCAAAACTCCCACGAAGCGAACCGTTGTCATCGCCGCACTCACCGATGTAATCGCGGTCATCGTCTTCACCGCAATTGGCCGCTCAAGCCACGCAGAAGCGCTCGATCTCGCGGGATTTAGCGTAACCCTCTGGCCGTTTCTCGCTGGAACGATAATTGGCTGGACACTCAGCCGCAGCTGGCGCGCCCCGCTGCGAATCTGGCCAAACAGTGTGCTGATTTGGGCGAACACTGTTGTGTTCGGCATGTTCTTTCGCGCGCTCAGCGGTCAGGGCGTTCAGCTGAGCTTCGTGATTGTGGCATCAATTGCCACGGGCATCCTGCTTATCGGTTGGCGGCTCGTCGCTCTGATCGTGGGCCGAGTGCTCGCAAAGCGCCGAGGATAGCGACTAAGTCAACAACCTCTTGTAACCACGCCCCCGCGATCGCTGGTAAAAATCCGAACGCCGCGATTCCCATCAAGCCAACGCTGATGATGATGCCGAGCCAGATGCTCTGAAGCGCAATTCGAACGGTGTCCTTACCGTATTTCACTGCGAGCGCCACGCGAGAGAAGTCATCAACGAGGTTCACCACGTCAGCAGATTCGCTGGCAGCTGTCGAACCACGAGCTCCCATAGCTACACCAACATCTGACGCAGCCAACACCGGCGCATCATTCAATCCGTCACCCACCATCATCACCGGACGAAGCGGCTCGCTCGCAACAATCTTGACCTTGTCTGCCGGCTGGCACTCCGCATGTACATCTGTGATGCCAAGTTGGGTTGCGATGTAATTCGCAGTCTCTTTGGTGTCACCCGTAATCATCACAAACTTCTGCACCCCGGCGGCTCTGAGCGCGTCAAGCGCAGCCGGAGTCGAAGTTCGAACCTGATCACGCATCAAAATTGCACCGACAGCCACCCCATCAACCGCGACATGCACAGCAAGCTCGCCCGCTTTGATGTGCACCGGCTCGAACCCGGTTGAGTTCGTTTCAATCCAACTCGGCTTGCCGACTCGCACATCTCGACCGTCGACGTTGGCGTGAACGCCGTTCGTGGCAAACTCCTGCGCGGCATTCACCTTGAGAAGGGCAAGCTCTCGCTGCTTTGCCGCACGAACGACTGAATCAGCCAGCACGTGTGACGAAAATACTTCGGCCGACGCGGCGAGCTGAAGCATGAGCATCGGATCAAATCCATTATTCACATGCAATCGCTCTAGCTCTGGTGTGCCGCGAGTCAGCGTGCCAGTTTTGTCGGCTGCAACGGTACGGATGCGCGACAACGTCTCGAGTGTGCTCGAGCCCTTCACGATAATGCCAGCCTTCGCGGAGCGGCTCATGCCCGCCATGAACGCAACAGGCGCTGCAATCAGCAGTGGGCAGGGCGTTGCGACTACTAATACTTCGGCAAAGCGGACAGGCTCACCTGAGACGGCCCATGCCAAGCCGGCGAGCGCAAGCGCGAACACCGTAAACGGCACAGCGTACCGATCGGCCAATCGCACAACTTTGGCTTTGCTGTTCGCCGCCTCAGTCACCAACCGAACAATCAGCTGGTATTGGCTATCAGCTGCGGTTGCGGCCGCTTCAAGCGTTACCGCCGTGCTGCCGTTCACTGCTCCCGAAGGCACCAGTTCTCCTGCTACTCGCTCGACGGGAATACTCTCACCGGTCAGCGATGACTCATCGAATGTGCCGCTGGGGTCTTTGAGCAGCGCATCCACAGGCACCAACTCCCCCGGCCGCACAAGAATGGTGTCGCCCACCCGAACTTCATTCGCTGATACGTCTTGCGTTTCACCTTGCACTATCCGGTGCGCGATCTGGGGTGCCCGGTTGAGCAACGCAGTCAGCTCTCGCTTCGACCTAAGCTCGGCATAGTCTTCAAGTGCTTCACCGCCAGTGAGCATTAACACTATGATTATCGCTGCCCAGTACTCGCCGACGAGCACAGCCGCCGTAATTGCGGTGACGGCAAGGATGTCGATACCGAGGTGCCCCCGAATAACATCCCGCACCATTCCGTAGCCGAGAAACAGTGCGACTGCGATTGCGTAGCCACTGACCAACCATTTCGTCAGCCACTCTGCGGGGGTGAACAGCAGAGCCAACCCAACAGCAGCCACGACAAGAGTCGCCACAACGAGCGGGTAACGCTTAATGAGAGCAGAGGCTTGAGCCATACCTCTACTCTTCCCGAAAAACAGACGAGCTGCCAGCAAGGGAAGGCTTACCTGTTTGCCGAGCTAGCGAACTAGCGCTTTTGACCCTCTTCGCTCGTGAGCCGCTGAGCGATGTAAATCGGCACGATCGAGATGAGCACCAAGACCACCGCAATCACGCTCACAATTGGAGCCTGATTCGGCCTGAACATGTTATTCAAAATGAAGATAGGCAGTGTCGTCACGCCCTGCCCTGCGGTGAACGTCGTGACGATAATCTCGTCAAAACTCAGCGCGAAGGCGAGCAAGCCACCGGCGAAAAGTGCCGATCGAAGCTGCGGAAAAGTGACGAGCCGAAATGTCGTCCAGATGCCAGCCCCTAAATCTGCCGATGCCTCTTCGTAGCTGGTGCCCAGCCTTCTCAGCCGGGCAATAACGTTGTTGAACACCGTCACAATTGTGAACGTTCCATGTGCAATGACGACAGTCCAAATTGAGAGCGGAACGCCCATGATTGTGCGAAAGAAGTTATTTAGCGCAATACCGGTCACGATGCCAGGCAGCGCGATTGGCAAAATGACGAGCAGGTTCACGACGTTTTTACCGAAGAAATCGAACCTCTGGAGTGCGAGCGAAATCAACGTTCCCAGAATGAGTGCTACTGCGGTCGCAACCACCGCCACCTGAACGCTTGTGAGAAGCGCCTCGAGCGCACCGGCGCTTCTAAACGCCTTACCCCACCATTCGAGCGTAAACCCCGGCGGTGGCCAGCTGAGGCTCTGGCTCGTGCTGAACGAGTTGACGCCGACCACAAACAGCGGCAGATAAATAACACCGAGAATCAGCACCGTGATGGCGCCGAGGGTGATTCTTGCTCCACGTCCGAGTCGCATGCGTTATTCCTAGAGGTTGTCGAGAGCGCCGGTGCGTCGCACGAGCGCTAGGTATCCGAAAATAATGACGATTGGAATAAGGGCAATTGCCGCGGCGAGCGGCAAATTATTTGCTGCTCCAACATTTGTGTAAACGAGATTGCCGAGCATCTGGCTCGCGCCACCCACGATGTTCACCGTGATGTAGTCGCCGAGCGAAAGCGAGAAGCTGAAAATGGTGCCGGCAATAATCGCAGGCCACACCAGTGGCAGCACCACGAGGCGGAGTGTGCGCCACGTCTTTCCACCGAGGTCACTCGACGCCTCGAGCATGGAGTCTGGCACCCGGTCGAAGCCCGCGAAGATCGGCAGAATCACATACGGGAGCCACAGGTACGAAAGCGTGATAATCGTGGCAGTCACGCCATAACCGGGAGTGTGACCACCGATTGGCGCGAGCATCCATTCGAGGATGCCCTCAGAAGACAGCACCGAACGCCACGCATACGCTTTCACGAGGTAGCTCGCCCACAACGGCATGAGTACGGCGATGACAAGAAGTCGACGGGTGCGGTTGTTGGCCACCTTAGCCATGAAGAAGGCTATTGGCAGTGCGATTGCCACATCAATAACGGTTACCGCCAGTGCGATACCCACCGTTCGCAGCGTTACCGTCTGGTAGAGCGCTCCTGTGATGACGGTGATGATGTTGTCAAAAGTCAGTGTCTGGTTTATCTCACCGGTGAAGCTATCAACACTCCAAAACGCGGTAACGAGCAGCAGTACAAGAGCAATGATGTACACAACACCCAACCAGAAGAGTGGTGCCGCAATGAGCAGAGCGAGTCGAACCCTTGGGTGACTGCTCAGAAATACTGAACCCTTGCGGGCTGCGGTACCCCGTGGCCGGGGCACCGCAACTCGCTCGGAAGGTGAAGTGATAGTCAAACTATCCCTTTATCTCAGACCACGCTGTGGTCCACTGTGCGTAATCGGTGCACTTCACGTCGGTGCGACCATCAACACACTCAGCGATTGGAGTGGTCCAGTACCAAATCTGCTTTGCGTACTCTGCATCTCCGGCATGGTAAGCCTCACATGAGCCTTCGCTCCGGAAGTCACAAGCGGCCTGATTCGAAGGCGCCTCACCGAAGTACTCGGTTGCGGTCGCGTTCGCCTCTGGGCTTGCGATGTAGTTGAGCCATGCGTATGCACAATTTGGGTGCTGAGCCTTGGATGAAACCATCCAAGTGTCTGACCAGCCAGTAGCTCCTTCTTCAGGAAGAATCGCCTCAACTGGTGCACCTTCGCCCTGCAGCATACCCGCAATGACCTGCCAGCTGGTGCCCACTACAGAGTCACCTGAGGTAAATGCCTGAGCCTGCTTGAGGTAGTCGCTCCAGTACTCGCCAATGTTTACCCGCTGCTCTTTGAGTAGCTCAACCGCGGCAGCAAGCTGCTTCTCATCGAGAGCGTAAGGATTGGTGATTTCGAGCTCTGGCTTGGTCTTCATCAAGTACAGCGCAGCATCTGCAATGTAGATTGGCGAATCGTAAGCGGTGACTTTGCCTTTGTAAGGCGAGTCTTTTTCGAAGACTGCACTCCATGAGGTTGGTGCTGGAGTCACGATATCGGTGCGGTACTGAAGCAAGTTTGCCCCGTAGCCGTGAGGCACACCGTATGAAACACCGTCAACACTGTTCCACTCGCGCATCTTCAAGAAATCAAAGATGCCCTCGTAGTTTGGAATCAGATCGGTGTTCACAGGGGCAACTTCACCCGCAGCAACCAGTCTCAGCGATGCGTCACCCGAAGCAGATACAACATCGTATTCGCCGGTCTTCATCAGGCTAAACGCCTCGTCTGAGGTGCCAAACACCTTTGTGGTTACCTTGCAGCCGGTTTCCTCTTCAAATGGAGTAACCCAGTCAACTGCCGGATCGGTGCTGCCGTCTTCAACGTAGCCAGGCCACGCGAGAATAGAAACCGCACCTTCGTTCTCTCCAAGCTTGTCAAGCATCTTGACCTCGCTTGAACCACTGCTGCTACACCCACTGAGCACCAGTAGCGCTGAAGAAGCAAGCGCGATTGCCGAGAAGGCCGCACCTGTCCTCATCTTGTTTGTTCGCTTCATTGCTAACTCCCTTGTATTTGTTTCTTTATTCAGTTGGTCTTGTGTTGATGCTCGGCTACTTTGAGCCGCCAAGTGAAATGACGTCGGATGCTCGCCAGCCGACACGCACCCGAGCGCCGCGCTCATCATCAGCGACATAGCTCTGATCGTTCTGCTCAAGCACGGTGACTCGCATCCCGGCGTCAAGATCGACAATCAGGCGCGTACCGCTCCCGACGTAGATAACGTCTGCGATTGTTCCGTCAGCGCTCTGATCTCCCTCGAGCTTTTCGTTCGCGTGTGCGACCTCGAGCTTTTCTGGACGTATCGAGTGTTGCCCAGGCTTACCCAGCAGTTTCTGCGAAATCTCGTCGCTGAACATGTTCGACGTACCCACAAACGAGGCCACAAAGGGTGATACCGGATGATCGTAGACATCGCTCGGTGAACCAAGTTGTTCAATCTTGCCCTCGTTGAACACTGCTATCCGGTCACTCAGCGTGAGCGCTTCTTCTTGATCGTGAGTCACAAAAATGAAGGTAATACCCAAATCGCGCTGAATCTCTTTGAGCTCTACCTGCATTTGTTCACGCAGTTTCAGGTCGAGCGCACCGAGTGGCTCGTCGAGAAGAAGTACTTTTGGCTCAACCACAGTTGCGCGTGCCAGTGCGACGCGCTGGCGCTGCCCACCAGAGAGCTGCGACGGCTTGCGCTCCCCGAAATCCGCGAGCCGAACCTTGTCAAGTGCCTCTCGCGCCTTCGCATGACGCTCTTTTTTCGAGATGCCACGAACTCGTAACCCGTAGGCCACGTTGTCTAGCACGGACATATGCGGAAACAGCGCATAGTCTTGAAAAACGGTGTTCACGTCTCGGTCGAACGGTGCTGACTTCGTGACGTCTTTGCCAAACAGCTCAACGGTGCCAGCTGTAGGTTGTTCAAATCCTGCAATCATTCGCAGCACGGTTGTCTTACCCGAGCCTGATGGGCCGAGCATCGAGAAAAACTCGCCGGGAGCAATATCGAGATCGACACTCTCGACGGCGGTGGTTGCACCGAACGCTTTGTGCAGGCCGCGAAGGCGGATAGCGGGAACTTCTGTGTTCACGAACACCCCTTGGTTAATGATGTTGAGAAAATCATATGGTACGAGATGTTTATTTCAAACACCGGCGTGTTACGGTCGTGTAAAAGGTGTTAGATTTCTAGCCACACTTCTGCCAATAATCGCCCCGATTCGAAGGTGAACGGATGCCCCAAGACATTAGAGCCACATCACTGGCGCGGTCTGCGGTATTCATCACTCTCGACGCCGCTGGCCGAGCCGAGCAGGTAGAACGCCGCATTAGTGACGCCATAATTATGGGCATCCTTCGTGACGGTGAAAAATTACCCAGTGAGACTCAACTCGCTTTTCAACTTGGCGTGGCCGTTGTCACTGCGCGCGAGGCACTCGAGAGCCTTCGCAATCAGGGTCTCGTTCGCACTATGCGAGGCCGAGATGGCGGATCGTTCGTCACATTCACGGCTGAGGTGCGCGAGCAGCTACTCCAAAATCGACTTCGCGCGAGCAGTACCGTTGAGCTGCGCGACCTCGCAACCCACTACAGCGCAATCGCCGGGATGAGCGCCGAGCTCGCGGCTGATCGAGCTGGCGACGACGACATCGCACTGTTGACCAGCTCTGCGAGCGACCTCGATACCTCTTCCGAAACAGCTGCACGACGACAAATTGCAACCTTCCGCTTGACTGTTGCCGGCCTAAGCCAGTCGGCTCGCTTGGTTCGTGAAGAGCTGAGAATGCAGTCTGAGCTAGGCCCCCTACTCTGGCGGCGACTGCGAGTCGCTGATGAAAGACTCAAGGCAATGACAGAGCTCGAAGCTCTTGCGAAGTGCATTGCAGAGCGCGACCCTGATAGGGCACGAAGCGCATCCCTTTCACAGATCAATCATTCGATGCAGTGGCTTATTCGGGAGAAACTCAATGCCGAGTTGCCCGAGACAGCACAACCCGAGGAGACGAACCCGTGACCGAACGATCCAAAAACGTGTCAGAGTGCGTCAGTCGTGTCAGCGCTGTTTTTGAGAGCGTGCACCAGCGCGTGAACGAGTGGGCACCTTCGGTACTCGCGGCTCTGGAGGAGCCAAATATTTCAATGGATGAGCTCGACACCGTGGTGAAGAAGCTCGTGAGCCCCGAACTCACCAGCAACACAGACGAGCTCATTGGTGCGGGTTTTGTTGTCGCGCCCAACCTGCTCAGTGATGCGCCCTGGCACCTCGCATGGTGGTTAGGCGAACGCAATACATTCGAGGCGACCCCCGGAGCTCCCGCAGTGAGACCGCTGCTGACAATCGACGACCCGAACGCTGAGGGTTTTCGCGACTACACAACGCTCGAGTGGTGGCGTGTTCCGGCTGAAACGAAGCACATGCACATCACTGGCCCCTACGTCGACTATCTCTGCACAGACGACTACACGATGACGCTCACTGTTCCCCTGTACGTAGATTCGAAGCTCGTGGGCGTCATCGGAGCCGACCAGTACGTCACTGACATCGAACGCAAAGTACTACCGATTATGGATAGTGCACGTGCACCGCTCACACTCATCAATGCGTTCGGCAGGGTGGTGCTCTCAACAGATCCAAATACCGCAACGGGAACCCTTTTGCGATCTGATGGGCTCGCCGCGGCTCTCGCGAGTCAGCAGGATCAGGTCGACCTTGGCAACGGCGATACCGTGTACAGATGCTCAGACACGACGTTGAGCATCGTGCGGCACGCAGAGTAACACTCACAGCGCGTGACTAGTCAGTGGAGCTGCGGGGAATTGAACCCCGGTCCATTACTGTGATTCCGTGCCTTCTACGGGTGTAGTTTATGTTCGCGTTCTACTCGGCCCCGCCTTTTGCCACAAACACCTAAGGTGACAGGCCCAGTCTCAGTAGAAGTCCCGGTGCGCCCTGAAACACGACGAACCAGCAAGCCTCCTCAATGACGCCAGAGGCCGGGGCGGAAGCTAACCCGGTCTGACGGACTCGGTCTCGCGCTTAGGCAGCGAGAGCGAAGTCGGTGCGCTTAGCTTTGGCACCTATAGTTTGCAAAGAGCGTTTACGAGATAACTTTGCATCCTCGACCCGCTTCTCACGGTTTCGCAGGCAATGTCGAAACCGATCAGCCCCGTTCAGGGCAACGAGCCAGTGGCTCGCTGAACTTTGGTCATAATCACGCGCTGTTGAGTTGTCAGATTCAATGGTAAGGCACGCCGCCGACTCTGACGACGGCTGCACAGTCAATTCACAGCTATTCGCCGAGCCGCCGTTTCGTCGCGATTGCGCGGTCTGCTTCGCGTTTATCCTGCTTTTCTCTCAGGCTCTGTCGCTTGTCGTAGTCTTTTTTACCTTTGGCGAGCGCAATCTCAACTTTTGCTCTGCCATCCGAGAAGTACAGCTGTAAGGGCACAATAGTAAATCCACCCTCACGGCTTTTGTGCCACAGTTTTTCTATTTCGTGCTTATGCAACAGGAGTTTGCGTTTACGCCTTGGTGGATGGTTGGTCCAAGACCCTTCGCCATATTCAGGAATGAATACTGCGTCTAACCACGCCTCACCATTTTCAACGAAGGCATACCCGTCGACGAGTGACGCTCTTCCCTGTCGCAATGATTTCACTTCGGTTCCGGTCAGCACCAGCCCAGCTTCAAAAGTGTCAAGGATGTTGTAATCGTGCCGAGCTTTTCGGTTGCTGGCAACGACCTTGCGGCCTTGCTCTTTCGGCATCCGATTCCTCCAGCTCTACAACAAAAGACGGTTCAGTCTCTAGGGCGAAGTAAGACGTTCTTCGACAAGATCGCGTGACTAAACGCGAAGATACCGTGTGATGGCAACTTTAGCAGCGAGTGCTGAGAGTACGACACCGAGCACGAGCAAAATCGGAGGCACAACAAGCGCCTGTGCAACCGTAATGTATGACGTAAACGGCACGTTCTTCACCAGGTAATCCTGAACAAAGAACTGCACAATCGCGAGGGTCGCTGCGCTTGCGAGCACTGCACCAATAAGCGAAGCAATAATACCTTCGAGGATGAACGGGGTCTGAATAAAGCGGTTGGATGCGCCCACCAGTCTCATGATTCCAATCTCACGGCGTCTCGAGAACGCTGAAAGCCGAATCGTGGTTGAGATGAGCAGCACAGAGGCGACTAACATTAGGGCCGCAATTCCAAGTGCGGTGTAGCTCGCAGTGTTCAGGAACAAGAAGATTCTGTCGAGTAGCGCGCGCTGATCTGAAACGCTTTGAACTCCCGGCACACCAGAAAAGGTTTCAACAATCACGTCTGACTGTTCTGGGTCTGAAAGCTTTACCCAAAACGTCTGGGGAAGCTGCTCCGGCTTGGCATAGTCCGCTACCGGATTTCCCTTAAACTGCTCCATGAAATTCTTGTACGCCTGCTCATGATCTTCGAAGAAGAACTCATCAATGAAGGGCGAGAGCGTTGGGGAGCTCAAGGCCTCCTGCACAGCGTCAATCGTTTCCTGGTTCGCATCCTCACCGTTACACGTATCGCTCTTGTCAAATGCGGTACAGAGGTAAATCGCCACCTGCGCTCGATCGTACCAAAACGACTTCATCTGGTTGATCTGCAACTGCATGAGTGCAGCAGCACCCACGAAGGTGAGAGAGACGAAGGTAACCAAAATGACGGAGATGACAACCGACAGATTGCGTCTCAGCCCATTCCAGACCTCACCAAGAACTAACGCGACTCTCATCGAACGGGCCCTACGTCGGACTCGTCGTCTTCGCCATGCGTATCAAGCCCAAGCTGCTGAGCGAGAGTGCCGGTCTCTGAAAGCTTCAATGGATCTTGGCCGGGCTTCGAAGCGGCCTCACTCTCGCCTGCTTGCTGACCGGCTTCGGGCTCGTCTAAGTTGATCCCCGGTGGGTCACTGATAACGTTCGATTTCTTTGGCGCGTTCGTGACTGCGGCAGCCCCAGCCGCTGCAGCTCCCCCCGCAAGCATCTGATCAAGCGTCATCGGGGCTTGGCCCGCGGTCGCACCTCTACCGGTACTGATTACGGTTTCATCTGGAATCTCATCAAAGGATGCCGGGGTCGGCTGTGCAGGGGTTGGTTCGGTCTCAGCTGCTGGCACTGAAGGTTTCGCCGGCTCAGGCTCAACCGCTGGCTCTGCAGCTGGTGCGGCTCCCCTCGATTCAGACTCACGAAGTACGAGTGGAGTGTCGCGCTGAGTCAGGTCAACCTCAGCGGGGGCAACGGCCGAAACGCCATATCCGCCCTGTTTCTCATCGCGCATGATGACACCACCGGAGAGCTCAATCACACGTTGTTGCATGATGTCCACGAAGCCTGCCTCATGCGTCGCCATCACAACCGTGGTTCCCGCTGCGTTAATCGCTTGGAGAAGCTGCATGATACCGAGGCTTGTCGCGGGATCGAGATTACCCGTCGGCTCATCTGCCAGCAGAATCGCTGGCTTGTTCACGATGGCTCGAGCGATCGCAACGCGCTGCTGCTCACCACCGGAGAGCTCGTGCGGGAACCGCTTTGATTTTCCACCAAGACCGACCATCTCGAGGGTGTCAGGCACTGCTTCTTGGATAAAGCCTCTGGACTTGCCGATGACCTGGAGCGTGAATGCGACGTTGTCGTGAACCGTCTTGTTGGGCAGGAGTCTGAAATCCTGAAAGACAACTCCAAGGTTGCGCCGAAAATACGGAACCTTGCGACTCGAAATCGCACCGAGGTCATGACCGAGAACGTGAATTGACCCTCGGGTTGGCTGCTCTTCGCGCAGCATCAGTTGCAGACAGCTCGACTTACCCGACCCCGAGGCGCCGACCAAAAAGACAAACTCGCCCCGGGAAATCTGCAGGTTCACATTATCGAGCGCAGGCTTCGCGTTGCCCCGATACTTTTTCGTGACCGAATCGAACTGAATCATGACGAACTAAGCCTATGGATGCGCACCCGAAATGAGTTGCAGACTCGCCCGGGCGAAAAAACGCCAAATCGAGGGTGCCTTTTATTTGTGCTGCATCGAGCGCCAGCGGATGCCTGCGGCAATGAAGCCGTCTATGTCACCGTCGAAAACCGCTTGCGGGTTATTTACCTCATACTCGGTGCGAAGATCTTTCACCATTTGGTAAGGAGCCAAAACGTAGCTTCGCATCTGGTCGCCCCAGCTGGCAGTGATTACCCCTGCGAGCTCCTTCTTTTTGGCAGCTTCCTCTTCCCGCTGTTGCAGCAACAGGCGAGACTGCAGCACTCGCATGGCTGCGGCCCGGTTCTGAAGCTGGCTCTTCTCGTTCTGACAGCTGACGACGATACCGGTCGGGAGGTGTGTAATGCGCACCGCAGAGTCTGTTGTGTTCACCGACTGGCCACCGGGGCCGGACGAACGAAAGACATCAACCCGAATCTCGCTCTCAGGAATCTCGATTGAATCGGCTTGCTCAATGAGGGGAACCACCTCGACCGCCGCGAAACTGGTCTGACGCTTTCCGGCCGAATTGAATGGACTCATTCGCACGAGCCGGTGCGTACCCGCTTCAACCGAGAGCGTGCCGAAGGCGTAGGGAGCATCCAGCTGAAGCGTGGCTGATTTGATACCGGCTTCTTCTGCGTAGCTGATGTCGAGAACGGTCACCGAATACTCATGTTTTTCGGCCCAGCGAAGGTACATGCGCATCAGCATTTCAGCGAAGTCTGCTGCGTCCACGCCGCCAGCCCCAGACCGAATGGTCATCACTGCAGCATTCGGGTCATACTCGCCACTGAGCAATGTCTGCACTTCGAGTTCTGAAACCACTTGTTCGATTGCCGCTAACTCGGCTCGAGCCTCCTCAGCCGCACCTTCGTCGCCTTCGGCTTCAACCAGTTCAATGAGCACGTCGAGATCATTGAGCCTGCTCTCAACCGACTGAATCCGCTTAATGGATGCCTGCTTGTGGCTGAGCGCACTCGTAACTTTCTGGGCGTTTTCGGGTGAATCCCAGAGATCAGGTGCCGCCGCCTCGTGCTCGAGTTCTTCGATCTCAGATTCAAGCTTTACGACGTCAAGCACCAACGTAATATCGCTAAAGGTGCCACGAACAGCTCGGATGCGGGCGTCGAGGTCTAAATCAAGCATGATGACTTAACCCTAACGGTGCCTGTCTGCTCGAAATCTGCAATAACGAAATCAGTAGTTTTTTTTGCGCTTTTCTGCGGATTCCTTTGCATTCTTCTGAGAATAATGCGAGAATCAAGCGCATGAGTGGACAACGCAAGTCAACACCGCTCGATGAGACATCGAAGGCAATCATCGCGCAGCTGCAAGATGATGGTCGCAAGTCCTATGCCGAAATTGGCAAGGCTGTCGGTCTCAGCGAGGCTGCGGTAAGACAGCGCGTGCAGAAGCTCACTGATGCCGGCGTGATGCAAATCGTCGCCGTAACCGATCCAATGCAACTTGGTTTTTACCGACAAGCAATGATCGGCATCAGGGCCAGTGGTGACGCCCGTGTCATTGCCGACCAGCTCGCAGAGCATCCATCAGTCGAATATCTGGTTCTCACAGCCGGATCGTTCGACATACTGGTGGAAGTTGTCTGCGAAGATGACAGCCAACTCATCGATGTGTTGCATTCAGAAATTCGACAACTCGATGGGGTGGTTTCGACCGAAACGTTCGTTTATCTCGAACTCAAGAAACAACAGTACAACTGGGGAACACGATAAAAAATGTCCTACAATCCGGAAGGCAACTTTGACGTTGCCAAACTACAAAACTCGGCCAAGACTCACCTCTGGCCACACTTCACCTCACGCAAGGTGCTCAATGATGGCATCCCTGTCATCACCCGCGCTGAGGGCCACCACATTTACGATGCGAACGGAAAGCAGTACATTGACGGACTCGCGGGTCTCTTCGTTGTAAACGCTGGCCATGGACGTGAGCGAATTGTTCAGGCCGCCGCTAAGCAGATGAAGCAGCTCGACTTCATGCCGCTGTGGTCATATGCGCATCCTGCTGCGGTTGAGCTCGCAGAGCGGCTCTCGGGTTACGCACCGGGCCAGATGAGCAAGGTGTTCTTCACCACGGGTGGTGGCGAGGCTGTTGAGTCAGCGTTCAAGCTCGTAAAGCACTATTGGAAGATCAAGGGTCAACCAATGAAGCACAAGGTGATTTCGCGCTCGGTCGCCTACCACGGCACCCCGCAGGGCGCACTGGCAATTACCGGTATCCCTGACATGAAAAAGTTCTATGAGCCGCTCACTCCGGGCGGGTTCCGGGTACCAAACACCAACTTCTACCGCGCCGATGAAATGGGCGGGCCGAGCGATGACCTCGAGGCCTTCGGGCAGTGGGCTGCGAATCGCATTGAAGAGATGATTCTCTTCGAAGGTCCTGAAACCGTGGCTGCTGTGTTCCTTGAGCCAGTGCAGAACTCGGGTGGATGTTTCCCACCACCACCCGGCTACTTCAAGCGGGTACGCGAAATCTGCGATCAGTACGACGTGCTGCTCGTGAGCGACGAAGTGATTTGTGCATACGGCCGAATCGGCGACTTCTTCGCATCGAAAGCACTCGGGTACGAGCCAGACATCATCACGTCAGCGAAGGGCATCACCTCCGGGTATGTACCGCTCGGCGCAATGATTGTTTCAGACAAGGTCTCTGAGCCGTTCAACACTATGGAGAACACGTTCTACCACGGCTTCACCTTCGCTGGACATCCTGCTGCTGCTGCCGCCGCACTCGAAAACTTCGACATCTTCGAAGAGGAAAAGTTGAATGAACGTGTGCGCGAGAACAGCCCGTTGTTCCGAGCAGAGCTCGAGAAGCTTCTTGATCTCGACCACGTAGGTGATGTTCGCGGTGAAGGCTACTTCTTCGGTATTGAACTTGTCAAAGACAAGAAGACCAAAGAGACCTTCAACGAAGCAGAGTCAAACCGACTGCTGCGCGACCTGCTCTCGCCAATGCTGTGGGAGGCAGGACTTTACTGCCGCGCTGACGACCGTGGAGACCCCGTAATTCAGCTCGCTCCTCCGCTGACCATTGGTCCAGCTGAGTTTGCTCAGATTGGTGGGATTCTCCGCCAAGTTATTTCTGAGGCATCAGCCAAGATGTAATCGCAGCAATACGAAGAAAGCCCGTCACGATTGTGACGGGCTTTCTTGTTGACTAGCGCTGATGATTAGCGACGAAGTCCAAGACGTTCGATGAGCTTACGGTAACGCTCAATGTCGACATCTGCGAGGTAACCCAGCAGACGACGACGCTGACCAACGAGCAGCAGCAGGCCACGACGTGAGTGGTGATCGTGCTTGTGCTCTTTGAGGTGCTCGGTGAGGTCTTTAATGCGCTGGGTCTGCAGCGCAATCTGAACCTCGGGGGACCCGGTGTCACCTGGATGGGTAGCGTACTCTTCGATGATCGCCTTCTTGACAGATGCTTCTAATGCCATAGATGGGACCCCTTTCTTGTTCTTGCTGCGCGGCGTCTTTAGCCCAGTGCCAAGACTCTCTTTATCCGCGGCCGAGTTCACGGCAACCTTGCAATCGTATCAGAGTTAGGCTCGAAGGTATGAGTCGAGAGTTTGAAGCACTAGCTGCGAAGATTGCCGAACGAGCGGGGGAACTCGCGAAAAACATGCGCGTGCGAGGCGATTTGAGTGTCGAGTCGAAGACTTCGGCAGTCGATATGGTCACCGAAGCTGACCGAGCCACCGAGAAACTCATCACGAAGCTACTCTTCGCTGAACGACCAGACGACGCCTTCTTGGGTGAAGAATCAGGCCAGAGTGGCACCTCAAAAACCGGCATCACGTGGGTGATTGATCCGATTGACGGCACCACAAACTACCTCTATGGACTGAGCGCAGCGTGTGTGAGTATCGCCGCAACTGTGGCCAGCAACAACCCTGACTACGACACCACCGTATGGCAGGGCGATAACGGAGCTCCGAAGCGCAGAACCATCGCGGCAGCGGTGTACAACCCCTTCACCGAAGAGATGTTCACTGCCTCGGCTTGCAACGGCAGCACACTCAACGGCAAGCCGATCCGCGTGAGCGAAAATGTGAATCTAGCGACTTCACTCATCGGCACTGGCTTCGGTTACTCAGCTGAGCGGCGAGCCGCGCAAGCCGAAATCCTTGCTGGTCTACTCCCCCGGGTTCGAGATATTCGAAGGCTCGGCTCGGCCGCCTACGACCTCTGCCTGTTGGCAGCCGGACGACTTGATGGATACTACGAGTGGGGAATTCAAGAGTGGGATTTTGCCGCAGGAGCGCTGATCGCAGCTGAGGCTGGGGCGTCAC
>JALRLI010000080.1 GCA_023254555.1 Microbacteriaceae bacterium
ATTAAGCACGGAAATCGGGCTGCAACGAGCAAATCGGGTGCCTCTGATGTGCTGCAGTCGCTCGGTGTAAACATAGACATCGATGTGCCGAAAATCGAACAAATATTCGATGAGCTTTCTATTGCGTTCATCTGGGCGTCGAAATTCCATCCAGGCTTTGCCCACGCCGGGGCGGTTCGTCGTGAAATCGGCGTGCCAACCGTTTTTAACATGCTTGGACCGTTGTGCAACCCAGTTCGGCCAATAGCATCCGCGGTGGGGGTAGCGGAGGAGCAGCGCGCGGCTCTCATCTCACGCGTGTTTGCAATCAGGGGAGCCAGTGCTCTGGTCTTTAGGGGTGACGATGGCCTAGATGAGCTCAGCACAACAGGGCATTCTCACATTTGGGAAATCAGTCAGGGTTCTATTAGTGAACATGATCTGAATCCGGTTGAACTCGGACTTGAAGTCGTAGAGATCGATGCACTCAAGGGGGGAGAGGCAGCCGAAAATGCCAAGATCGCCCTGCGTACACTCAGAGGCGAACTTGGTCCTGTGAGAGATGTCGTGCTGTTGAACGCAGCTGCCGGCATGGTGGCCTATGACCTCGCTCAGGATGCTGAGCAGAGTGAACTCCCAATTCGCAAGCGAATTGCTGAGCGAATGGATTCAGCCCGCGAAGCGATTGACTCAGGAGCGGCACTGAATCTTCTGAACAACTGGATTGCAGCAACAAACAGTTAACGGGTGAACGTGGGGTTGGGGGATGCTCGTTAAAACGCGTATTGACATAATATAGATTATCGGAACAAACCCTTGAGTGGTGGATGGGGCGAAACCCCTATGAAGTGTTGTTTCGTGAAAACACGCGCTTTACGATTGGATGGGGCTCCCGCCGCTGTGTCCCCCCTCGGCGCGGGAGTTTTCCAATTTAACTCGTGAAGTAGCTCACGTCTCCGACGTACCGTGTGTTGTTTGCAGGAATTGTCTCGACCGCAGCCGATACAACTTCAGCGGCGAATTCCTCTACGTTGTAGAGCTTGCCAGCAGATTCTTTCCGCGAATCGATTGCACCGGGGTTGGCGCGTTCGAGCAGTGTCGCTGTAATCGTGCCCTCGATCATGTCGCCGGAAACAACCACGAAGTCGACGCCGTTCGAGTTGAGCTCTGGAATTCTTTCGCGGAGAGCATCCTCGCCAGCTCGTTTGCTGAGTGCAACCGGCACGTATTCAGGCATTGTTTCAACTGTGCGAATGAAGTGTGCCTGGTGGCTGGTGACAAAGACGACTCGAGCGCCATGTGCGAGCAAGGGCATGGCCGATTCCAGAACGTTGACCTGCGCATCCCTGTTGAGCTTGAGTGCGTAATCCTCTTCCATGCCCGATTCCATACCGCCTGAGGCGTTGAGAAAAAGAAGATCGAGATGGCCAAACTCTGCTTTGACAGAATCGAACATTCTCTGAACTGAATCGGCGTCTGTCAGGTCTGCCCCCTGCACGAGAACGCGTACCCCGAGCTCGCGCAGCTGATCCGCGAGTTTCTCGGCTCGCGCAGCTTTGTTGCGGTAATTGATAACGACGTCAGCTCCTGCCTCTGCGAGGTACTGCACTGTGGCGGCGCCGATTCCGCGGGATGAACCGGTAACAAGGGCAACTTTTCCCTTTAGTGAACCTGGGGCCAAAGGGTTATTCACAGTTTCTCTCCTCTTCTTGAGCAAGGCAGTTTCGTCGCTGCTCATGCAAAACTCTAGCGAACTCTCGGTGGTTGATCAGCGGAACCGCTTGCTACTCCCCCGAGAATGACGCAAACGGGATGCCAGGGAGGCGACCAAACCGAGCGACGCGGCGGCGATGAAAACGGCCGTGACGAACCAACCAAGCAAGATTGCGGGGGTTGTGGCTTGATATAGCGGTGTAGTAAAAGCCACTGCGTTGGCGGTGAAGGGTTCAATATCAGCGAGGAAGCGGCCATCCGCATCGATTACCGCGCTGTGCCCGACTGTCGAAATGACCACAATGGCGCGTCCCATTTCGATAGCACGTAGGCGCGCGATGGCGAGCTGCTGCTCGTTCTCGTCAGTGCGACCGAAATCCGCGTTATTGCTTTGAGCGAGTACTAACTCAGCGCCTTGACTGACCATATCGACAGCCAATTCGTCAAAAATGATGTCGAAACAAATCGCAACACCAGCGGTTACGCCAGCTACCTCAACGACGCTCGTTCCACTGCCTGGGGTGTAATCAAGTTGCACCAGATCCACAAGGTCTGGGGCGAGTGCGCGGAAGAATGCGCGATTTGGCATATATTCCGCGAAGGGAACAGGTCGGCGTTTGTCATACTGGTCAACCACTCCCCTTCCCTGCTCCCACACAATCGACGAGTTGAAATCGTGGTTGTCTTCTCTGGTAATCGTGCCGGTGACGAGGGGGGCATCAAGCTGCTCAGTGACAAAGTCGAGGTCTGCCGCTGCCCGAGCGGACCTCGTTGGATCTATGTCGGCAGCGTTTTCGGGCCAGACAAGAAAGTCAAGCCGCTCGCCTTTGAGTTTGAGTGAAGCCTCTACGTGGTCTTCGAGAATGTCACCGGGTTGTCTGTTTGAGAAGATTCCAGCGTCAGAATTTCCTTGCACCGCCCCCACTCGTCTCTGACCAACCGGTTCTTGTGGGAACACGGGAACGAACGTGAGCAGCAGAGTTATTGCTACCACGGAACTCGCCAGTCGAAGGCGAACTTTCTTATCTAGGTCGCTGGACTGTCCAAGTAGAAATGCCAGAACTGTGGCGACGGTTAGCACTATGAGCCCAGACAGGCCATCAAACCCGATCCAAGAAGCAAGGTTAGCGAAGGGTGAATTGACCTGGGTTACTGCGAGCCTGCCCCAGGCGAATCCGCCATACGGCCAAGAGCTTTGCAACGCCTCGCGTGTCACCCAGATACCAGCGACAACGAGCCCCAGCGTGACTGAACGCGCCCACTTGATGCGGGTGAAACGCGGGAACCAGCGTGTCACAGCGCTGATGCCGGCACCCATGAGGCCCATCCACAAGATCATTACAGATGCCAGAGCCAACCAAGGCACAGGCCCGAGATACAAAGTCAACCAGCTGATATTTGGCAGCCAAAATGCGGATCCTGCGACGAGGCCCAGAATAAAACCTTGCCCCGGTGTGCGCTGCCAAAACGCGAAGAGCATGAGCGCGACGGATAGCCAGGCCGCGGGCCATATCGCCAGTGCTGGGGTGGAGAGGTCCAGCGCCAGCCCACCAAACAGTGCAGCAAGTACGGCAATCCAGGCGGAATTGCGTGTCATAGCTCAACCGTCGAGAGCACCACAATGCCACGCTTGAGCAGTTGCTTGGCAGAACGGGCCGAATCTGCGAGTGGACCCTCGGCTACACCCGCAATCTGCTCCAGTAAATCAATCGTTTGCTTGATCTGCCGCACAAAATCGCCTGCGCTCATCTCCAGCCGATCAAGCACACGTTCGAGGGACACCCCATTTGCCCAATCGAGCACGGCCATGCTGATCGTAGCGAGTGGCACCGATGTCTGCGGCAGGTTATTTTGTTCCTCGAGCTCGTCGAGCTCGGCCCACACATCCAGTGTCTGGTTGAAGACCTGCCTGAACAGACCCTTCGGCATTTGCCTGTCGAATCCTTCTTCTTCCCGACGAGGCTCGTATGTGAGGCAAGCTACAAGTGCCGCTAACTCCGCAGGGGTGAGCGAATCCCACAGCCCTCGTCTGAGGCTTTCCATCACCAAGAGGTCGCGCTCGCCGAAGACCATTTTGAGCGAGTTGCCCCAGGCGCTCACTGTGAGCTCACCGCGTAAATCATTTAAATAACCGAGTTCAAGCAGCACACGCGTGACGCGGTCAAACTGCCTTGCGATACTGCCCGTTCTGTCGTTTATCTGCCGAACGAGACCGTCTGTCTGTCGGCGCAACCGCCACCAGCGCTCGGCCCACCGCGCGTGTTGCTCACGCTCTGGGCATCGGTTGCACGGATGTGCAGACAGTTGTTTTCTCAGCTCTTGAATGCTCTCGAGCTTTCTTCGTTGATGCGAGGTTTTTGCGTGCGCTCGCGCTCTCGATTTGGTGCTGCCTGACTCGATGTCGGCAATTTTTTTGCGCAAAGCTGAGTAATCGCGAAAATCGCCTAAGTGGCACTGCATTGAGTGCTCATAGCCAGCCAAAGATTCTTCGGCCTTCTTGACCTGCCAGGCTAAATCTACGGTTGCACGGTCCGCCTGGAACTGTGCGAACGAGGTTTCTAGAATACTTCGGGCTTTGTCGTAGCCGACCTGTCCAATCAAATTAACAGACATGTTGTATGTGGGCTTGAAGCTGGAAAGCAGGGGGTAACTTCGCTTCGCAGCCATGTGTGCCAGGGAATCAGGGTTTATGGAGTCGTGCCAAAGCACCACTGCGTGCCCTTCTGTGTCAATCCCCCGGCGCCCGGCACGACCGGTCAACTGCGTGAACTCACCGGAAGTCAGCGGAACCCTTGATTCGCCGTTGAACTTGTCCAATTTCTCAATCACCACAGAACGTGCTGGCATGTTGATTCCGAGCGCAAGGGTCTCGGTGGCAAACACAATCTTCAAAAGT
>JALRLI010000081.1 GCA_023254555.1 Microbacteriaceae bacterium
ACTCGTTCTTGGTGACGAAGAGTGAAGAAATTCCGGCTGCGATTGCTGCCGCGTACCACCTCGCGTCAACCGGTCGCCCAGGCCCAGTGCTGGTTGATGTTACGAAGGATGCCCAAATCGGCGAACTCGATTTCGTATGGTCCGACGAGGTAGAACTCGCCGGATACCGCCCAATCACAAAAGCCAACAGCAAGCAGATTCAGGCCGCAGCCGAGCTTATCGCAGAAGCGAAGAAGCCTGTTTTCTACGTGGGTGGTGGCGTGATTCGCGCGCAGGCTGCTGACGAGCTACGCAAGCTCGTTGAACTGGTGAATGCTCCGGTTGTCACAACTCTGATGGCGCGCGGCGCCTTCCCAGACTCCCACCCTCAGCACCTGGGGATGCCGGGCATGCATGGCACCGTTCCTGCGGTCCTCGCTCTCCAAGAAGCTGATCTGCTGATTACGCTCGGAGCTCGTTTTGACGACCGTGTTACCGGTCGAGCCGAGCTGTTCGCGCCTGAGGCGAAAGTTATTCACGCAGATATCGACCCAGCAGAAATTTCCAAGATTCGCACCGCTGAGGTGCCAATCGTTGGTGATTTGAAAGATGTCATCGGCGACCTCATCAACGCTGTTGACGCGGTGAAGCGCGAGGGGGCAAAGCTCGACTTCAGCGCGTGGCTGAGCCGTCTATCGAAGTTACAGCGTGACTTTCCTCTTGGCTACCAAGAAACCAAAGATGGGTTGCTCGCTCCGCAGCACGTGATTACTCGCATTGGCGAGCTCACCGGGCCGGAGGCAGTGTACGCTGCCGGTGTCGGGCAGCATCAGATGTGGGCTGCACAGTTCATCGACTATGACCGACCAAACTCGTGGCTCAACTCTGGTGGCGCCGGAACGATGGGCTACTCAGTGCCTGCGGCAATGGGTGCAAAGGTTGCCCAACCCGACCGTGTCGTGTGGGCAATTGATGGCGACGGATGTTTCCAGATGACAAACCAAGAGCTGGCGACCTGTGTGATCAATAACATTCCAATCAAGGTTGCACTGATCAATAACTCGTCACTCGGTATGGTTCGTCAGTGGCAGACCCTGTTCTATAACGAGCGCTATTCAAACACTGAACTCAACACGGGCCACGGTTCAGACCGCGTTCCCGATTTTGTGAAGTTAGCAGAGGCCTATGGCTGCCTCGGTATTCGGGTTGAGAGCGCAGATCAGGTTGACGATGCCATCAAACTCGCTCTTGCGACGAACGATCGCCCGGTGGTGATTGACTTCGTTGTCAGCGCTGACGCCATGGTTTGGCCAATGGTGCCTCAGGGTGTGAGCAATTCTGATGTTCAGTACGCCAGAGATCACAGCCCCGAATGGTCGAGGGAGGACTAACCATGAGTCGTCACGTACTCAGCCTGCTGGTTGAAGACAAGCCCGGTTTGCTTACCCGCGTCGCAGGACTTTTCGCCCGCCGCGGATTCAACATCGAGTCGCTCGCAGTGGGGCCAACAGAGGTCAAAGGCCTCTCGCGGATCACCGCGGTGATTGACGTTGAAGATCTGCCGCTTGAGCAGGTCACCAAACAATTGAACAAGCTCATTAACGTCATTAAAATCGTTGAACTTGAGCCGAGCCAGTCAATCCAGCGAGAGCACATGCTCATCAAGGTTCGGGTAGACAGCTCAACTCGTTCGGCTGTTCTCGAGGCGATAGAGCTGTTTCGCGCTCACGTTGTTGATGTTGCCGCAGATTCGATTGTGGTCGAGGTAACCGGTGATACTGGTAAAGTTCAGGCGTTGCTTCGTGTTCTTGAGCCCTACGGAATCAAAGAGCTCGCGCAGTCTGGCTTGCTAGCCATGGGCCGCGGTTCAAAATCGATTACCGAACGCGTCTACAAGAACTAACTGAACTCAAAATCTTTTGCCGTGAACTTGCGGTAGAAAACCTAGGAACAAGGAGAAAACTCGTGGCAGAAATGTACTACGACGACGATGCTGATCTGTCGATCATCCAGGGCAAAAAGGTTGCCATTATCGGTTACGGCTCGCAGGGTCACGCTCACGCGCAGAACCTGCGTGATTCAGGCGTCGAGGTTGTTATTGGCTTAAAAGCTGGGTCGAAGTCGACCGCGAAGGCTGAAGAAGACGGCTTCACTGTGAAAACAGTCTCCGACGCAGCTGCATGGGGTGATGTCATCATGATCCTCGCGCCAGACCAGTACCAGCGTTCGATCTTCAGCGAGTCGGTAAAGCAAAACCTCACCCCGGGTAAAGTGCTCGCATTCGCCCACGGTTTCAACATTCGCTTCGGCTACATCGAAGCACCTGAGGGCGTTGACGTCATTCTCGTAGCGCCAAAGGCTCCGGGTCACACTGTGCGTCGCGAGTTTGTCGCCGGTCGCGGCATTCCAGACATCATCGCGGTTGAGAAAGACGCCTCGGGCCACGCTTGGGATATTGCCAAGTCATACGCTAAGGCAATTGGTGGAACCCGTGCGGGCGTCATCAAGACGACCTTCACCGAAGAGACCGAAACCGACCTCTTTGGCGAGCAAGCTGTGCTGTGTGGCGGCGTTTCGCAGCTCATCCAATACGGTTTTGAGACGCTCACTGAGGCTGGCTACCAGCCGCAGATTGCTTACTTCGAGGTTCTGCACGAGCTCAAGCTCATCGTTGATCTCATGTGGGAAGGCGGCATCGCGAAGCAGCGCTGGAGCGTTTCTGACACCGCAGAGTACGGTGACTACGTTTCGGGCCCACGCGTTATCGATCCACACGTGAAAGAGAACATGCAGGCTGTACTCGCTGATATTCAGTCAGGTGCATTCGCAAAGCGTTTCATTGATGATCAGGATGCGGGCGGCCCAGAGTTCAAGGCACTGCGCGCGAAGGGTGAGGCTCACCCAATCGAGGCAACCGGACGCGAACTCCGCGCGCTGTTCGCATGGAAGCAGCAGGACGCTGACTACGTCGACGGCTCAGCTGCACGCTAACCAAACGGCTCAGCTGTGTGGGGCGTCACCTTCGGGTGGCGCCCCATTTGCGTTTGCGCTGAAATTTGTGGGCTAACGTTGAATCGTGCCAAATAATTCGGAAACCGGTGACCGCCAGAGCAATCTCGCCAGCGGTTGGACCGTTTCAGATGGAGCTTCAGGCGCAGGAGCTTCAGGCGCAGGTGCTGCGGACAAAGTTGCAGACGCCGAGCCTGACGCGACGGCTCAGCAGTCCTCTCTATCAGCGACCGGCGTTCAGAGTGCATCCGCCGACTCAGATGACGCCCCGGCGGCGAGCAGCCAGGTGAGTAATCTCACGCTCGTCATTCTCGGTGTCATCGGCGGCATTTACCTGCTCTACAGCGTTGGCTGGTTCCTTATCGCCCAGTATTTCTCGGCGGTGAATAACATCACCGCATCAAACAGTGGCCTGATCGGGGGCGTACTGCAGCAGATGGTGTTCTGGTCGGCTGCGCTCGCGGCACCGCTCTGGTTTCTCAGCTCGCTGCTTCTCGCTCGCGGTAAGAAGCCACTGTTCATGTCAGCGTATCTCCTCCTCGGTCTCATCATTCTGATGCCGTGGCCGCTGTTTATCGCGGGCGGTGGTGAATGAGCACGCACGAAGTGAACAAAGGCAAAACAGCTCTGATAACGGGTATCGTGTTGACCGCGCTCGCTGCACTTTTGTTCGGCTATCAACTCTGGACTGGAATTGGCAACGCCTTAGTGTTCCCTCAGTTCGCGGCATCCATCGGTCTGGCAGTGAATGCCACCGGCTGGTTTTGGATCACGGTGCAGATCGCTCTGCCAATCATTGTTGCGGCTTTGGCGCTGCTCACTGCCAGGAAGCGCGGCGCACTGGTTCGCGGTGTGATGTTACTCGCGGGGGTGGCACTCGTTTCAGTCGCGCTCATCGACATCATGCACCTGGTTCCGAACACCAGCTATTTCAGCTAGCCGAGCGAATCTTGGCGTGCGCAAGCAGGGGTAGAATTAGCCTGGAAGCGCATCCATCATCAACTTTTCAAAAGGAACATCTGTGTCAAAGCCGGTAGTGCTCATCGCCGAAGAACTTTCCCCAGCAACCATTGAGGCTTTGGGCCCAGACTTTGGAGTGGTCAATGTAGACGGCACAGACCGGCCAGCGTTACTCAGTGCCGTTGCAACCGCTGATGCAATTCTCGTCCGCTCTGCGACGCAGGTCGATGAAGAAGTGCTCAACGCTGCCAAACAGCTCAAAGTCATTGCGCGCGCCGGTGTTGGCCTCGACAACGTCGACATCAAGGCGGCAACACAGGCTGGTGTGATGGTTGTGAATGCACCGACCTCGAACATCATCAGTGCGGCCGAGCTGACCGTCACCCACATCCTCAGCCTCGCACGTCACGTGCCGATGGCGCATGCCTCGCTCACGCAAGGCCAGTGGAAGCGCTCTGCCTACACCGGCACCGAACTCTATGAAAAGACCATCGG
>JALRLI010000082.1 GCA_023254555.1 Microbacteriaceae bacterium
CCTCCAGTGCTGCCTCAACGATGTGTGCAGGGGTGGGGAAGTCAGGTTCACCAGCTGCATAGCTGATGACCGGACGACCGGCAGCTTGCAGTGCTTTTGCTTTGGCATCAACCTTGAGGGTTGCCGACTCGGCAATGGCGGAAATACGAGAAGAAATTCGCTTCAATTCAGGCACGGTTACCACTATAGAGCGAGGAGCTCAACTTTACAGAGGGGCGCTTTCTCGCCTATGCTGTTGCGAAGTGGTTGCAATATGCCATGCTTTCGCGCGCCTTCTTTTTGAAGAGGATCTGCGAAGCAAAGGGTGGTGGCTCAATTGGTAGAGCAGCGGTCTCCAAAACCGCAGGTTGCAGGTTCGAGTCCTGTCCGCCCTGCGAAGTCCTTAGGTATTACTAAGGCATTGAAAGGTAAGAAGTGACAGACAAGCACGTCGCCGAGACAGAAGAAGGTCTCGTAGAAAAGGCGAAAGCCGATCGTGCCGCGAAGAAGTCGTGGTTCGGACGCATTGTGCTGTTCTTTCAGCAGGTAATCGCCGAGCTGAAGAAGGTTGTGACTCCAACCCGAAAAGAACTCATCAACTACACCACCGTGGTCTTGATTTTTGTGATCATCATGATGGTGCTCGTTTGGGGCCTCGATCAGCTCTTCGGCTGGATCGTGGTGTTCGTATTCGGCAACGCTCTGAACTAAATAGGAAAGTAACCAGAAACAGATGACTTTCGAAGAAAACGACAACAACGCTGAAGACATGCTCGATGCGGCTCTTGACGCGCTCGCACACACCGAAGAGCGTCTTGATGCCACCGAGTCAGCTGAAGAAGCAGCGGTGCACGAGGTCACCGAGGCAGACGAGGACGAGGCCGAGGTTGAGGTTGCCATTGCCGATGCTGAAGCAGACGCAATTGTTGACGATGCGCTGCACATTGACAGCGTTGACGAAGCCGAGGCAGCTGCAGTGGCCATTGTCGACGAAGAAGTGATTGACGGTGCCGAGGCTGTTGCTGAGGCAAGCGCTGACGAAGAAGCTGCTGAAGACCCCTACGCAGAGTTTCGTCGCGAGCTTCGCTTGAAGCCAGGCAAGTGGTACGTCATCCATTCGTACGCAGGGTACGAGCGCAAGGTGAAGTCGAACCTGATGAACCGTCGCGAAACCATGGGTGCAATCGAAGACATCTTTGAGATTCAGGTTCCGATGGAAGATGTCATGGAGGTCAAGAACGGCCAGCGCAAGATGGTCACCCGCGTGCGCATTCCGGGCTACGTGCTGGTGCGCATGAACCTCAACGAAAACTCATGGTCTGTTGTTCGCCACACCCCTGGCGTCACCGGCTTCGTCGGAAACGCACACAACCCAGTGCCACTTCGCTTCAGCGAGGCCTTTGAAATGCTCAAGAGCACCGTCGAGCTTGAGCCTGTTGCGGCAAAGACTGCTGGAACAGCCGCGAAGGGCGCGGGCAAGGGCGCAGCCAAGGTTGCCGCACCTATCGACATCGACTTCGAAATCGGCGAGACCATCACCATTAAAGAGGGATCGTTCGAAGGCCTTCCAGGTTCAATCAGCGAAATCAACCCAGCCAGTGGCAAGCTCACGGTTCTGGTATCGCTGTTCGAACGTGAAACCCCGGTTGAGCTCAGCTTCGATCAGGTCACTAAGCTTTAAGAGTTTGCACGAGGCGTAGCCAACGTCTGGTGCGTACCGCATTGAGAAACCGTCTCAACTGCGGGAGAGAGAAACAGTGGATGCACATCCGCTGCACTTTCGAAGAAAGGAAAGAAAATGGCAGGAAAGAAAGTTGTGGGTCTGATTAAGCTTCAGATCCAGGCTGGCTCTGCGAACCCAGCTCCACCGGTAGGTCCGGCGCTTGGTCAGCACGGCGTAAACATCATGGACTTCTGCAAGGCGTACAACGCTGCAACAGAGAACCAGCGTGGAAACGTTATTCCAGTTGAAATCTCGGTGTACGAAGATCGCTCATTCGACTTCGTACTGAAGACCCCACCAGCTGCTGAACTGTTGAAGAAAGCAGCGAACGTCAAGAAGGGTTCGGGAACCCCGCACACCGTTAAGGTTGCCAAGGTTACCCGTGATCAGGTGAAGGCTATTGCTGAGCAGAAGCAGGCTGACCTGAACGCGAACGATATTGACGCAGCAATCAACATCATCGCCGGAACCGCGCGTTCCATGGGCATCACGGTCGAGTAAGGCGAGGAGAAGATAATGGCTAAGAAATCAAAGGCGTATCTCGCTGCCGCTGAGAAAATCACCGCTGGAAAGTTCTACACCCCAGCGGAGGCTGTCGCGCTGGCTAAAGAAACCGGCTCGGCTAAGTTCAATTCAACCGTTGAGGTTGCACTGAAGCTGGGTGTTGACCCACGCAAGGCTGACCAGATGATTCGCGGAACGGTCATCCTGCCTCACGGCACCGGTAAAACCGCTCGCGTTCTCGTCTTCGCAACCGGCGCAGCCGCTGAAGCAGCAACTGCTGCTGGTGCTGACGAGGTTGGCGGCGACGAACTCATTGAAAAGGTTGAGGGTGGCTACACCAACTTCGACGCAGTGGTTGCGACCCCCGAGTTGATGGGCAAGGTCGGTCGTCTCGGTAAGGTGCTTGGTCCACGCGGCCTGATGCCAAACCCGAAGACCGGAACCGTTACCCCAGACACCGCTAAGGCAGTTTCTGACATCAAGGGTGGAAAGATCGAGTTCCGCGTTGACAAGCACTCCAACGTGCACTTCATCGTGGGCAAGGCGTCGTTCTCACCTCAGCAGCTCAATGACAATATCAGCGCTGCTCTTGACGAGGTTGTTCGCTTGAAGCCGTCATCGGCGAAGGGCAAGTACGTCATCAAGGGTGCTGTTTCGACCACGTTCGGTCCTGGCATTCCGCTTGACGTCAACAGCTTCTAAAGCTCACCGCCATCTCGGCGAAACGAAACCCCCGGCCTCTGCGGTCGGGGGTTTCGTGTGTCTGGGCGACGCGGGGCGACGGCTACTCGGGGTCGTTTTCGTACTCGTATTCGTCGCAGAACAGCTTGCCGTTGCGACCCCAGTGTTCACGGTCAACATCGGTGATGATCACGTTGATCGTCTCAGGTTTACACTTGGCGATGCGGCTGACCTCGCGGGTGAGCACTTCCATCAGTTCACGTCGCTGCTCGAGCGTGCGACCGGGAAACATGTCGATGCGAATAAAAGGCATGGTTTTCTCCTCTTCGTGTTGGCTCGCTATGAGTCACTCATCAGCTTGCCGGCGAACGCCCAATCGGACTTGTCAATGTCGGTAAAGACGACATTCACATCTTCGGGAGTGCACCTCGCGATTCGGCAAATCTCAGCGGTGAAGACCTCAGCGACCTCTCGCTTTTGTTCGACGGTTCGACCCGGCAGCAGTTCAATACGGATGATGGGCATTGGGGCTCCTAACAGTCAGAACGTTTACTCGTTTACACTACCTACTGGTGCGGTGCTCAATCCACCATCGACGAAAGGCTGCGCATTACTGTGATGAGCGATTCTGGTCGAGGCGCAGTTTCGGAGCTGGGAGGGCTCACCACCGCAGAAGTTGATGAGCGTCGGGCACGCGGCGAGGTGAACGCGCTACCGAATGGTTCGAGCCGCAGTCTCTGGAGCATCCTTCGGGCGAACGTGTTCACGCTGTTCAACGCCATCGTATTTTCAGGCTTCGCCCTGCTGCTTGCGCTGGGCCGCTGGCAAGATGCGCTGTTTGGTTTTCCGGCCTTATTCAACACCCTGATTGGGGTGGTGCAAGAGTTCAAGGCGAAGCGCACGCTTGATCGCCTTGCGGTGCTGAACGCTCCGCACGCCCGTGTGATTCGAGACGGCGAGCTCGTAGAAATACCGCTTGAGTACGTGGTACTCGATGACATTGTTGTGCTTCGAACCGGCGATCAGCTCGTGGCAGACGCGGTGCTGCTTGAGAGTGACAACCTCGAGCTCGATGAGTCGCTGCTCACCGGTGAGTCAGACCCGATACACAAACACGTTGGCGACGAGGTGCTCTCGGGCTCCGGCGTGGTTGCCGGGTCTGGTTACGCGCGGGTGAATCGCGTCGGCTCTGACTCCTATGCGGCAGGGCTGACTGCCGAGGCGCGACAGTTCTCACTCGTGTCATCAGAGCTTCGCAGCGCCCAGAACAAACTGCTCAAATGGATTACCTGGGCACTCGGCCCGATGATCATCATCATTGTCAATGGGCAGATGATGGCGGTCGGTGGCTGGGAGGTTGCCCTGCAAGAGGGCCTCTGGCGAGATGCTGCAGTGGGCGGTGTGGCTGCGGTTATCGCAATGATTCCGTTGGGTCTCGTGCTGGTGACCAGTATCGCGTTTGCGGTCGGGGGCGTGACGCTCAGCCAGAAGCAGGTGCTCATTCAAGAGTTGCCTGCCGTCGAGGGGCTCGCTCGTGT
>JALRLI010000083.1 GCA_023254555.1 Microbacteriaceae bacterium
GGCGTTACTGCGTTACTTGTTCAGTAACCGCGGCTACTTCTTCTTACCTGCGACGGTGCGCTTCGGACCCTTGCGGGTACGCGCGTTGGTCTTCGTGCGCTGACCGCGAACTGGCAGACCCTTGCGGTGACGCAGACCTTCATAGGTGCCAATCTCAACCTTGCGGCGGATGTCGGCTGCAACCTCGCGGCGGAGGTCACCTTCTACCTTGAAATTTGCTTCGATGTAATCGCGGAGCGCAACGAGCTGGTCGTCGGTGAGATCTTTAACGCGAATGTTTCCATCGATTTTGGTGTCAGCGAGCGTTTTCAATGCGCGCGTACGGCCAACACCGTAGATGTAGGTAAGTGCGATTTCAACACGCTTTTCACGTGGGATATCGACTCCGGCGAGACGTGCCATGTGGCTTCTCCTAATGTGAGTTGGAGGTGTGGAGCGCAATCTGTGCCCGGGCCTCCAACCCGAGGTGTCACCCAGCAAGCTGGGTTCTGATTACGCAGTTCTTATATTGAGTTATTGAGTTGAAAGCTCTTGCTTAGCCCTGGCGCTGCTTGTGGCGTGGGTTTTCGCAAATAACCATGACTCGGCCGTGGCGACGGATTACTTTGCACTTATCGCAAATTTTCTTAACGCTTGGCTTTACCTTCATGATGTTTCCTTCGTTGCCGTCCTCGTACCCGCAGTGATCTGCGAGCCGTTACTTGCAGCATCCGTTTATTTGTAGCGGTAGACGATTCGGCCGCGGCTCAAGTCGTACGGGGTCAGCTCTACGATTACGCGATCCTCAGGAAGAATTCGAATGTAATGCTGACGCATTTTTCCCGAGATGTGAGCGAGCACTACGTGCCCGTTTGTCAGCTCAACACGAAACATCGCGTTGGGCAGGGCTTCAACAACTTGGCCCTCGATCTCGATGACGCCGTCTTTCTTGGCCATAGCCTCACTATCGCTTGAAAAATGGATGCTGGTCTGCAAAGTGCACATGCCAAAAGGCAAAGAGCACCAAAGAAAAAGCTTATATCTAAATCAGTTGTTTGTCTAGGCGAACGGTTTCGGTGTGATGCCGAACTGATTCAGCCCGGCAGCTCCACCGTCTTCGGCTGTCAACACCCAAATGCCGTCGTGATGAACGGCAACGGTGTGCTCCCACTGACATCCCATTGAATTGTCTATTGTCGTGACAGTCCAGCCGTCTTCCTGCACAAATGTTTCGTTGCTGCCGGTCGTGAGCATTGGCTCAATCGCAACGACGAGTCCGGGTTTCACCTCAGGCCCCTTGCGATTCACCCGATAGTTAAACACGGTGGGGTCTTCGTGCATATCGCGACCAACACCGTGTCCGACGTAGTTCTCTAGGATGCCGTAATCACCTTGCGAACGAACGAAGTCTTCAATTGCTGCGCCAACTTCGTTCAAGTGACGTGCCCGCGCAAGCTGAGCGATTCCATGCCAAAGCGCTTGTTCGGTGACGCGGCTCAGCTCTTCGCGCTCCGCGACTGCATCCAAGTCTTCGCCACCCGGCACTACAACTGTTATCGCTGCGTCGCCGTTCCAGCCGTCAAGATACGCTCCGGAATCCACCGAAATAATGTCGCCCGGTTGTAATACCCGATTCGATGGAATGGCATGAACGATGTCTTCGTTCACTGAAGCACAGATAGTGTGCCGATACCCAGGCACCATTTGGAAGTTTGAGACTCCCCCGGCAGCCACGATTGCCCGCTCTGCAGCTGCATCAACCTGAAGGGTGGTAACCCCCGCAGCGATGGCCTCGCGCGCGGCTTTGAGCGATGCTGCGGTGGCTAATCCAGCGGGTACCATCTGACGTAGCTCGCTCGGCGACTTGTATATTGATGGCTTCAACATAACTGGCTATGCACTCACCTTAAACGAGCTGAGCTACTTGCCCAGTTTGGCTCCGAGAGCGGCTTCTATTCGAGCTGACACTTCTTCGACGGTTCCCAAACCATCAACTCGAAGCACAATTCCACGCTGATCGAAGAGCGAAATAAGGGGTTTTGTTTGTTCTGCGTACACCTCTTGGCGGTGCCGAATAACTTCTTCGGTGTCATCAGCTCGCCCCTGCTCTTGCGCGCGCTTGAGAAGTCGTGCAACAACTTCGTCAGTGTCTGCCTCAAGGAGCACAACCGCGTTCAGGGCCCCACCATCTGCACTGAGCATCTGATCGAGCGCATGCACTTGCTCTACCGTTCTTGGGAAACCATCGAGCAGGAAACCATCGGCTGCATCATCCTGGCTCAACCGGTCAGCGACGATTGCATTGGTGAGTTCATCAGGAACGTAGCTACCCCCAGAAACAATCTGCTCAACCTGCTTCCCGAGTTCAGTCTTGTTCTTGATGTTCTCGCGAAAAATATCGCCGGTAGAGATGGCCGGTATGCCGTATCGTTCGGCAATCATTGTGGCTTGAGTGCCTTTACCGGCGCCAGGGGGGCCGACAATCAGGAGGCGAACAGCGTTTGTCATTTCAAGAGCCCCTCATAGTGGCGTTGCTGAAGTTGCGCGTCGATCTGCTTCACGGTTTCGAGGCCCACGCCAACAATAATAAGAATGGATGCGCCACCGAACGGGAAGTTCTGATTCGCGTTCACAAGCGCCAGCGCAATGAATGGGATAAGCGCGATAACACCTAGATACATCGAACCTGGGAAGGTGATGCGCGTGAGCACGTAGTCGAGATACTCAGCAGTTGGTCGTCCCGCACGGATTCCTGGAATGAATCCGCCATATTTTTTCATGTCGTCAGAGACTTCTTGCGGGTTGAATGTGATTGCGACGTAGAAGAACGCGAATCCGATAATGAGCAGGAAGTACATCAGCATGTAGAGTGGCTGGTTGCCCTGCGTCAGGTTATTCGAAATCCAGACGACCCACTCTTTGGGCTGTTCGCCAACCGCTGGCTGATTGAACTGAGCAATAAGCGCCGGAAGGTAGAGCAGGGATGACGCAAAGATCACTGGAACCACGCCAGCCATATTTACCTTGATCGGAATGTAGGTGAGGTTTCCACCGTAGGTTCGTCTGCCGACTACCCGTTTTGCATACTGAACGGGGATGCGACGCTGTGACTGTTCAACGAACACTACAAGGCCGATGATTACCACGCCCACCGCGATCACCATGAAGAAGATTTCCCAACCCTTGGTCTGTTGAATTGACCAGAGAGATGCGGGGAACTGGGCTGCGATTGAGGTGAAGATGAGCAGCGACATGCCGTTGCCCACACCACGTTCGGTGACGAGCTCGGCCATCCACATGACGAGACCGGTACCGGCGGTCATCGTCAAGATAATCATGATGACTGCATACCACTCTTGCGATACCAGATTCTGACACGCAGCGTCTCCGCTTGAACCAAACAAAAGCCCACTGCGAGCGACGGTTACCAGTGTGGTGGACTGCAAAATCGCGAGACCAATGGTGAGGTACCGGGTGTACTGCGTCAACTTCGACTGGCCCGCTTGGCCCTCTTTATGCAGAGTTTCGAAGTGAGGGATAACGACCCTCAGCAACTGCACAATGATCGAAGCAGTGATGTAAGGCATAATCCCCAACGCGAAGATGGAGAGCTGCAGCAACGCACCACCGCTCAGCATGTTCACCATCTCATAGAGGCCAGATGTTTGCTGATTCGCGGTGAGACAGAGCTGAACATTTTCGAAGTTCACAAATGGCGCCGGCACATACGAGCCGAGACGGAAGAGAGCAATGATTGCGAGCGTAAAGCCAAGCTTGTTTCGCAGGTCGGGCGTGCGGAATATCCGCCGAATCGCGCTAATCAAACTTTCCTCCTGAGTGCACACTCACCAACTGCGGCGGCGCTTTGCACCAATTATCGAGCCTACACGGCAAAAGCCTTGTTCCGCACCGCAGCAGCATCCGCCACTTGTCAGCACGAAACAAGGCCTCGCGTGAATTAGTTAATTGAACCGCCAGCGGCCACAATCTTCTTCTCAGCTGAACTCGACACCTTATCTACGTTGATGTTGAGCTTCACTGAAATGTCGCCATCCCCGAGAACCTTGACAGGTTGGTTCTTGCGAACGGCGCCCTTGTCAACCAGGTCAGCAACAGTGACGTCTCCGCCCTTTGGATAGAGCTCAGCTAGCTTCGAGAGGTTTACTGGCTGGTACTCGGTACGGAATGGGTTCTTGAATCCACGAAGCTTGGGCGAGCGCATGTGAAGCGGCATCTGGCCACCTTCGAAGCCTGCCTTCACCTGGTAACGGGCCTTGGTTCCCTTGGTACCACGACCTGCGGTCTTACCCTTTGAACCCTCACCGCGACCAACGCGGGTCTTGGCTTTCTTCGAACCAGCGGCAGGGCGAAGATGATGTACCTTCAGAACCTGATC
>JALRLI010000084.1:0-4030 GCA_023254555.1 Microbacteriaceae bacterium
TTATGGCTGGTCTATGGGTGGCAACGCTGTCTTACAAGCCGCGGCAGAGTCTGAAGTTTCAGCGCGCATTTGCGGAATCATCCTAGACTCGCCGGCCCTTGACTGGCCCCAAATTCTGATTCATCAAGGACGCCTCTCCGGCGTTCCACGACACCTTTCACGCCTCGCCATCGGCCTACTCAATCACGGCGTGGTCAGCACGAACGCTGGGAAACGTCTCAACCTGCACAGAATGAATGCACTGGAACTGCACAAAAGAGTCGACGCTCCAATGCTGATCATGCACAGTGTCGATGACGACTACGTACCCTTTGAGCCAGCTGCATCACTCGCGCAAAAATCCCCCGACAGCATCACACTTGTGACCTTCAACGGTGCGGCGCACGTCAAGCTGTACAACTTTGACACAAGAAAATACCTGGAAGCCATCCGCTCCTGGCTGCGATCAGAGATCCCGGGGCTGTAGCTGTTCTCGCACTGAGCGCTTTATTCGACGTAGCATCCCCATCATGCCTCGAATGCGAAGCGGAGAGACAGCCTCGGTGAGGCCAATAGTGAGAGGGTAATCGTCGGGTACTTCGATGACCTGCTCAGGTGTGAGTCCGCTCAGTCCCTGAACGAGTATCGAAGCAAAACCACGCGTGGTGGGGGCCTCTCGAGGGGCGGTGGCGTACAACCGAAATTCCGAGGTGTCGGTGACTTCGGGAAATATGTAGACCGGAGCCTGACACTCTTCGACGCGTTCGAAGAGATCTGGGTGGTTCTCGTATTCAGGAGGCAATGGCGGTAGTTCGTCAGCAAATTCGAGGAGCAGCATCAGACGGTCTGATTGTTCAAGCGAGAGAAAATCGTCACGAATCTCATCGAGAACGGCAAGAGCCGGATGATCAGAGGTGTTCATTGCACTAAGAAGTCTAGCTGCCGATTATGCGCCCAATGCGATTGGTACGCGCACCGAGCTACCCCACTCAGTCCATGAACCGTCATAGTTCTTGGCTGAATCAATACCGAGCAGGTAATAGAGCACGAACCAGGTATGGCTAGAGCGCTCGCCAATGCGGCAGTAGGCGATGACATCATCCGCTTTCGAGATACCGAAATTTTTCAAATAGATTTCTTCAAGCTCGGCGTAGCTCTTGAAAGTGCCGTCTTCGTTCGCAGCGGTCGACCATGGCACATTTGAAGCACCCGGGATGTGGCCGGGGCGCAACGCACCTTCCTCTGGCAGGTGAGGTGCGGACGTCCGCTCTCCTCGAAATTCCTCTGGTGATCGAACATCGATGAGAGGCTTCCCCAAATGCTCGAGCACCTGATCACGAAAGACGCGCAAGCTGACATCATCTCTTTCGACCACGGGATAATCACTCGCTGCTCGGGGAGGGCCTTCTCTGGTCAGTTCTCGGTCCTCCGCAATCCACTTTGACCTTCCGCCGTCCATGAGACGCACATCCTCATGACCGAATAACGAGAAAATCCAGAGCGCGTAGGCAGCCCACCAGTTGTTCATATCTCCGTAAATAACGACGGTATCGCCGCGGGAGATGCCCTTCTTGCGCATGACCTCTGCGAATTTTTCGCCATCAACAAAGTCGCGGGTGACTGGATCATTGAGCTCCGTATGCCAATCTAGTTTGACCGCGGTGGGAATATGCCCGGTCTCATAGAGCAGGACGTCTTCATCAGTCTCAACAATGACCAACCCGTCTCGACCAAGATTCTGGGCTACCCAGCCAGTGGTGACTAAACGTTCGGGATGCGCATATTCGGCGAATTTTTCGTTGGTCTCAAATTCAACAGGCAACTGTTTCTCCTCAAACTAATTAGGTGCACTCGAAGCTCTCTGCCCAGTGACGTCTAATAGGATTGCGTTATCAACGATACGCCGTAACGCGAAGCGAGCTAAATTTTTTACTCCAGTGTTACAGTGGCGGCTTTTCCAGAACAGATAGATTGCGTCTTTCCTTGCACGTAGAACACCTCCTAGACCGAATTCCTGAAATAACCGCTCGCGAAATCGTGGCCTACCTGGTGCCGCCACCGCAGTTCGACTCCGCGAGTTTCGAAAGCTACGTTCCTGACGCGAATCACCCGTCGCAAGAGCAAGCTCGAGAATTCTTGATGACTTTTGCCGGTGTAGGGGTCAAAACAGAGCCACCGGCTCGGTCAAAGGGAGGATTGTTCTCAAGAAACAAGTCGCAACAGAGTGTGTCTCCAGACGCGAAGCAGGGTGTCTACCTTGACGGGGGATTCGGCGTCGGAAAAACACATCTGCTGGCAGCACTGTGGCATACGACGCCCGGTCGTAAGTACTTCGGTACGTTCATCCAGTACACAGCACTAGTCGGTGCCCTCGGGTATCAACAAGCCATCGACACTCTGCGGGGAGCAAAACTCATTTGCATCGATGAGTTCGAGCTCGACGATCCCGGTGACACTATGATCATGACTCGAATGATTGGTGAGCTCGCTGAAAGTGGCTGCAAATTTGCCGCCACTTCAAACACGCCGCCAAACGCTCTTGGTGAAGGTCGCTTCGCGGCAGCAGATTTTTTGCGCGAGATACAAGCCATCGCCAATCGTTTCACCACACTTCGGATTGATGGTGAAGATTACCGCCACCGAGACTCCGCTGAGCATGCCCATGTGCTCTCGCCGGCTGACTATGCTCAGGCTTTTGACGCAGGAATTGCGAATGTCAAACTGGCGTCTGATGATGACTTCGGCGCACTTGTGGCTCACCTCAGTAAGGTGCATCCGTCTACGTATGTTCGAATGATTGAGGGCATCGATTTAATCGGACTACGCAACGCTCACACACTTGAGTCTCAGGCCGAGGCACTGCGTTTCGTCGCCTTTATCGACCGGGTGTACGACGCACAGATTCCCGTGTTGAGCACTGGAGTCGCTCTCGACTCAATCTTCAGCGACGAGATGCTTGCGGGCGGCTATAGCAAGAAATATCGACGGTGCATGTCCAGGTTGGTCGCTCTCACGTCTTCAACCTACGAGACAGAACCGTTGACCGAGTCGCGCCGCTAGCGCTGTTTGAGTGCGCGAATCGCATGGTCTAAGTGGGCTTCAATCATTGCCTTGTCACGTTTGGTGGTTTCCCGAGTACCCGACGAAGGCGTGTGCTGCCCACCAGCCCAGACGGCCGCCCCTAAAGCTGACCACGCGACGCTGGTCGCGAGCTGAACGCTGACCTCATCAGCAAGCAACGCGGCGCGGTAGGAAGCGCTAAGTGGTCCTTCAATCTGCGGAACGACGAAGGGCGTTTCATCTCTGATAGACCGAATCAGGAGGATAACCAGCGCCATGTTGTATTCAAAGTACTGCGTTATTTCTTTCTGAAAATCGCGGTGTATCAACTCAGAGATATTCGGAAAAGCGGACGAGTAGTTGAGGATTGCCGCGAGACCCGGGCTTTTACGTCCCCAGGTAATCTGGGCCAGCATCCATGCCCGAAGTGCCTCAGCGGGGTCAGAGGGATGCGCCGCGGCTGCATCGCGGAGATTCTTGATGTATCTCTTATACGACTCTGCAGTGGCTTCAGCAATCAGTCCATCACGACCGGCGAAGTAGTGGTTAATGAGCGATGCAGAGACGGCAAGCCTGTGACAAACCTTCACTCCATTAAACTCTGCGGGCCCCACACTAGCGATCTCGTCCATGGAGACATACAAGAGCTTGTTGCGCACGGATGGCTCCGGTTGCTCGCCGAAGCGAAGCCAGTATGCCTCTGTGAGAGTTTCATCGTTGGGCAGAACCTGTTCTTTCCTTCGACCAGCCATGTGCACCCCGAGAGACTTGAGCCTGTTGTGCTCGTGAACTTCAGCACAGCAGATGAACGTTACATCAAAATTGTAACTGAATTCAATTCTCAGCAGGGACTGCCACTGCTGGGGTGCTATCGAAGCTTTGATACAGTTCCGCGGTGATGGCGTTGAGTTCAATCAACCGGGAGCGTTTGGCATTGTAGCTTTCAATCAGCTCGTTCAAGGAAATGCGCTCAGCTTCGAGACGTTGCTGC
>JALRLI010000084.1:4040-4354 GCA_023254555.1 Microbacteriaceae bacterium
TGCGGTCAACATGTTGCGCAGCCGATAGAACTCTGCTGGGTCGCTGCTGAAAGCAAGGCTGTTGTTGCGGTTGGTGAGGGCCTGGGCTTCTGTGTTGAATTGAGAAACGGCATCCTGATACACAGCGGAACGAGCCTCAATTTCCGGTCGAAGGAGTTCGAGTGCTGCGGATAAGTCTTCGCGCTCTGCGTCCAACTCTTCGAATCGAGCATTGTAGCCAGCAAAAAGAGCGGTGATGGAAGCTCGGTTGCTAAATATTTTCGCGTAGTGCTGTTCTAGCGGTTGGCTCAGATGCTCGATCTCTGTGCCGAGCA
>JALRLI010000085.1 GCA_023254555.1 Microbacteriaceae bacterium
GGAACACGTAGACGTCTCACAAAGAGCAAAGCAAATTGGCTCGCCATCAAGCCTGCTCCGACGATTCCAACCTTGGCGACTTTTCTCGCACTCGATGGATCCGGTGCGCCAACTGGCCGTTTCGCACGCTTTTGTACGAGGTCGAAGGCGTAAATGCTCGCTCTGAACTGATCTCCAGCAATGAGATCGGCGATCGCAGCATCTTCGCGCGCGAATCCCTTCTCGAGATTATTGTCTTTGGCCGCGAGAAGAAGATCGAGAGCGACATAGGGCGCCTTGGCTGCCGTACCAAGTTTTTCGCGTAGCGTCTTGCGCGCGATCGAAACAGCGATGTTCCACTTGAAGAGACGTTCCAGTCGCTTGGGGCGGAATCTTCTGACCACCGGAACTTCGCCCGACACAACCTGCGAGGCCCACCTGATTGAATCCTCCAAGAACTTTGCCGGGCCGAAACTTACGTCAGCTATGCCCATCTCAACCACATCAGTTGGTTTCAGCATGCGATTGTTCTTCAACGGATTTGAAATTACGACCTCAATCGCCTTCTCAATTCCGACGAGGTTAGGCAGCAATGTGGCACCGCCCCAGCCGGGAATGAGCCCGAGGAAGACCTCCGGGAGTGCAAAAGCGGGGGAGCTACTGTTGATGGTCCGGAAGCTTGAGTGCAGTGCAATTTCAACAGCGCCCCCAACAGCAAGCCCGTTGACGAATGCGAAGCTCGGTACACCGAGTGTCGAAAGCTTTGCCAGCACGAAGTGCCCGAGTTGAGCCATCAGGAGCGCTTCATCACGTGAAGTGAGCTTGTTTACGTTACTCAGGTCAGCGCCAGCAGCAAAGATGTATGGGGTCCCAGTTATTCCTACCGCTTGTATCTCTCCCTGTTCGGCCCTGTGCCGCAGCGAATCGAGAACATCGCCTAACTCTACGAGCGAGTGTGGGCCCAGCGTGCTCGGCCGCTTGTAGTCCATGCCGTTGTCGAGCGTGATTAGGGCAAGAACACCACCGAGGTGCAGCGGTACATCCCGCACTAGGCTGTGGGTGATGAGCTCGTCAGAGGTGACGTCGAGTAGCGGCGTGAAATCAATCTGTTCGTAGTTATTCATGACCAGACACCCTTCGCGGATGCGTGATGCGGGTTCTCCCAGATGATGGTGCCGCCCTGCCCCAGGCCGACGCACATAGCAGTCAAGCCGTATCTGACTTCTGGATGCTGCTCGAACTGGGCCGCCAGCTGAATCATCAGGCGAACACCAGAAGCTGCGAGAGGATGCCCGACAGCTATCGCGCCACCCCACGCGTTGACGCGCTGATCGTCGTCATCCAACCCGAACGCGTCCAAAAAACTGAGGACTTGCACAGCAAAGGCCTCGTTCAATTCGAACAGCCCGATGTCATCGATGCTCAGCCCAGCATTGCTGAGGGCCTTTCGGGTCGATGGAACTGGGCCCAAGCCCATAACCTCAGGCTCGACTCCTGCGAAGCCATAACTGATCATCTTCATTTTTGGCCGCAGACCAAGCCTCGTGGCGGCCTCTCCAGATGACAACAGACACATCGTCGCGCCATCCGTGAGTGGAGATGCGTTACCAGCCGTCACCCGACCGTGAGGGCGAAAAGGCGTTTTGAGGCCCGCCAGCTGTTCCATCGTTGTGTCGGGTCGCCGGCCTTCATCCTCAGTTACGAGGCCCCACCCTGCTTCTGTGCGCGCAGCGATCGGCACGAGGTCAGGTTGAATATAACCAGCTTCATACGCAGCCTGCAGTTTTTGCTGGCTTCTCATCGCGAAACGGTCGGCACGTTCCTTGGTAAGTTCGGGGAAGCGGTCGTGAAGTCGTTCGGCTGTCACGCCCATGTTCAGCGCATCAGGGCTTACGATTTGCTCGGCCACGAAGCGGGGGTTTGGGTCTGCATCGAGGCCGATCGGGTGTCTACCCATATGCTCAACGCCGCCGGCAATCGCGAGCTCGGCCTGGCCAAAACTGATCGAAGCGCCTAAGAGGGCACTCGTGGTGAGGGCACCCGCACACATGCGGTCTAGAGCGAAGCCGGGCACAGACATCGGAAGTCCAGCAAGGATGGCAACAGTTCGGCCGAGTGTGAGACCCTGGTCGCCCTGCTGAGTTGTCGCCGCAATGCCAACATCATCTATCTCAGCAGGCGGAACGGTGGGGTTTCGTTTGAGTAGTTCCATGAGTGTCTTGACCGCGAGATCATCTGCGCGGGTGTCCCAGTAAGCCCCTTTTTCTCCAGCGCGACCAAATGGGGTGCGAACGCCATCCACAAAAAAAATATCCCTGGTGCTCATCATGTTTGCTCCTTACGGGTGCGGGGTACATTTTCAGCCTATGCAGAATGGTCTGACTCCGCCAGCGCAAACGCGCGGTGGATAGCGGGCGCACTGAGCCGGGCCTGCCAGTTCCGAGCTCCGCTCTCTCGGAGCTGAGCCTCTATCACCTCGATGTGTGGGGTCGCAGGCGGATTGAAACAGATTTCACGGAGCAGTTGCGGACTCATGAGATTCTCGAGTGGAATCTTCAAAGCCTGCGATAATTCCTGTAGCTCAGCGCGAGCCGCTTTCAGCCGCTCATCTGCAGCCGGAAAACGGTGGGGCCAAGAACGGTGGTTTGGTATTCCAGTGCTGCGAACACGAAGCTCAGGAAGGTCTTCGGTCTCTTTTCCTTGAATTACCGCAAGCCACCAGAGGTCGAGTTCACTGCGGCTAGCTCTTCCAGTGAACGTCTTCATTGCCGCCAAGTGACCGCGAGAGCGAGGGGGCTCTAGGCTCGCCGCAATAATTGAGCTGTCGGGGAGAAGACGGCCTGGGGCGACGTCACGCTCCCGCCCCAAGCTATCTCGTGCTTCCCAAAGTGACCGCGCTATTGCGAGCTGCCTTTGAGAATTGAGCTTGCTGATCGCTGAAAGGCGCCGCCATGGTTCGGTTGAGCTCTCTTTAGGCTGCCAGTGGACGAGATATTCAAACTCTTCGACTGCAAAGTCGAACTTGTCAGCAGCCGCCAGCTCCGCACGGAGGGAGGATCTGAGCTCTGGCAACAAAGACACATCTAATGCGGCGTATTCCAGCCAAGACTGGGGTAGAGGTCTGGTTGACCAGTCAGATGCCCCGTGAGCCTTCTCGAGTTCGATGTTGAGTAGCTCAGCAACTACAGCGCCGAGGCCTACGCGTTCAAGCCCGAGAAGCCTCGAGGCTAGCTCGGTGTCGAATATGAGAGTTGGATTCAGGCCCGCCTCACGGAGGCATGGGAGATCTTGAGTGGCAGCATGAAGAATCCACTCGTGAGCTGACAGCTGACTCTGCAACAATTCGAATGAACCGATTGCCGTCGGATCAAACAGGAAGGTCTGACTGCCCTCCCGCGCGAATTGAATCAGATAGGCGCGATTTGAGTATCGAAAGCCGGAAGCACGCTCAGTGTCAACGCCAATCGGACCGACGCCGGCAGCGAGCTCCGCGACGGCATCCTCATACCCATCGACCGTGTCGATATAGCGCCAAGAACGGGGGTCACCGCTGCTAGTCACGCTTCGCCTTGTGGGCGGCAAGTGATGTCACGTCTTCGCCTTCATGAGGCAACCCGCCGAGCATGCACAACAGTTCTGCCCAGGCGCTGGTATGCGCCGCGAAATCCTCGCCGACTGGCGTCCATGATGCTCTGAGCTCAATCTGAGCCCCGCTTCCTTGTGCGTGGAGTGATCCGAAACCTGAGGAGATAGTTTTGGTTGCTGTTCCGGCGGGTGAGGTGAATCTGGCGTTGCGGTCCTCAAGAGCATCCATCAACCAAGACCAGGTAACTTCAGCGAGAAAGGCGTCTTCGCCGATCTCCACCTCTAAGGGAGCCTGAGCGAAGGTCACGATTCGAAACTCCGACCCCCACTGATCTGTGGAGTCAGGATCATGCAGCAATATGAAGCGACCAGAGCCGAATGGGGAGTCCGCGGTATTCTCATCGGAAAGCAAATTGCCTGCGAGAGCGAAAGCCTCTGGTGCAACTTTTTCCGGAGCAGGAATCTCACGAACAGAAAGCTCACTGCGGTACGTCATTGAGCGAATCTGCCCAACCGCGATATCAAAGGCATCTGACTTGGATGCGCTACTACTGCTCACATCGAAAGACTAAAGTTTTATGACACGCAGTGTCCAAAGCCACGCCGAACTGAAATCTCTACGCCGTTGAAAAAAATCCAAATCCGTGTTCTGATCGGACTCGTTCTGGGGTCTGTCATGTTCTATGGCTGGGCCGCTCTCGGGATAGCAATCGTCTTTGCGCGCAGGGTGGTGACGAAGCCTGGCGTAAAGAGTTTCGAAGTCGAGGTGCTGGGCGTCGACGAGGTGAAG
>JALRLI010000086.1 GCA_023254555.1 Microbacteriaceae bacterium
TGGCTCGACAAAATACAACGGATGCTGATTGAACACCAGAGAGAAGGTGGCTCGGTCGAGCAAGATTCCATCTGGCGCACTACTGATTCGCCACTGGCCATCCACTCGCTCGAGTTCGTAATTGAGCTCGCGATAGACCGAAGGCGGCGTGAGCACAAGTGAGCCAGCCTCATCGACCGTTGCGGTCGGTGTCACCGTGAGTTCGACGGATTGCTCGCCCGCGGTCACTGCAGATCGCGATGTTTCATCTATGGTCACGCCGGCATGCGGATTCCATTTTTTCTTGAATGAGGGCGAGAGAAACTTACGCGCGATTGCGTAATCGTCGGTCGCACTCGAAGCGGCGATGGTGAAACCGCGCACAATTTCTTCGACGGTTTGACCATCCCGCGGGCCACTCGGGGTGAAGATCACCGGCGCGGGTGTGGCCTCATTTTGCTCAAGTCCGGTTTGCACGCTGCCCGATCTCGGAATCGACTGCGTGCAGGCGGCAAGCGCGAATGACAGTGCGACGAGCACGGCAGCGGCGGCAACCGCGGTGGCACGAGATGCTTTCATCGGTCTCTCCCCTCTGCTGCGCTGGGCGATCGTCGAGGAATCTTCAAGACGAACTCGGTTCCCGCACCTGGTTCGCTCGTTAATTCGATGGTGCCGCCATGCGCTTCAGCGTCTTCGAGCGCGATAGCGAGTCCGAGACCGCTGCCGCCGAGCGTTCTGGCTCGTGCGGGGTCGGCCCGCCAGAAACGCTCGAAGACGTGGCTGATTTGGTCTGCGTCGATACCAATGCCGTGGTCGCGCACACTGCACAGCACCTCTGTGGCGGTTGAAGCGACTGCAATCTCGATGGGTTTGCCTTCGCCGTGCTCGATTGCGTTGCTCAGCAGATTCGAGACGATTCTACGGATGCGCAGAGCATCCATCTCAACCGTGGTGTCGGTGCTCGCGGGCTTGACCCTGAGCGGTGACTCGCTCAACGTTTGCAGGCTCTTGACCTCGTCTCGAACGAGGTCTTCAAGGTCGGTTGCTTCGAAGTGCAGTTCGACGTCACCTGCGTCGTACCTCGAAATTTCGAGTAGCGATTCGAGCAGTGTCTCAAATCGAAGCACCTGGGCATGCAGCAGCTCGGCACTGCGCTCTGCCGGGGCTTTCAAGTCACTCCGCTCAGCGTAGAGCACATCACTTGCCAGCCGAATCGTGGTGAGCGGAGTTCTGAGCTCATGTGAAACATCTGCCACGAAGCGCTGCTGCATCAGCGACAGCTCGCTCAGCTTCTGGTAGCGAGCCTGCAGTGTGTCAGCCATCTCGTTGAATGACGAGGCGAGTTGATTGAAGTGCTCGTCGCCAAGGTCGGGCATACGCACCTGTTCATCACCGGCGGCCAACTTGGAGCTCGTCTCGGCTGCGACGCGAATCGGCCTGAAGACAAAGCGAATAACGCTCCACACCAGCACGCCCATGAGCAACATCAACACCACGGCGGTAAATAACAGTGTGCGCTGCACGAACTGTAGCGTTGCCTCCGATTCGGCGAGGCTATAGCCAAGAAAAAGCTCGTAGCGACCCGCGCCAGACGGAAACACCAGCGACGAGCCGACCACGATCCCTGGTTGCGAGAGGCCCTGCGAGTCGCTGAGCGAGACAGACTGCCAGTATTGGGATGCACTGCCGGTGCCGACCTGGGTTGCAAGCTCCGGCGTGATAATGCTCGCTAATGCCGCATCGGTTGTGAAATCGAGGGGTGCCTCATCGTTCACGAGCTGGTTCGCGTCTCGCCGAACGAGTATTTGCGGGCTCGCTGAGGTGTCACGAATCGAGGTTTGCACCGCCACCATCAGGTTGGTCAGTGCGGCCCGATCGCCAGCATCAGATGCATCAAGGATGCGCTGCGCTGCCTGCGTCGCACCCGCGGCGTCTGCCAATACTTCATCGCGCTTGTTCTCGAAGAGATCGTTGCCCACCAACGCAGACATGTACACGAAGGTGCTGGCGATGATGATTGCGGTAATCAGTCCGGTCGCAACCATGATGCGCGTCGTGATTGAGCCGCGCCACTTTCGCTTCGCTGCCTCTACCCCGCTGGTGAGGGCAGAACCTGCCGTCGCAGTTTCTCCGCTGCGCTCAGGCATCGCTCGGCTCGGCACTCGGCTCGGCACTCGCAGCCCGGTAGCCAAACCCGCGAACGGTGCACACGATGACTGGATTCTCGGGGTCGAGTTCGACTTTTGCGCGTAGACGCTGCACGTGAACGTTCACGAGGCGAGTATCAGCCTTATATTGGTATCCCCACACTGACTCGAGCAGCTCTTCACGACTGAACGCGCGTTGCGGTTCGCGTGCGAGCGTATGCAGCAGCTCGAACTCGAGCGGGGTGAGCGCGAGCTCGGCTTCGCCTCTGAAGACCTGGCGCGCAGAAACATCTACGATGAGGTCGCCCACGGTCAGAGCATCCGTCGATTCTGGGGTGGTGTCGCGCAAGCGTGCCTTCACCCGGGCGATGAGCTCTGTCGGGTTGAACGGCTTCACCACGTAGTCATCGGCACCTGCTTCGAGGCCTCGCACGACGTCAGTGGTGTCACTCTTTGCGGTGAGCATAATCACCGGAACCCCGGATACCTTGCGAATCTGCTCGCAGATTGCCACGCCGTCGAGCCCCGGTAGCATCACGTCGAGCAACACCAGATCTGGCCTTTCCTGCTCGAACACCTCAAGCGCATTTGATCCGTGATTGCAGTAGCTCAGCTCAAAATCTTGTCCGGCAAGCACGATACCGATCATCTCGGCTAAAGCGTGGTCATCATCGACCACGAGTACTCGCGGGCTCATGCTTCTATTATCGCGAAGTTTGGCCGCGACTCATCCGCGTGCCGGGTCAGGGGAGGCGATGGGCAACACGATGCCCCGGAGGAATGACCTAAAAGTGGTCGAACTCGCCTGGCAGCAGCTCCCACGGGTCGCGGTTGAGGTACTCGGCGACCGCCCTGAACACCACGTGTTCGATGTACATGCGGCGATGCAGCTCGTCATCGATGTGTAATCCCTTGGCGCGCTGAATCGGCACGCGGTAGAGCAGAATGCTCTTGTCTTCGCGGTCGATTCGGTACAGCGCAGGCCCCTGGTCAGGTTTGAAGTTGGTGGGTACCGAGCAGAACTCGATTCGAACATCCCTCAATTCATCTTCGAAGGCAGACTGCAGGTAATCGACTGTGGCGCGGGCGACCCGGTCGAAGAATGCGAGTCGACTATTGGGGTTCGCTAGCGCGGGCCCGGTTATCGAAGAGCGCATCGACCGGTGCTGATGGCGGTCGATTGGTGACATGCCATCAGCCTACTCCCGCGTTATCAGGCTGGCGCGAAAGCGGCGACTAGGCTTAAATGGTGGAAGACCGGTTGTGTTCGAAGGTGACGTGTAAGCGCCCAGCGCACTTCACACTCACATACGATTACGACGGTTGCGTTATGGCGATCGGCCCGCTGAGCCCAGTATCCGATCCACACGGCTACGACCTGTGTGAACTGCACGCCGAGAATTTGAAAGCCCCCAGCGGTTGGCAAGTGCTTCGGCATTCTCCCTTTGCAGGTATTGATGAGGATGCGCTCGACGCGTAACCCTCGCAACATAGCCAGGAGCTATCGACATGACCAACACATCCGCACTCGAGGCGACCGTACGCGGCGAACTCGACTTCAAGGTTGCCGACCTCGCACTCGCTGAGGCAGGACGACACCAAATTCGCCTCGCCGAGCACGAAATGCCCGGGCTGATGGCTCTTCGCACCGAATTCGCCGAGTCGCAGCCCCTTCGCGGAGCACGCATCGCAGGTTCACTGCATATGACCGTGCAAACTGCGGTGCTCATCGAGACGCTTGTGGCGCTCGGCGCTCAGGTTCGCTGGGCGAGCTGCAATATCTTCTCGACCGATGACTCAGCTGCCGCTGCCGTTGTGGTTGGCCCGACCGGAACGGTTGACGCGCCTGCCGGCGTGCCCGTGTTCGCGTGGAAAGGCGAGACGCTCGCCGAGTACTGGTGGTGCACCGACCGAATCTTCGACTGGTCGCGCGAAGCTGAGGCGGCCCGGGCTGCAGGTTCCGGCGGTCTCGGTTCCGGCGGTCTCGGTTCCGGCGGCGACTGGGCTGGCCCGAACATGATTCTCGACGACGGCGGCGACGCCACGCTGCTCGTGCATCTCGGCATGAAGGCCGAGAAGGATGACTCGGTGCTCAAGAAGCCGGGCAGCGAGGAAGAGGAAGTGCT
>JALRLI010000087.1 GCA_023254555.1 Microbacteriaceae bacterium
CGGACACCCAGATTCGGGATGACTCCATATCCTCATCGTTCATACCGGTATTACCAATGTGTGGCGCGGTCATGAGAACTATCTGTCCTGCGTAAGACGGATCGGTCAGCGTTTCTTGGTAGCCTGACATGCCGGTGGAAAAGACCAGTTCGCCGAACGTCGAACCGAGTGCGCCATACCCTCGGCCCTCGAATCGAGAACCATCCTCAAGCACCAACACCGCGTTCTTCGAAAAATTTTGTTCCGTCACTTACTTATCTCTCTTGCATTTCATTCAATATTGATTGGTCCATTCCCATTACCGACTGCATGGCAGATTGAATCTGCTTGATTTGATCGGCTGTGGTGCGAAAAACGCTCGAGTACTCAATTCCCCGGTTCAACCATTGGATGCCCAACAGTCCATTGCGCTCAACGGCTTTACCAATAGTCAGCTGCTGCGGCACAACAGCGGTTATCTGTGTTGTGAGTATCGCCACAGAATTCTCGCCGCGAACAGTGACGCTCATTCCAGAATCGTGAAAACCTAATCGACAGTGTCCTCGGTAAGCGAGGCCGGCGAGAGGGATTCTCTCGAATGCAGAGTGAGCCGCGGTCGTAGCGACGTAAAACGTGTCAACAACCTCCTTCAGCTCCCCGAGCAACTCAGTCTGCTGCGAAGAAGGGGTGTGTTCCTTGGCACTTTTCAATCGCCGGCGCCACGCTACTGTCATGGTCGACAGGATCATGGCGATAACCGCAATAACAATTAGGGCTGGAAGAACTCGCTCCATCATGAGCTCAAGCCCTCATGCTGCGATAACTTAGAGCACTCTGCGACTATCTGCTCGTCTACCAATTCCCCATCGCGCAACGTCAGATATCCCTGGTGCACTGTGTGCACTACAGCGCCATTAAACTCCATGCCTAGGTAGGGCGAATTTGTGCTTCTGCCCTTGAGCCGATTGATGTCGAACACACTCCGCGAATTTGGATCCACAAATGCGAGTTCTGCCTGCTGGCCAGCGCTGATTGATGAGGGGTGCCCATTCAGCCGGCCAATTTCAGCGGGCTTCAATGACATCAACTGTTCGACACGGGCCCAGTCGCAAATACCGGTATCGACGAGGGCTGTTTGAACTACCGGTACCGCCGACTCGAGACCGACCATTCCAAATGCTGCGGCATCCCATTCGCACTCTTTCGCCTCGAGAGGATGCGGTGCGTGATCGGTCGCGATGATGTCAATGATTCCATCCGCTATCGCTCGACGGAGTGCCTGAACATCTTCATCTCGTCGAAGAGGTGGATTAACTTTGTATCGAGCGTCATACGTTCTTGCAAGCTCCTGTGTGAGGAGAAGGTGGTGGGGCGTAACTTCAGCTGTAACCTGGATGCCTCTCTCTTTCGCCCATCGAATGACTTCAACCGAACCGGCAGTTGACACGTGACATACGTGCAGTCGGGCACCGATGTGTTCCGCGAGCAGCACGTCCCGGCTGATGATCGACTCCTCTGCCGCCGCTGGCCAACCTGTAAGGCCAAGCTCGCTCGAAAGGGCGCTCTCGTTCATTTGCGCGTTTTCGGTAAGACGTGGATCTTGCGCATGCTGGGCTACTACGCCGTCAAATGTCTTGACGTACTCGAGTGCCCTACGCATGAGCAGTGAATCATGCACGCATTTTCCGTCATCAGAAAAAACACGAACCCTGGCAGATGAATTCGCCATGGCGCCAATCGCACTTAGGCGCTCACCCTCAAGGCCAACAGTCACGGCACCAATCGGTCGAACCGTGGCATACCCAGCTCTCTCTCCGAGTGTCTGAATCTGCTCAACGACACCTGCTGTGTCCGCCACCGGAAGCGTATTTGCCATCGCGAATACTGTCGTGAACCCCCCGGCCGCGGCTGCCCGCGTGCCCGTGAGCACAGTCTCTGATTGCTCGAATCCAGGTTCACGGAGGTGGGTGTGTAAATCCACAAGGCCCGTGAGTGCCACGAGTCCGGTCGCATCGATGACGGTTTCGTTTGCGCCCTTGAGATGAGACCCAACCTCTGAGATCGTGGCTCCGGAGATACGAATATCGGTGACAGTGCCGTCACTCAACGTTGCTGCCTTAAAAAGGATACCGTCGCTCATTTCTCGCCCCTGTCGCCAGACGTCAGCATATACAACACAGCCATACGCACGGATACGCCGTTACTCACTTGCTCCAACACTGAAGAGTTCGGAGAGTCTGCCGCGCGACTCGAAATCTCGACTCCTCGATTCATCGGCCCGGGGTGCATGATCACAACGTCTTCAGGCAGTGCCTGCATCCTCTGATCACTCAATCCCCAGTTGCGCACGTATTCTTGTTGGCTCGGGAAGTAGGACGTTTGCATTCTCTCGAGCTGGACACGTAACATCATGACGACAGAGGGCTCGACTTCAGTGATGGCGGTGTCGAGGTCATGCACAATATTGGCACCCCAATCGCGCGCGCCGAAAGGCACTAGCGTCTCAGGAGCGACGAACGTCACGTCTGCTCCCAGCGTCCTCAGTAACCAAAGGTTACTGCGAGCCACTCGAGAATGGGCGAGATCGCCAACAATCACGACACGAAGCCCGTCAAGCGCCACTCCCCTACTGTTCCCACCAAAGACACGCCTGCGCATGGTGAATGCATCGAGTAGCGCCTGAGTGGGATGTTCGTGCTTACCATCGCCAGCATTGATAATCGGCGCGTTAATCCACCCAGCGTCAGCGAGGTTTTGCGCCGCACCAGATGACGAGTGTCGAATGACTACCGCATCGGCGCCCAGGGCTTGAAGTGTTTGAGCGGTATCTTTCAGGCTTTCGCCCTTGGAAACGCTTGATCCCTTGGCGCTGAAGTTGATGAGATCAGCACTCAACCGCTTCGCGGCGACCTCAAAGGAAATTCTGGTGCGCGTTGAGTCTTCGAAGAAGAGGTTGACGACCGTTCGCCCGCGAAGGGTCGCAAGCTTTTTTTGCTCACGGAGCTGCGTTTCGGCCATGTCCTCTGCGACATCAAGGATGCTAACCGCTTGCTCCCGCGATAAATCCTTTGTGCTCAGGAGATGCCTCATGAGACGATCTCCACTTCGTCAAAGCCGTCGTGTTCGACGAGTCTGACGTTTATTCTCTCTGAAGACGCACTGGGTAGATTCTTTCCGATGAAATCGGCTCTGATCGGAAGCTGCCGGTGACCCCGATCGATTAGCGCAGCGAGACGCACAACTCTCGGCCGACCATGATCATTGATGGCATCAAGCGCCGCGCGAACGGTTCTACCGCTGTAGAGCACATCGTCAACGAGAACGACCGTCATTCCTGCGACACCGACATCTGGAAGGTCGGTCGGATGCGGCGCCCGAGTGGGCTGTAGCGCGAGATCATCTCGGTACATCGTCACGTCAAGTTGTCCGACGGGAATATGTGAGCCTGCCTCGATCTGCTCGATGGTGGCAGCGATTCGGTGAGCCAGTGTCGTTCCACGAGTGGGAATACCGAGAAGTATGAGATCTGATGCGCCTTTATTCGATTCAAGAATCTCATGCGCGATGCGGGTCAGAGCTCGGGAAATGTCTTCTGCTTGCAGGACAGTTCTGGTTGCCATTCTGACTCCCTTCCCCGCCTCACTGGACGGCTTTAAAGGTGTCGATGCTCTAATACTACTCTAGCTGCGGGCGTTTTTGTACTCAGTAATGCGAGCAAGAACACCGTTGATGAATTTCGCCGATTCATCGGTTGAGAACTCCTTGGCCAGCTCAATCGACTCATTGATGGCGACCGCAGAGTCAACATCGTCGTTGTAGAGAATCTCCCACGTTGCCAGTCTCAGCAACGCACGATCTAACGCAGGCATTCGGTTGAGCGCCCAACCCTGTGAGGAGCTGGTGATGAGCTCGTCAATCACCGTCGACGAGTCTGAGACGCCATCAACAATTTCACGCGCATACAGCCACGAGGACTCGCGCTTTGGCTCACCCGCAGCACGAAGCGCCTCAGCCTCGATTACCTCCGAGTAGGGTATGTCGCGGAGATCAGCTTGATAGAGCATATCCAGGGCACGCTTGCGTGCCTTTCGCCTTGCGCTCAAGGGAGTTACTCGTTCACGCGGCCGAGGTAATCACCGGTGCGGGTGTCGACCTTGACCTTGGGGCCGGTTTCCAAGAAGAGCGGAACCTGAATCTCATACCCCGTTTCGATGGTCGCCGGTTTCGTACCC
>JALRLI010000088.1 GCA_023254555.1 Microbacteriaceae bacterium
CTATATTCGCTCTTCATTGTCTTGATATCCACTCTTGTCACCCTGGTATTCAGAAGAGCAAATTTGGCAGCCGAGCAGAAGATCCCTAACCTGCTGTAACGGCCACTGCCAGGCCTGAGATAGGTAAACTCATTTCAGGTAGGGGGCGTTAGCTCAGCCGGTTAGAGCAGCGGACTCATAATCCGTCGGTCGCGGGTTCAAGTCCCGCACGCCCTACAAAATTGTTCGTCTTCGCGACGAAATTTAATACCCAGTTGGCTCCGTTTCAAACTCTGGCTCGCCAGGCTCAGGCTCGTGCTGCAGCGGCTGTCGCTCCTGTAGCGAGCCCATCGTCGACAATTATGACCGTTCGCCCAACTAGCGGAATTCTCGGACGGATTGCTCTGAGCTGTGTGACACGAGCGTCGAGCGTAGCGCGCTCCTTGGCTTCGACCTCAGCGATTTGCGCGTCTGATACACCCGCGATTTTGACCAAGCGGTGATCAAGAACTCGCACCTCGCCTTCTCCGATTGCGCCCATCGCAACTTCGGGCTGGTACGGGATGCCAAGCTTGCGCACGACGATGACGTCGAGTGGAGCATCCAGCGCGTCAGCAATCACCGCGGCTACTGGCACGCCTCCTCGCGGGAGGCCGAGTACGACCGGTTTTGAGGCACGGAGATGAGTGAGCTTTGCCGCGAGTTGCTCGCCAGCGTCGGTACGATTCTCAAACATCAGCACCTCCCGCCTCCATTCTGCGCAGAAGTTGCCTGATTTAGCTAGCTCGTTTGTGGGTGATATTTTGCGAGACCGAGCACCCCGATTATGGCGATGATGCCACTGGCTATGAATCCGATTACAGCCCAAAGTGGCGCGTACGAGATTTCTTCGAGCACGACGATACCGATGAGCACAGCTACGAGCGGGTCAATCACGGTCAAGCCGGCGACTACGAGGTCGGGCGGGCCTGACGAGTAGGCATTTTGAACAAAGCTCATGCCGAGAATCGTTCCTACAACCAGTGCCACCACGACGAGCCCGGTGAGCCAATCAACTTCGTGTTGCTCGAAGCGCTGAATCACGGCTTTGGCAAATGTTGCCACGAACCCGTAGATCGCGCCTGCGCCAACGATGTAAACGAGCGCTACAGCTCTGTGTCTGAAGATGAGAAAGAGTGTGCCGAAGACGGCCAACATTATTGCAAAGAGCACCAAGAGCGTAATCAGCTTCTGGGTTGTGACCGGCACCGTACGAGCGGTAAATGCGGCAATCAGGACGAAGATTGAGACTCCGATCACGCTCAATCCGATTGAGATGCGCGTTGCGTGATTCGTTTTCACTCCCGAAACTTTTGCGTTGAGCACCGCCGTTATGACCATCGCGACAACACCCAGAGGCTGTACAACAATAAGCGGTGAAAGCGTCAGGCTGACCAACTGTAGTGCAACGGCCATACCGAGCAGGAGGGTGCCGACGACCCATGAGGGCCTGCGCATCAGCTCCCGTATATGGCTCCACTTCAGGCCAGAAGCCGCCTTGTGGCCAGTGATGTTCTCGACTTTGTTGAGTCCACGCGATTGATACTGCGCGCCGAACGAGAGAAACACCGCGGCAATCAGGGCTACCGGAACACCCAAAAATTGCTTCGGGTTGAGCTCACTGAAGTCGACTTCGGGTGTCGACGAACTCATCCACAGAGACAGGCTATCCGCGAGGAAGGGGTTCACACTCACAAAAGTACCTGTTTCAGCCCCGATAGTCTTGAAGGCATGGCGATACTTCCAATCTGTATCTGGGGCGAACCCGTGCTTCACACGCGGGCACTACCCGTCACCACGTTCGACGAGAAGCTCAAAACGCTCGTCAACGACATGTACGAGACAATGGATGCGGCACCAGGGGTTGGGCTCGCAGCCCCACAAATTGGTGTGAATTTACGCCTGTTCGTGTGGTCATACGCTGATCAAAACGAAGCACCCGCCAGAGGCGTTGCCATCAACCCTGAACTCTGGCTAGAGCCCATCAGCCCGGGTGAACCCGATGAAGAAGAAGATGTTGAAGGGTGCTTGTCGTTTCCGGGTGAACGATTTCCGGTCAGGCGTTCTGAGCGCGTCATACTTCGGGCAGTCGATCTTGACAACAAACCGTTTGAATTCGTTGCGACTGGCTGGTTCGCCAGAATCATGCAGCATGAGTACGACCACCTTGACGGCCTCATCTACGTAGACCGGCTAGTCGCCCCTCACGACAGAGCTGCTGCGAAGGCCGAACGTAAAAACAGTTGGGGAAAGCCCGGGCTCACGTGGCTACCCGGGGTTGACCACCTGGAGGGTTAAACAACCCTCGGAGCTAACCCACTTCCGGATGCGTGACAATCGGCCGAGTTTCGGCTCGAAGGAGTTTTGTGTCTGGGGTGAACATCCAGATCACCGCGGCAATGAGAAACACCGTTGCTCCCGCCACGAGACCCCAATCGAAGCCGAACGCGTCGATGAGCAGACCCGCGAGGATCGGCCCGAGCACCGCACCGAAGTCAGTCGACATTTGGTAGGTCGCCAAAACCTGGCCGCCTCTGGCTTTTGTTCCCAATATGTCAGCCACGACGGCTTGCTGCCCCGGCACTAAAAATGCAGAACCGATACCGCCGAGCGCAACGATGCCGACCGCCCACCAGAGTTTGTCTGTCGTGGTCAAAAGTAGTAGCCCCGCGCTCGACGTCATCAGACCCAACAGGATAAAAGGTTTTCTGCCGTAGGTGTCTGACCATCGTCCAGAGGGAATCAGAAAGAGAAGATTTGCGACTGCAAACGTTGCAAACAGCAAGCCAGCGACGCCCGCTGACTCGTCTAAAATTGCGACCGCAAAGAGCGGAATCAACGCACTTCGCACCCCGATTGTTCCCCAACCGTGCGCAAAGGCCGAGCCCAAAGCCGCTCGATACTGGCTGTAGCCGAGGGCCTGACGCAGGGTGAGTATTGGATGCATTGGCGAGTGCTCGTCATTTTCGATGACTTGTGATTTGCGAAGTGCGATGCCAACTATTGCTGCGGCGACAATCAGAAGAGCAAAGTAGAAAATGAACGGCGCTCGTAAACCTAGACTCGCAAAGGCAGCGCCGAGCAGTGGCCCTGCGACCCCGCCCACCATGAAACTTCCAGAGTTGAGCGATGCGACCCTGCCGCGGGCATCCACTGGACTGAGCTTGATGAGCAGACCCATCGCGGAGACCGAAAACATCGTCGAGCCAATGCCGGCAAGCGCTCGCAGCGTGATCAACTGCCAATATTCACCGACAAATGCGCATCCGCCTGTGGTGATCGCGACGATAAGTAGACCCCAGATATACACGCGACGCTCGCCAAAACGCCTCACCAGCGCTCCGCTCGCAGGGGCGAAGAGCAGGCGCATCGCTGCGAACGCGCTCACTATTGCGCTGGCAGCTGCGAAACCAACCCCGAAGTAAATTCCGTATGCAGGCAAGACCGGAGCCACAACACCGTACCCGAGCGCAACAGTGAACATGCCGAGTAGCAGCGCCCAAACCTCGAATGGCAGCTGACGCAGCGGAGATTTGTGCATAATTCGATGCTATTTCAGTCGCGACTGTCGACGCGACACACGCCCCGTGCCGCGGGTCGTACCTTGGTAGAATGAACTGGCCCGCGATTGCGCGGGTGCGCCTCCGTAGCTCAGTGGATAGAGCAAGAGCCTTCTAATCTCTTGGTCGTAGGTTCGATTCCTACCGAGGGCGCCTAGTGAGCGATTGCGTCAATGAGCATGTAACAACCAAGCAGAGTGAGCGCCACCCCACCCGCACCCCTGAAGGTTGCAAGTCGCTCAGCTGAAGTGGAAAGCCAATCCCTAGCCCTACCCGCAGCAACGGCATAGACCAGGTCGCTGGCCACCCCTATGACACTGAAAATAACCCCCAGAATAAGCATCTGAATGACGATGCTGCCCTCTGCTGGAGAGACAAACTGGGGGAGCGCTGCGAGGAAGAAGACGAATGTTTTGGCGTTCGTAATGCCAACGATTACGGACTGCCT
>JALRLI010000089.1 GCA_023254555.1 Microbacteriaceae bacterium
GCTTCGAACACGGTGACATCAGCACCTGCCTCGACGAGTTCGTTTGCGGCGCTCAACCCCGCGAGCCCCGCACCTATTACAGCGATTCTCTTAGCCATCGTGAACCCTAGTGCCCGATCATTTTCCAGACAGTGGATGAAATCTTCGACGGCTTGCCTGAGCGTGCTTCATTACGGTCAGACTGGGCGAATGCCTGGGTAACCGCGTTCACGCCAAGCCAGCGAAGTGGCTCAACCTCCCACTTTGGCGACGTGCGCTTCGCCCAGGGGAGCTCACGCAAGTCGTCGTCGAGATCGAGAATTTCTGCCGCAAGAGTTTTGCCGGCAACGTGGGCTGTTGAGACACCGTCGCCTACGTAGCCACCGGCCTGAGCGAATCCGGCACGCTTGTCGTAGCTGACCGATGGATACCAGTCACGTGGAATGCCCAGGTTACCTCCCCAAGCGTGCGTGAACTTCGCGCCCTCGAGGCCAGGCAGTAAGTCGTGCAGGATACCGCGCAGCATCTCGTGCACGCGAGCATCCATATCGAATTCTGGTTTCACGCGCGACGCGTAGTGATACGGGGCACCGCGACCGCCGAAGGCGATGCGGCCATCTGCAGTTCGCTGGCCATAGATACGTAAGTGTCGTTTGTCGGCGAAGGTTGGGCGGTCGCCAAGGCCGATCTTGTTCCACACATCGTCACTGAGTGGCTCGGTTGCAATCATCAGCGAGTACATTGGCACCACGTCGCGATGAAATTCTTTGAACTCAGCGGTGTAGCCTTCGGTGGCTCGCACGATTGTGTCGGCGGTGACAACGCCGCGGTCGGTGACGAGTTTGCGGTTACCAATTTGAGTCACCTTCGTGTGGTGATAAATCTTCACACCGAGCTTTGCGACGACGCCCGCGAGCCCTGCCGCGAGTTTCACCGGCTGCACCGCGGCACAATTGGGCGTGAAGCTACCTCCGTAGGTGTGTGAGGCCTGAACCTGATCTTTCACCTCATCTGCCGAGAGCAGACGCATGTGCTCGTCACCGAAGCCCCAGCTTTGCCATCCTTTAATCTCAGCTTTTGCGCGCGCCCACTGTGCCTGATTTCTTGCAATCGAAACGTAGCCGCCCTGCTTCCAGTCGCAGTCGATGTTTTCAGCGGCGAGCACCTGCCCCATTTCGGTCACGGTGTCGTTCATCGCCTGTTGCAGACGAACCGCTGCATCTCGAGAACTGAGCGAAGCGACCTTCTTGAGTGACGCAGGGAACAGGGCAGAGCACCATCCGCCATTGCGACCCGAGGCTCCGAAGCCGACGGTTTCAGACTCGAGCACGGCAATGCGCAGGTCGGGCTGCGCTTTCGCGAGGTAATAGGCCGTCCACAGCCCGGTATAGCCAGCGCCAATGATTGCGACGTCTACCTGAATGTCACCGTCAAGAATTGGTGCGTCGAAGGGGGTGTAGCTGGCATCATCATGCCAGAGAGAGAGGGGACGACCGGTAGATGTTGGGGTAGCCACGGGGCGACACCTCATTTCTTGCGTTGGTTGACGAGCTATTCAAAAAATTCTGCATCCTGCCCGCGCCTGACAGTTACTGTGCTGAACTAACAAATTTCATCGGTATTCGTACTTGAGTACTAATACTTTATTCGCTGGATTCGAGCATCAACCAAGCCTGGTAGGCAAGCCAGAGTGCCGAAAGATCAGCCGAGCCGGCCAGATCTCGTCCCGTTATCTCGCGAATGCGATTCAAACGGTACGACAATGATTGACGATGGATGCTCAACTCAGCAGCCGTCTGCTGCCAGTGTCGGTCGTTGCGCAAGAACGCGAAGAGTGTTTCACGAAGCGTCACCATCTTCGGATCAGGATTTGCCAGATCACCAAGAACCTGTTCGACAAGTTCTGCGGCCTCATCGCGCGACCTCGTGAGCAGTGAAACGGTAACGCCCTCGAATGCCGACCAACTCTCTTGAGCGCCGGCCGAAAGGCGTGTTTGCTCGGCCTGCTCTGCAGCGAACGCTACATCGCGGTAATCCGTGAACACCCCTGAAACCCCTGCCTGCACCTCGAGATTTTCGAGCAGTTCTCTGACGTCGTTTAGCCACTGTGAGGGCACAAGCGCCAGCACGCTTCCGCGAGAGCGAGCGACCAAAACTGGCAACTGCGCTATTGCGACAGCCCGAGAAACCCGTGGCCAGTTGGCAAGCGATGAAGAGACGAGCGCAAAGCCGTCTGAAAGTTTCACCCCCGGCATGACTCGGTCAAGCTCACTCGGGAGTTTGCCGTTGAGCAGCTGGGCAAGTGCCTGCTCTGACTCCTCGATGCGAACACCGAGCAAGCCGAGCACTCGACCGACACCAACTTCGACAATCTTGAGAAGGTGTACCTGTAAGAAGCTGTCGAGCTCCTTCCCCTTCGGCTCTCGGAGTTCGAGTTGCACACTCGCGTCAGACGGGAGCGGGTAGGTACGCACGCGAACGCCCACAGTGTGCGAGCTACTCATCTGCGCCGCAAGGGTGCCTTCGGCAACTGTTTGCTCGGTTTCAACGTCGAGCACCCTGATGCCGATTTCAAGCAAGCTCTCGAGTCTCGTCAGTAAGTCGTGCGGGTCGCTTTCAGCGAAGGTAGCCAAGTGGTACATCTTGCTCAGCTTCAAGACCTGCTGAGCCTGCTCGGTCGCGGTGGCAGCCGCAACGGTTCGGCCGAGCGCCGCGAAAGGCGTCTGTGCAGAAGCGAGCAGCAGCGGAAAATCACGCGCGTTTGCTTCGGCAATCATCTCGTCGCTTATTTCTGGAGTGTCAATGATCGGGCCCGAAACCATGCCCGCCAGCCCTGCCTCATCGAGCTGCGCAATAAAGTTGCGCTGGGCATCCGCCGTTTCAGGAATGCACAAACCGACCGTCATCAGCAGTTCGTTCGGCCCAAGCCACCGCCAGGGGTTTTTCATCTCACAGCTGTGCGCCCACGAAACAAAGCGATCAAGCCCGCCTTCGCCGGCAAGAACGACTGTTTCGAGACTCTCTGAGTTCACAAGATCTCGCACAGTCAGGTGAGTGCCGGTCATCTAGCCAGCATACTCAGCGATGCTGCGGCGCACCGAGCGAGGGGGCGTAGTCTGGTTGAATGAAATCTCTGTCACAGCACACTGATTACGGTGATGTCGGTCTCGAACTTGGCGACCTGCACTCTGACCCGTTTGAGCAGCTCGCCGAGTGGTTGCGCACCGCTGAAACCGAAGAAATTTTTGAGCCAAATGCGATGGTGCTCAGCACGGTGGATGCCCGGGGCGAGGTCAGCTCACGCACGGTGCTACTCAAAGGGCTGTCGAGTGACGGGCTCGAGTTTGTGACCAACTTTAACTCTCGGAAGGGCAGAGCGCTCGCAGACAACGCATCGGTTTCTCTTGTGTTTCCGTGGTATCCGATCATGCGCCAGGTGATTGTTCGAGGATCAGCCGTTCGCGCCGACGACGCAACCTCAGATCGACATCACAGTGTTCGCCCCCGTGGCTCGCAGCTCGCGGCCTGGGCCAGTGAACAGTCGGAGCCGATCGCCGACAAGCAAATTCTTGAAGCTCGAATGGCCGACTACGAGCAGCGATTCAAAGACGTTGAGAACATTCCGCGTCCTGAGAAGTGGGGTGCCTATCGAGTGATACCCACTGCCTTCGAATTTTGGCAGGGCCGCTCAATGCGCTTTCACGATCGCTTCAGCTATCAGCTGGATGCCGACGGTGCGTGGGTAATTACGCGCCTTCAGCCATAATTCATTGAGGCGCTGACCGAACTAGGGCATCGGCGGTGGCAGCGGCTGAACGAAATCTACGTCGTCAGGTACCTCTTCGGGCTTAGGTCCGCGCGAGTCGAGCCGAGAGAATACAACGGCGGCGATGGATCCCCCAAGTGTCATGATGCCAAACAGGTTGCTCAGGCCGATTGAGATTCCGAGAAGCCCATCATCGCCGAGCAACCCAATGACGGAGTGCAGGGCGCCATCTTTAAAATCGGCGACGGTGAGACCAAACATCAG
>JALRLI010000008.1 GCA_023254555.1 Microbacteriaceae bacterium
TATTGGCGCGAGACATCCGCTGGCTCAGCTCCAAGAAGACATCTCGGACATTTTCGTGGCGATGGGGTGGGAGGTCGCCGAAGGTCCTGAGGTAGAGCACGAGTGGTTCAACTTTGACGCACTGAACTTCGATGAAGACCATCCAGCTCGCGCAATGCAAGACACGTTCTTCATTGAGCCGGCAGATCGCCACCTCGTTCTTCGCACGCACACCTCTCCGGTGCAGGTGCGGGCTTTGCTTGAACGTGAGTTGCCCGTGTACGTTGTTGCGCCAGGTCGCGTCTACCGAACTGATGAATTAGACGCCACGCACACGCCCGTATTTCACCAGATCGAGGGCATCGCAATCGATAGGGGTCTCACCATGGCCCACCTCAAGGGCACACTCGAACACTTCGCACGGCAAATGTTCGGAGTGGAGGCCAAGATTCGCCTGCGCCCCAATTTCTTTCCGTTCACCGAACCGAGCGCCGAAATGGATGTTTGGCAGCCAAACGCCAAAGGGGGCGCACGCTGGGTTGAGTGGGGTGGTTGCGGCATGGTGAACCCAAACGTGCTTCGTGCTGCCGGCATCGATCCTGACGAGTACCAAGGATTCGCATTCGGTATGGGCATTGAACGAACGCTTCAGTTCAGAAATGACCTGAACGATATGCGAGACATGGTTGAGGGCGACGTACGCTTCAGCACTCAATTTGGAGGTGTCATCTAATGCGCGTGCCACTGAGCTGGCTGGGAGAGCTCGTTGAGCTCGATGCCGATGTCACCCCTGAACAGGTTCACGCCGATCTGGTCAGCGTCGGCTTCGAAGAAGAAGACATTCACCGTTTCGATGTGAGCGGCCCACTCGTCGTGGGTCAGGTTTTAGAGTTCACCCCAGAGGAGCAGTCGAACGGTAAAACCATTAATTGGTGCCAGGTTCGCGTCGCTCCTGAAGGGCAGCAGGCTGCTGACGGAGGGGCGGATGTTCGCGGCATCGTCTGCGGTGCACACAACTTCGCGGTTGGTGACAAAGTTGTAGCGACACTTCCGGGAGCGGTGTTACCGGGCGGTTTCGAAATTGCCGCTCGTAAAACCTACGGTCACGTTTCTGACGGCATGATGGCCTCCGCACGCGAGCTCGGCCTCGGAGAAGATCACGAGGGAATCATCGTGTTCGCGCGGCTTGGACTTGACCCCGAAATCGGCAGCGATGCGAAAGCAATATTGGGTCTTGACCAGTCTGCTGTCGAGATCAATGTGACGCCAGACCGCGGCTACGCGTTCTCGATTCGTGGAGTAGCGCGCGAGTATGCACTCGCAACCGGCAAGACTTTTCACGACCCAGGTCTGTCACTCACGCCGAAACCAGCACAGGGCTTCAGCTTCACACTGGCAGACGATGCTCCGATTCGCGGTCGCAAAGGGGCAAGCGTTTTCGTGACCCGAGTGGTTCGCGGCATCAACGCCAAAACTCATACACCCGCATGGATGGTCAACCGGCTGTCGCTCGCGGGAATCCGTTCAATCTCACTTCCGGTTGACATCACGAACTATGTGATGCTCGAAATGGGCAACCCGATCCACGGCTACGACCTCGACAAACTAGCCGGCGGTATCACAGTGCGCCGCGCGAAAGCAGGCGAGAAACTCGTCACGCTCGATCAAACAGAGCGTGCGTTGCACCCAGAAGACCTTCTGATTACTGACGAATCAGGCCCAATCGGCCTCGCCGGTGTTATGGGTGGTGCGGCCACCGAGATGGATGATTCCACCGTAAACGTGCTCGTGGAGGCCGCAGTCTTTGATCCGGTTTCGATTGCGCGCACTGCGCGTCGACACAAGCTCCCGAGCGAAGCGTCGAAGCGATTCGAGCGCGGTGTTGACACGGCAATTTCTGCGGCAGCCGCACAACGTGTGGTCGATCTCTTGGTCGAACTTGCTGGTGGAACCGAAGATGAACTCGGTTCAACTTTCAACGAAGCGCCTCAACCCGAAACCTACGAACTTCCAAAGTCAGCCGCAGCGAGCCTGATCGGCGTTGACTTCACCGACGCTGAGATGCGGGGCGCGCTCGAGGCCATCGGTGCTGGAGTCATTGAATCTGGTGAAAACTGGATGGTGACACCGCCAACGTGGCGACCAGACCTCAGCTTCACGGCGGCGTTCATCGAAGAGATTGCCCGAATTGTCGGCTACGATCGAATCCCATCAATCGTTCCAGTGGCACCCCCAGGCCGCGGTTACACCCGCTCACAGCGACTGCGTCGACGTGCCGCGAATGCGCTCGCGGGTGCCGGATTGGTCGAGGTGCAGAACTATCCGTTTGTGAAACAGGCAGATAATGACGTCTTTGGTGCAGCTGCAGCCGGTCAAGGGGTGCCGAGTGTTCGCGTGGCAAATCCACTCGATGGTGAAGTTCCAGTGCTGCGCCGCGCGCTCCTGCCAGGTCTTATCGCAGCAGCGCAGCGAAACCACTCGCGCGGTTTCACCAACCTGTCACTCTTTGAAGTTGGGTGTGTGTTCGAGCCGCACTCAGGGCTCGGAACAGACTTCATGCCGCCGCTTGCGGCCCGTCCGGCAGAAGACGTACTTGTTCAGCTGAATGCGTCGCTGCCTCACCAACCCCGCCGAGCGGCGCTGCTGCTCACTGGAGACGCAGTCTTGAAGCAGCCGGGAGAGGGTGCTCGTCAGTTCGATTGGGCTGATGCCCTCGACGCAGTGCGTGCGCTCGCAGAATCGGTGGCTGCCGATTTTGAGGTGAAGCAGGGTTCACATCAAGCGTTCCATCCGGGCCGCACAGCAGAGATTTTCGTCACCAGTGAGGGAACGCAAAGAAGTATCGGGTTTGCGGGAGAGTTGCTGCCTGAACTCGTTGCCGAAGCGCACCTGCCGGGCAAAGTTTCGGTCGCCGAACTCGACCTGGATGCGTTGATAGAGGCTGGTAGACGCGAAACGAAATACCGCGATATCTCTACCTTCCCGGCCGCAACCCAAGATCTCTCCCTGGTGCTCTCCAGTGACGTGCCGGCGGGTGACGTGCTTGAGCTGCTCAGAGTGAGCTGTGGCGAGTTACTCGAGCACGTTGAGCTGGTAGATGATTACAGTGGTTCTGGAGTTGAGGAAGGCTACCGATCGCTCACGTTCGCTCTGCGATTTAGAGCTCACGATCGCACGCTGACCGCTGCTGAGGCCAGCGAGGCCAAAATGCTCGGCGTCGAAGCGGCAGCTCAGACGTTCAGCGCGCAAATCCGAGACTAGGCTTAACGCTATGACTTTTTCAGTAGCGGTTGCCGGTGCCAGCGGGTATGCGGGTGGCGAGCTGTTGCGCATCCTTGCCGATCACCCAGAGTTTGTTGTGAAGACCGTCACCGCGCACTCAAACGCGGGTCAGCTCTTGGGTGATGTGCAGCCACACTTGCGATCACTGGCTCAGCTCACGCTCTCGGAGACCACAACAGAGAACCTGCGCGGTCACGACGTGGTTTTCGTCGCCTTGCCGCACGGAACGTCGGGCGCACTCACTGCAGGCTTTGACGAGACAACGCTCGTGGTTGATTGCGGGGCGGATCACCGACTCGTCAGCGAGTCCGACTGGAACGACTACTACGGTGGCGAGTTTTTCGAACCGTGGGCGTATGGAATTCCAGAGCTGCCGCGGGCTGCCTCTGAATCGACGGTTGTGAAGCAGCGTTCGCAGCTCACTGGCGCTCGGCGTATCGCAGCACCAGGATGTAACGCGAGCGCAGTTGCACTCGCGTTGGCGCCAGCCGTGTCAGCCGGGCTTGTAGAGAGCGAAGATCTTGTTTCTGTGTTGGCTGTCGGAACCTCAGGAGCGGGTAAAGCTCCGAAGGTCAACTTGCTCGCATCAGAAGTGATGGGCAGCGCGAATCCTTACGCGGTGGGTGGTACGCATCGTCATATCCCAGAGATTTTGCAGTCGCTTCGCACTGCCGGAGCTGATAAGAGAGCATCGCTTTCATTCACTCCTGTACTCGTGCCAATGAGCCGCGGCATTCTGGCAACGTCGACTGCGACACTCAAATCGGGCGTCACTGAGCAGCAGGTTCGCTCGGCCTATCAGCAGGCCTATGGCGATGAAACGTTTGTGCAGGTGCTGCCAGCAGGCCAGACGGCCAGAACGGCTGATGCTCTGGGTGCGAACACGTGCTTGATAAGTCTCGCTATTGATGCGAAGGCAAATCGTCTCGTCGTGATTTCCGCGATCGATAACCTCGTCAAAGGCACTGCGGGCGCCGCCGTGCAGTGCGCAAACATTGCGCTGGGCATCCCAGAAAACGCGGGGCTTACGGTGAACGGGGTGGCTCCGTGAGTGTGACTCTTCCGCAAGGCTTTCGCGCGGCAGGTATCGCAGTTGGCCTGAAATCGACCGGCAAACCAGATTTGGCTCTGGTGCAGAATCTTGGCCCAAGTAAGGCTGCCGCCTGTGTCTTCACCGGCAATCGGGCTCAGGCCAATCCGGTGTTGTTCAGTAAAAAGGTCATCGCCAACGGCGAGGTTGAGGCAATCATCCTGAACTCAGGTGGCGCAAACTGCTTTACCGGTGAATTCGGCTACGAAACGACGAGCCTCACCGCATCCGCGGTTGCGTCTGCGCTCTCCGACTCCGGCCAGCAAGTTTCAGCAGACGATGTGCTGGTCTGCTCGACTGGCCTGATCGGCTTTGGCGGCCAAGATTTTCGCGACCGCATTGTGCAGGGCGTGCCAACTCTGGTCGCGGAGCTCTCTGAAGACGACGACACCGCTGCAGATGCAATCCTCACCACCGACTCGGTTCGCAAAACTGCTCAGTACAGTCACGACGGCTGGTCGATTGGCGCCATTGCGAAGGGTGCAGGGATGCTCGCACCCGGGCTCGCGACCATGCTCGTGGTGATCACAACCGATGCGCACCTTGAGTCAGCTGAGCTCGATACGGCTCTGCGTGCGGCAACTGCGAAAACCTTCGATCGACTTGATTCGGACGGCTGCATGTCGACCAACGACACCGTTGCACTGCTCTCGAGCGGAGCGTCGAAGGTTGTGCCAGACATCGTGACGTTTACTGCGGCATTGACCGCTGTCTGCGATGATCTCGCCGGTCAGCTGCAAGCTGATGCTGAGGGGGCGTCGCACAGTATCGACATCGAAGTGGTGAACGCCAACTCCGAATCTGATGCCGTTCAGGTTGCACGATCGGTGGCGAGAAACAACCTCTTCAAAACAGCAATTTTCGGAAATGACCCGAACTGGGGCCGTGTGCTCGCGGCGATTGGAACGACTGACGCAACGTTCGATCCATATAACGTAGACGTCACTATCAACGGGGTGAGGGTCTGCCACAGAGGTGGCCCCGACGCTGATCCCGCTTCTATCGACCTCAGTCCGAAAGATGTGCACGTGCTCATCAACTTGTTCGCAGGGGAGAGCGCTGCGACTGTGCGCACGAATGACCTCACGACAGCGTACGTGCACGAAAACAGCGCTTACTCCAGCTAGCAGGCAGAACTCCGCATCACTATGAAACAGACGACACCAATTCTGAAGCACGAAGAAGCCGCTGCGAAAGCCGCGGTACTCATCGAATCTCTGCCGTGGCTGAAGAAGTTTCATGATGAGATCATTGTGATCAAATTCGGGGGCAATGCGATGATCGACGAGGAGCTGTATCGGGCCTTTGCCGAAGACGTTGTGTATCTGCGGTACGCGGGACTCAAACCGGTTGTGGTTCATGGTGGCGGCCCACAAATCAATGAGATGCTTGCGAGGCTCGATATCAAGAGTGTGTTCAAGGGTGGCTACCGAGTAACGACTGCCGAGACGATGGAAGTTGTGCGAATGGTGCTCAGCGGCAAAATAAACCCGGAACTCGTAGACGCCATCAACCAGCATGGTCCTCTCGCATCAGGCACAACCGGAGAGGATGCGGGTCTCTTCGTGGGCGCACGTCGCCCTCCCATGGAAATCGAGGGTGAACACGTTGACCTTGGGCTTGTTGGTGATATCGTCGACGTCAATCCCGAGCAGGTTCTCGCGCTGATCGAGTCAGGGCTGATTCCAGTCGTTTCTTCACTTGCGCCAGACCGAGACAACCCAGGAACTTCGCTCAACGTGAACGCTGATGCCGCTGCAGCAGCGCTCGCAGTAGCGCTCAAAGCCGAAAAACTGCTGGTGCTCACTGACGTCGCAGGACTGTACAGCGATTGGCCAAATCAGGATTCACTTGTGTCGACGATTAGTACCGACGAACTGCGCGAAATGATGCCTGACCTCGAATCCGGCATGATTCCGAAAATGCAGGCGTGTTTGGATGCCGTTGAAGGCGGAGTCAACAAAGCCGCAATCATTGACGGCCGTATCCCGCATTCGATTCTGCTCGAGATTTTCACCTCACGCGGAATCGGAACCGAAGTTACGCTTTAGTTTTCGCCTTCTTGCTTGGCTTTGGCTTCTCGCTCTTGTCTGCGACCGCAGTCTTCGAGGCAGCCCCAGTCTTCGAGGCAGCCGCAGTCTGCGAGCCGACTTCCGGTCGGCGCACAAGCTGAACGACGAGCACCAGAACCAGAGCGATAATCGCAGCCCAGACTGCTCCGCTGACGCTGAACGGACGAAGCATGAAGAGCACCAGAGCCGTTACGCCAAGTATCGCGCCGATAATCCACGCGTGCGCGCGCTCGACAAATTCACCGAATTTTCCGGTGGTAAGCCCCTTGTCCTCTGCGATCGAGCGGACGCTGCCGGCGGTGTCCGTCACGGCCGAGCGAATGACCTCAGCACCACGGAAAGGCCCAACCAGGTACGCGGTGATAGCCACCAGCAAGCCGATAACGAGTGTTGCAATCATCAGCTGCTGAAGGCGCTCGGTGAGTGCAGTGAAGATAACGTTTGCCGCGGGCCCCGGCAAAATATCGGGCGACACCGAAGCAAGAAACGCATAGCGACCCACCGAGATGCCACTCAGGGCAAGTCCGGTTCCGATGACCACCGCGATACCAGCCCAGACGGTTGCGCGGGCGCGCTGGCGGGCGAGGAGCACTCCCGCGATGAGCATGACGAGCACGATGATCGGCAGCCAGTACCCCGCGGCATCGAGAGCGCCGAGCGCGATTCGGGCTTGAACCAATCCATCGACTTTGCCGATTTCAACGACGGCGTTTACCTTCGGGATCCGATCAGCCAGGCCAATTCCCTGCGAGACCAGTTGCTCTTTAACCGCATCTACAATTGGGCCGATTTGAATCCCAATAACGCCTTTGTCATCAGCAACGATGGCGCCGCTGTTGTCACCGCGCAGGAGTGCCATAATCTGCTGGTGCGAGATGGTGAGAACTTTCTCAGTCACGTTGTCGAAGGCATCTGACTTGATGACCTTCTCAGTCACATCGGTAATCATCGATTTCGCGCCATTGACGAGCGGCTTTTCGAGCAAGCTCAGCGCTGCAGATGCTTTGTCGCCGAGGGGAAGCGCCTCGTCAAGGCCGTTGAACAGGTCACTCGCAAGTGCGTCAATGTCAATTGACTTGATGATGATCGAGCTAACCTCTTCGCTGATGTAACTCTCTACTGCGGGGTTATCAATCGCAGTGGTAGTCATCTCAACGAAGTTCGAAGTGTCTGTAATCTGCGCCTTCAGCCATGATGAGATCACCGCATTCGGTGTCATAACGCCAACTAAGAAGATAAGAATGAATGACAGGGTGGCGCGGAGCCATCCTGGCATGAATGAAGTGGTCTTGCCCATTGGACCATTCTTACAGAGTTAGAGGCGAATCTCTCCTAAACATAGGTTGTTTCTATAACTTCTGCCCAATAGCGAATGAAGCTAGGGAGACTGGAGATTCGCTCGATTAGGTTGACTGGATGCCTCATGCCACCACTCTTCTCGTTGCGAGCTACGGTGTTGCCGCGGTAGCCAGCCTCTTCCTGAGCGTCATTGACGCACGCACGCTACGACTACCGAATCGATTGGTGCTGTTCTTTACTGCGCTCACGGTTGTCTGTTTTGCGGCGGCTGCCTGGCAGTCTGAGACGTGGGATGCACTGATCAGGGCGACAACAGCAGCCGTGACGCTGTTTCTGGCCTGCACTCTCCTCGTGCTGATCAGGCCAAACCAACTCGGCGGAGGAGACGTAAAACTCTCTTTTCTCATTGGTTTCGTGCTTGGATGGCACGGTTGGGCAGAGTTGTTTATCGGGGTGCTCCTGCAAGCGATTCTTCTCATCGGTGTGGTGGCGGTCTTTTCGTACCGGCAAAACCAGCGCTCGCTCCAGCACATCCCTCTCGCGCCAATCGCTTTTGCGAGCATGTGGCTCGCAATCGGCACAGTGCCCGCGTTTACAGCATTTGCTGTGACTTTCGGGTCGTAGAATAGTGCTGTGACTTACGTAATCGCCCTGCCCTGTGTAGATGTAAAAGACCGTGCGTGCATCGATGAGTGCCCAGTTGACTGCATTTACGAAGGGGAACGCTCGCTCTACATCCATCCGGATGAGTGTGTTGACTGTGGAGCGTGCGAGCCGGTCTGCCCTGTCGAGGCTATCTATTACGAAGACGATCTTCCAGGCGAATGGGCAGAGTATTACAAGGCCAATGTTGAGTTCTTCGATGAGATTGGTTCCCCTGGGGGCGCTGCAAAAGTTGGTCCGTATAGCTTCGATCACGCAGTGATTTCTGCTCTGCCTCCGCAAAACAGCTAACAAGCAGTTGTAGCCATTGACTCGCGCCCCACTTCCTGACTACCCCTGGGACTCACTGCGCCCCTACGCGCAGAAGTCAGCCGAGCATCCTCTCGGGGTTGTTGACCTCTCGGTAGGTTCCCCAATCGACCCAACGCCCGCGATAATCGCGGATGCGCTCAAACATGCAACCGAGGCTCACGAGTATCCCGCAACTGCTGGCTCGCCGGCGCTGAGACAAGCCATTGTTGACTGGTACCAGCGGCGCAGGGGGGTGACCCTGGAATCGGCGAACGTGCTGCCAACGATTGGCTCGAAAGAACTCGTCGCGCTGCTGCCGTTCCTGCTCGGTCTCGGCGAGGGCGACGCTGTGGTGTATCCGGTCGTTGCCTATCCAAGCTATGCGATTGGTGCAGCACTTGTCTCGGCGGAGGCTGTTGCTGAAGATAACCCAGAGAAATGGCCAGCGAACACCAAGCTCGTGTGGCTGAACTCGCCTGCGAACCCGACCGGTGAGGTGCTGAGCACGCAACAGCTCGCGCGCGCGGTTGCTCGGGCGCGAGAGCTCGGCGCGCTGATTGTGAACGACGAGTGTTACGCCGAGCTGGGTTGGGATGAACCCTGGAACGAAGCTCCGACACCGTGCATCCTGCATCCAGACGTTATTGGAGCCGACCAGAGCTCGGTGTTGAGCGTGTACTCGCTGTCGAAGCAGTCAAACCTTGCGGGCTACCGGGCCGCATTCATTGCCGGAGACGCCGAGGTTATTGCTCAGTTGCTCAAAGTGCGCAAACACGCGGGATTGATGCAACCAGAGCCGGTGCAGGCTGCGATGACGGTTGCGCTCGCTGATGACGAACACGTCTCCGAACAGCGCGAGCGCTACCGCAGACGCCGTGCAGTGTTGCTGCCCGCCTTACAGTCTGCAGGATTTGAGGTTCTGCACTCAGAAGCCGGTCTGTATCTCTGGGCGACCCGTGGTGAGAATTGCTGGCAGAGCGTTGATTTCATGGCAGAGTTGGGCATTCTGGTTGGACCAGGGGAGTTCTACGGTGATTCATCGAGCGAATTCATCAGACTCTCGCTCACTGCGACCGACGAACGAATCGACTCTGCCGCTCAGCGTTTGGCGTCACAGCGCTAAATACGAGAGAATTTATTTCGACGTCAAGATTCTTTCCTAACCTGATGTTTTTGGTTATGGTTGAATCACGGCCAAGAAACCAGCTCAGGTTTCAGACAGACACACCCGTCTTACGGCATCCCATAAGGAGGCACCTTTGACCGAACGGACCGCGAAACTTACTTTTCCAGGCGGTGAAGCTGAGTTCCCTATCCTCGCTTCTACAAGCGGAAATGACTCAATCGACGTCAGTAGCCTCACGCGTCAAACCGGTCTCACAGCGCTCGACTACGGGTTTGTCAACACTGCCTCCACCAAGTCTGCAATCACATTCATCGATGGTGATAAGGGAATCCTGCGCTATCGTGGCTACCCAATCGATGAGCTGGCTCAGAATTCAACGTTCCTCGAAGTTGCCTGGCTCTTGATCTACGGTGAGCTGCCCTCGCCTGACGAGCTCGAGGCGTTCGACGATGAGATTCGTCACCACACACTGCTTCACGAAGATTTGCGCCACTACTTTGATGCGCTTCCTCACACCGCGCATCCGATGGCTGTGCTTTCCGGGGGTATCGCGGCACTTTCGACCTACTACGAAGACACGCTTGACCCGAACGACCCAGAGATGACGAGGATGAACATCATCCGTCTGCTCGCGAAGCTGCCGGTAATTGCCGGATGGGCTCACAAAAAGTCAATTGGGCAGGCGCTGCTCTATCCGAATAACGACTACAGCTTTATCGAAAACTTCTTGATGCTGAACTTTGCTACCCGTGCTGAACCCTATGAAATAAACCCGGTTTTGGTTCGTGCCCTTGAGCAGCTCCTCATTCTGCACGAAGATCACGAACAGAACGCCTCGACATCGACAGTTCGACTCGTTGGATCCACCGGAGCAAATATGTTCGCATCGGTATCTGCAGGTATTAATGCGCTGTCAGGGCCACTTCACGGCGGAGCGAACGAGGCCGTTCTTGACATGCTCGCAGAGATTCGAGATTCAGGTGCCGGAGTGAAGGCATTTGTCGAGAAGGTGAAGAACAAAGAAGACGGCGTGAAGCTCATGGGCTTCGGTCACCGTGTGTACAAAAACTACGATCCGCGTGCTCGCATCGTCAAAGAAAGCGCTGCGCGTGTGCTCGAAGAGCTGGGCGTGAATGACCCACTGCTCGATCTCGCAATGGAGCTCGAGCAGATTGCGCTGAATGACGATTATTTCCAGGAACGCAAACTGTATCCAAACGTTGACTTCTACACCGGCGTGATTTACAAGGCAATGGGCTTCCCAACTCGTATGTTCACGGTTCTGTTCGCAATCGGTCGCCTACCTGGTTGGCTTGCGCACTGGGTCGAGATGAACAACGATCCGCAAACCAAAATTGGTCGCCCACAGCAGCTTTACTTAGGCGCGACCGAGCGCTCACTTGGTCGCTAGACGCGACCGAGCGATTTCTTCAGTCTGCGTGCCTTGAGCCGTGCTGAGCCGCCTAGGCGTGAAGGTCGGGGTTCAGAGCGATTCCCTGCCCGATCCGGGGGATTGCTTCTACTGCGCCGGAAATCGAATTACGTCTGAACAGCACATTGGGTGCACCAGAAAGCTCAACCGCTTTCACCGACTCGGGCTCACCCTTCGATGTGTCATTCTTTGGCAGCAGAACCTTAGTGCCGGCAGTGATGTAGAGCCCGGCTTCGACAATGCAGTCATCTCCGATTGATATGCCGACTCCTGAGTTTGCACCGAGGAGTGAGCGTGCACCAATAGAGATGCGTTCGGTGCCTCCACCAGAGAGAGTGCCCATAATTGAGGCGCCGCCGCCGATATCGCTCCCGTCGCCAACGACGACGCCCTGCGAGATGCGACCCTCAACCATAGAGGTGCCAAGGGTGCCAGCGTTGAAATTCACGAATCCTTCGTGCATGACGGTGGTGCCACTGGCGAGGTATGCGCCGAGCCGTACCCGGTTTGCATCAGCTATGCGCACGCCAGAGGGTGTGACGTAGTCAATCAAGCGGGGGAACTTATCAAGACTGTGCGCGCTGATTCCGGCACGATTCAGGCTTGGACGCAGTGTGTCATAGTCTTCGACAGTCACCGGACCGGCGTTTGTCCAAACCACGTTTGGCAGTTTGCCGAAGATGCCATCGAGATTAATGGTGTTCGGCAGAACGAGGCGGTGTGAGAGTAGGTGCAACCGAAGGTAGGCGTCGGTGGTTGACTTCGGCGGAGCATCCAGATCAATTTCAGTGCAAATGACCTCAAGCACAACTGCACGGCGTGAATCTTCACCCGCGAGGTCATCGAGGCCCGCAGGGGCAATCCATGGATCTCGTTCTGCAGGTCGAGCGCCCAGCTCAGGAGCTGGATACCAGGTATCGAGAACGGTTCCGGATGCGGTGCGGGTTGCAAGCCCGAAACCCCAGGCAGCACGTGCAGATTCAGTCATGGCTAAAGCCTACCGGGCTTGGTTGCCGCGTAGAATTGGGGAGTGACTTCGCCGGCAGAACCGATAACGCTCGACCTGAAGAGCGACGTCGTGTCGCTCGCGCAGGCTCTCTGTGATGTGCCGAGCGTGTCTGGTGATGAACAAAACCTTGCCGACGCAATCGTGCGCTCGCTCGCTGATTGCGCCCACCTCGCAGTCGTTCGAGAAGGTGACACTATCGTGGCGCGCACGAATCTCGGTCGTGCACAGCGAGTAGCGATTGCCGGCCATATCGACACCGTTCCGATCAACGCAAACCTGCCAACGAAGTTTCTCAAGGTGCAGGGAGAGGAGCATCTCTGGGGCAGGGGCACCGTCGACATGAAATCAGGCGTTGCGGTGCAGCTCAAGCTCGCCGCTGAGCTCACTGAGCCCGCGTTTGATATCACTTGGATTTGGTATGACCATGAAGAGGTCGACGCAGAGCTCAACGGTTTGAACCAGCTCAGTAAAAACCGACCGGATCTCTTTGACGCCGATTTCGCGATTCTCGGCGAACCGAGCAACGCAATCATCGAAGGCGGCTGTAACGGCAACATTCGGGTTGAGCTCAGAACATTCGGGAAACGTGCACACTCGGCCCGAAATTGGATGGGCGAGAACGCAATTCAAAAGGCCGCGCCGATTCTTGAACGGCTGGCGAATTATCAGGCTCGTGAGGTCGAAGTAGACGGTCTCGTGTATCGAGAGAGCTTGAGCGCTGTTGGTATTCAAGGGGGCATCGCCGGTAACGTCATTCCTGACGAGTGCATGGTTCACATCAACTACCGATACGCACCGAATCGCTCACCCGAAGAGGCAGCCGAATTTTTGCGTGAGTTGTTCCCCGAGGCAGAAGACTTCACAATCGTTGATGTTGCCGCCGGAGCGCGGCCAGGTCTCAACGCCGAGCTCGCTCAATCACTCATTGCCGCGGTCGGTGGGGTTCCTCAACCGAAGTATGGATGGACTGACGTTGCGAGATTCTCAGCAATGGGCATCCCAGCTGTGAACTTCGGCCCCGGGGATGCGAGTAAGGCGCACGCCGATGACGAGAGCGTGCCCGTAGCGCAAATTCGCTCGGTAGAAACCGCTCTGAGAAATTGGCTCCGGGGCGGGGTTGAGGCCTAGCTTCGACCAGCTGTGGATTTCATAACCCACGATAAACCCGGGATAATAGGAGAAGTACCTATTTGAAGGGAGACCTCATGGCGGCAATGAAACCAAGAACAGGTGACGGTCCAATGGAAGCGGTCAAAGAAGGCCGTGTCATCGTTGTTCGGGTGCCACTTGAGGGTGGGGGGCGACTTGTTGTTTCGGTGAATGATGCCGAAGCAAAAGAACTCTACGAAGCGCTCGCCGGCGTCGTTAAGTAGTTCTAGGCGAGATCGAGTTTTGTGATGGTCAAAAGGCCATCACCAACGGGGCTCAGAACTGAACTCACAACTTCAGATGTGGCAATCTCCTGAAGCAGCGTCCTGAAATCGGTGGTGATTGCATCGCGGGCAACGGGGTCTGCTACTTTGCCTTGCCAGAGTGCATGCGGAACGACGATTAATCCGCCCGGGCGAGTAATCTTGAGCGCGTGTTCAACGTACTCGAGCATATTGAGTGGGTCGGCATCGATGAGAACAACATCGTAGCTGTTGAGGTTCATGCGCGGGAGTACCTGCAGGGCATCACCCGGAATAGTTCGGATGCGTGCCGGGTTAATGCCGGCAGCTTCGAAGTTCTCCTTCGCGGCGCGTATGTGCTCACTCTCGATATCTATTGTGGTGAGGTCAGCCTCCTCATTTTGTGAGAGCAAACCGATCGCGCTGACACCTACACCTGTTCCAATCTCTAAAATCTGTCGCGCTCGGCTCAGTTGGCTCAACAATCCGAGCTCAGCAGCGGTAGCCGCTGACACGGATTCAACTCCCATCTCAAGCGCCACACGCCGTGCACGTTCAATCGCCTCATGGTCGCCGTGGAACTGCTCGACATATTGCCAATTGCGTTCGTGGTTTGTCACAGCTGTTCTCCTCGAAACTGCAGGGGTGAATTCGATTACGCCAAGACTATTTCACCAAGCTCGTGTTGGATGAGCGGCACGCGCCCGGTACGATTTTGAACGTGGGACTGACCTTTGAAAAGCTGCTGATTATTCTGGTGATCGCGGTATTTGTTGTCGGCCCCGACCGGCTTCCGGTGTACTCACAAAAACTCGCGCAGCTCGTGAAATCACTGAAGCAGATGGCGACCGGTGCCAAAGACCGAATGCGCGAAGAAATGGGCCCCGAATTCGACGAGGTTGACTGGCGCAAGCTAGACCCCCGTCAGTATGATCCTCGCCGAATTATTCGTGACGCGTTGCTCGAAGACGAGAACTCGGTCGCTGTCGCACCTGCAGTGGTGAACCCCGCTGTGAAGGACCAAAATATCTCTGACTCCGTGAATACGGCAGGCACATCCAGCGCAGGCGCCGCGGCTCGCGTTGATGGAAAGTCGCGGGCTCCAGGCTCGGCGATGGCGTACGACGAAGAAGCTACGTAGCTTCGGCTGTTTGAGGCTCAGCCGTTTTCGCTGAAACCGGTAATTTGACGCCTGCGAGACTCTTGCCAGATGCCACAATTCGTTCTGCAAGCGCGAGGATTTCTGCTGCGGCCAAATCATGTACTGGTTCGAGACCTGCACCACGGTCATCCGGCACGCTAATCAGCGGCTGACCGGTGTCACCGGCTGCTCTGAATTCTATGGTCAATGGCACCTGTGCGAGCAGAGCCACTGATCGCCCTAAGGTTTTGCTCAGAGAGTCAGCGACTGCCTGACCCCCACCGCTGCCAAAGAGTTCTTGGCGAGAACCATCTGCAAGGGCGAGATGCGCCATGTTCTCAATAACACCAATGACGCGTTGGCCAAGCTTTTCAGCTACCAGGCCAGAGCGCACGGCGACATCGGCAGCAGCGCGCTGTGGGGTGGTCACAACGAGAATTTCGGCATGCGGCAGCAGCTGACCCACTGAGAGTGCGATGTCACCGGTTCCGGGGGGCAAATCAAGCAGTAAGACGTCGAGGTCACCGAACCATACATCACTCAAAAACTGTTCGATTGTTCGATGCAGCATTGGTCCGCGCCAAGCAATAGCCTGCGACGAGTCATCACCGAGAAACATGCCTATGCTGACAACCTTGACGCCGTGTGCGACCGGGGGCAAAATCAGGTCATCGAATTTCGTTGGTTTCGCGTCAGCCGACAAGCCAAGGATGGCAGGAATCGAGTAGCCGAAGATGTCTGCGTCAATGATGCCGACTCGTAATCCGAGCCGAGTGAGGGCCAACGCGAGCGAAGCCGTAACCGAAGATTTACCGACACCGCCTTTTCCGCTGGTTACCGCAATCACGCGGGTCAACGAGTCGGCGGTGAATCGGTTCGATCTGGCGGGTTTCCCGGCCCGAACGGTTTCGATGAAGCTGTGCCGCTCATCCTCGCTCATAACGCTCATCTGCAGAGAGAGCGCCTGCACGCCGGTCACGGCAGCGACAGCAGCCCGAACATCTTTCTCAATCTGTTGCGCAGCTGGGCAGCCTGTAATCGTGAGCTTCACCTCAACCTCTGCGTTGCCTTCGGAGTCTATGGCAGCGTTGGCAACCATTCCGAGTTCGGTTATCGGTAGCCGAACTTCAGGGTCATTGACTCGTGACAGCGCAGCCCAGAGTGCCGCGCGCGCAGAATCATTTTTCATCGGTGTCTTCAGCGAGAATTTCTTCGAGCAACGCGCGTAATTCGTTTCGGACGAAATCGCGGTCAGGTAAATCTTGAATGGCGAGACGCAGAGACACAACTTCTCTGGCTAAGAACTCGGTATCTGCGAGGTTTCGCTCTGCTCGCTGCCGATCCTGCTCCATTTGAACACGGTCGCGGTCATCTTGCCGATTCTGTGCCAACAGAATCATCGGAGCCGCGTACGAAGCTTGCAATGACAGAATCAGAGTCAGGGCGGTGAATCCGAGTGCCGCCGAGTCGAAACGCAGGTGTTCGGGTGCGACCGAGTTCCAGGTGAGCCAAGCCACTGTGAGTAGCGTGAGCGCTACCAGAAACCAGGGAGTGCCCATTCCTCGCGCGATGGCCTCTGTCCAACGGCCGAAACGCTCATTGCCGCCGCGATTGGTGACGTCGGAGGGCATGCGAACGCGCGAAGTGGGCGAATCAAGTCGCGCTTCATCTTTGTTACGGAATGCCATGTCGTCACCTCCTTAGCGGCGGGTGTCTGCCTCGCCCTCAGTCTGGTGGCGCCAGTCATCGGGGAGCAGGTGGTCGAGCACGTCGTCAATAGTGACAACACCGACCAAGCGGTCTTCGTCATCGGTTACGGGAAGGGATACAAGGTTGTAGCTTGCGAGCCTGCGTGACACTTCGGCAGCGCTCGTGTTCTCGTTCACTGGCTCAAGCTCAGTATCGAGAATGTTGCCAAGACGTTCGTTCGGCGGGTAGCGGAGCATTCGCTGAAAGTGCGCTACACCCACAAACTTACCAGTTGGACACTCGTAGGGGGGAAGAGTCACGTAGACAGCTGCCGCCATGGCCGGATCAAAGTCTTGCTTTCGGATGAGCGCGAGCCCCTCTGCGACGCTTGATTCTGATGAGAGGATGATTGGCGTCGGGCTCATCAAGCCGCCAGCACTATCTGCACCGTACTCGAGAAGCCGGCGCACATCTTCGGCTTCTTCCGGCTCCATCAAGTCGAGCAGCTCTTCGCCGGCATCCTGCGGCAAGTGAGCGATGATGTCAGCGGCATCATCTGGCTCCATGTGGTCAAGCACGTCGGCAGCGCGGGCAGCCTTGAGCGAAGTCAGAATCGAAGCTTGATCGTCTTCGGTCATCTCCTCAAGCGCGTCGGCAACGCGATCATCGCTCAGTTCGGTAATCACGGCCAGCATGCGATCTTGGGGTAACTCGAGCAGGGTTGACGCGAGGTCAGCTGGTTTCAAATCTGAATAGGTTGCGACGAGGTGAGAAGCAGACTGATCTGAGGTTGAGTTGGACTCTTCGCCAATCTGAGCCCAGCTCACCAGTTCGGTCGCGCCGCGGGCGAACGGTGAACTCGAAGCTTTTGGGCGACGCACAAAAAGCTCGGTAATCAACCACTCGCCGCTGCGAGATGGCTCTATTGCCACATCCTCAATGACAGCCTCGCCAGACTTGTCAGTAAACGTCACGCTTCGACCGAGCATTTCAGCGATGACGCGAGTTTCGCCGCCACGCTGTTCAAAGCGGCGAACGTTGATCAGGCCGGTGGTGATCACCTGGCCGGCGCCAATTGAGGTGATGCGACCAATTGACACGAAGACTCGCTTTTTGCCCGGAATCTCAACGATGAGACCGACAACTCGTGGCGCCCCGGTGCTGCGGTAGACAACGAGTACATCTCGAACGCGACCTACTTTGTCGCCTACGGGATCGAACACGCTGATTCCAGCGAGACGACCGACGAAAACCCTCGAAGAACTCACACACCAAATCTACCTGCCCAGATGGCCTTTTGAGGCACTTTTGATTTTCGCGTGCCAGAATTGCCACATGAGTTCGCCAACGCCTTTGAGCCCTCGACAAATGAATGCCTTTCCGGAAATTCCGAAAGGCGAGATTATTTCAAGCTACGACAGTTACCACGACGCTCAGCTCGCGGTTGACGCCTTAGCGCGGGCGAATTTTCCGGTTGCGAAAGTTTCAATTTTGGGTAACGACATCAGAAGCGTCGAGCGGGTTACCGGCAAATTGACCTATGGAAAAGTCGCGCTCATGGGCGCGATGTCTGGCGCCTATTTGGGGCTGTTTTTCGCGCTCATCCTGTTTATTTTTCAGCCTGAGAGCCCCGGCATTATCGGAGTGTTCCTCGCGGCTGTGATCATCGGTGCCGGTTTCGGAATGCTCTTCGGCGTCCTCTCGTACTCACTGAATCGTAATCGGCGAGATTTCTCGTCAGTGATGCAGATGGTAGCCGCACGGTACGAGGTCATCACCGAGCCCGAACTGGTTCATACCGCTCGCGAAATCTTGAGCCGAGGCATCGCGCACTAGCGACGGTGCTGTTGTACCCAGGCTTCGACGTCTGCTGCAGTGCGGGGGATACTCGCTGAAAGGTTGATTGACCCGTTCTCGGTCACCAGAACATCGTCTTCAATTCGCACCCCGATACCGCGAAACTCGGCTGGCACGGTGAGATCGTCTGGCTGAAAGTAGAGACCGGGCTCGATGGTGAAGACCATGCCTGGTTTGAGTACGCCATCCATGTACATGTCTCGTCTCGCCTGCGCGCAGTCGTGAACATCCATACCGAGATGATGGCTCGTGCCGTGCACCATAAACCGGCGGTGAAACCCGGCTTGTTCTGAGGTGCCAGCTGGAATCAGCCCCCACTCGCGTATTCGGGCCGAAATGACCTGCATCGCCGCGGCGTGCACCTCGTGGAACTTGATACCCGGGCGCACAATGGCGTGAGCAGCGTCAGCCGCATCGAGCACAGCTTGATAGACCTGACGTTGGGTTTCACTGAACTCGCCAGAAACGGGAAGCGTGCGGGTGATATCAGCGGTGTAGAGGCTGTCCAGTTCAATTCCTGCATCGACCAAGATCAGGTCACCGTCGCTGAAAGAGCCGTCATTTTTCGTCCAGTGCAACACGCAGGAGTGTTCAGCAGATGCTGCAATGGTTTCGTAGCCAACAGTGTTGCCAGCAAGTCGCGCATGACCATTGAACGCGCCCTCGACCAAGCGCTCCCCGCGAGCCTGTCCAATGGCACCAGGCAACGCATCCAGTATTTTTTCGAAGCCACCACGCGTCGCGAGAATAGCCTCGCGCATCTGTGAAATTTCGTACTCGTCTTTGACTAACCTCATCTCGCTCAGCAACTGGGCGACCTCGTCATCAGCGCGATACAGCTCACCAGGGGTGGGCGTGAAATTGCTCAGATCGTCAGTTGCAATCGCAAGAGCGGCACTGACTTGCTCGAGGGTTGGCCTCGGCCCGACCCAAAATTCGCCAATTTCGGAGTTGGCATAAAACTCAATCGTGTCGCGACCCGCGGCCTGTCTGAAGTACAAGACACACTCGTGGCCGTCAGCGCTGGGGTTGAAGACCAAGATTGCACCGGGTTCAGCGTCTGCACCCCACCCGGTGAGATAACTAAATTCAGTGGATGCCCGAAAGGGGTAGCTGGTGTCATTCGATCGAGTTTTGAGCTCGCCAGCCTCAATCACAATTCGTTTCCCAGCAAAATGCCGACCGAAGGCAGCGCGCCGCGCAGCGGCAAAGGATGATGCCGCCCGCGCCTGAGGAAGGGGCCGCTCGCGCACATCCCAACCACTCATAATGGCGTCAGTGAAAGCACTGGAATCGTCAATCGTGGTGCGATTTCTGTTCGACGATTTACTCATCGAAATTCCTTGTGTGCACGACTGAATTCTACGCCGAGAAACTGGCGAAAGAGCGTTGGCCTGGGGTTTTAACCCCCTATTGCGCTGGCACGATTACGGACGCGATTGGTCGATGGTCACTCCCAGATGCGTCTTCACTGCTCATGACCGAAAAGCCAACTGATTTCCACCCAGAAGTGGTCATTACCTGATCCACCTGCGCGCCCATAATTGCTGGAAGGGTAGTCGGCCAGGTGCCCAAGCCGCCAGCCCTCGATTGCAGTGACGCGAGTTCACAGCCTTGGAGTGAGTGGTGCTGGTCTGGAGTTGCATTTGTGTCACCAGCGATGATCGTGTCGGGGAGCGCGCACATCTGATCGAGCCACTTGAAATCTTCGCGCCAGCGGTTCATTTCGCCACTCACAGGCGAAACCGAGTGGATGCCCACTATTCGAGGCCCACTCCCGGCAATCACCGGTTCCAATACCACCGAAGGAACAACGCTTGTGTTGCCGTAGGTATCCACAATCGCATAATCACCGAGAGTGGTATTGACGAGAACGCTCGTTGATCTCGCCTTGTACACCTGGTCGAAGGCAACAGTGTGTACGATAAATTCTTCGCCAAGGTCATCTTTGAGGTACTTCGCGAGTTCGGTGGCGTGACCATTCGTTGTCTCAGGGAGCACGATGACCGTCGGTTTGACCTCATCAACGGCTCGAGCGAGATACTCGATTTTGACTTGATCG
>JALRLI010000090.1 GCA_023254555.1 Microbacteriaceae bacterium
GTGAATACCGCCGGTGCCGTGTGCGCCCAGCACACTGTCTGATTCCCAATGCCCAAACTCTTCCCGCGTCAATACCTCGGCGGGTCGTTCATGTATCGAGACCCGATATTTGATGCGTTCCGTGTGTACCTTTCGGCCCTTGATGCGGCGTCGTTTCTTCTGCCCCCGAGCAAGGTATTGGTGCAGCTGCCGATGCTGTTGGCCGGGTGAGTAAATCCAGGCATACAACGTTTCTGGGCTGACCCGCATACGGTGATCGGTGGGGTGCTCGATAGGGAGGCGTCCGCTGATCTCTTCCGGGGTCCACCCCCGCCCCAAATGTGTGATCACCCAATCAACGAGCGGGTCATGCGTCATTCGGTAGGGCTGGTGCGAGCGTGCTCGGCGTGTGTTGGCGTGGAGTTGTGCTTGACCAGCGAGATACACCCGGTCTCGCCGGTGACGGGTGTCGAGTTTGTTCCGTAGGTAGGGGCGAAGATTCGCGTGGTCGTGTTCAGGTTGCCAGGAACGCTTCTTGATCTCGCGGCCGATGGTTGAACGGTGCACGCCGATTCTTCGAGCGATCTCGGCGTGGGTGTGGCCGTGGTCGTGGAGTTTCTCGATCTCGATCCGGTCGTTCAGGGTGAGGTGGCGGTAAAGTGTGGACAAGGAAGCGCAGCCCTTCGGTGGTGGTCTAGACAACTCACACTTTAGGTGTTGCGCTTCCGTCTAGAACCCGGGTACCGCGCTAGCGCGGACAGGTGCGGACTATGCTCGATGAATAGGCCCTGTTGCCCAACACCGCATTGGGCGGGGTGCAACAGCTACCACACATCCGCTCTGTCAGCGGGATGTTTATAGGCAAATCGCTGTTCTGCCCGCAAGCCATTAGAGCCCCGAACCGAAGGCCACGCCCATCGACCAGATGACGCACCTTCATGAGTAGGCCTTCGAGAGCGCCCGACCCTACGTTCAGATGGCTCGATAAGGAATTCTTTGAAATTCTAAGAAACCCTTGTGTCTGGGACAGGTTCATCGGTGCTGCTGCGTGGCGCAAGATCCGACGCTCGTTCAGCCGCCCGGTAGGGAAGTGCGACTCAGTACGCGACCCGCGCTGTAAGCGATGGCGGTTGGGAACAAAGGGGCACCTTCCTGCACATCTGCTTGTGTGCAAGGAGGAGCAACATGGCCGAAGACGCGTTCGACCCCGACGATATCCCGGAGCTTGACCAACCCGAGCCCGAACCGTTCAAGCGAGCCGAGACGCCGATACCGGAACCGACATTTCAACCGCCGGCTCCTCCGCCATCGCCCGTGAACTGGAATCTCATCACCGCACACCAGGCCGAAGAAGAATGGATGCTCCTGAACGGTTGGGTGAACTGGCTCCGAGCCACCTACGGGCTCCCCGCGGCGACGATCCCGCCAATGTGGCACCGACACTGGGAACTCATATGGGAGCTCTCCGCCCTCCACACGCATTGGCTCACCTGCTACCACCCGACCCGAGATGGTTCGGCACCGCTACTGTGGCACGCCGACTTCGCCGCAGCGTGCGCCCGACTCCGGAACTGGGTCACGATCAACGGAAGCAAGCTCGACCGAGACCGCCCGACACGGCAGACCACGTGGCCGGGAGAGGACCCCGCCGACGACGGCCAGGAAGAGATGATCGTGGATCGTGACGAAGACTTTGTCGACTTCGTCGTCGCCGACGTGCAACAGCGTGCAGCCGCTGAAGCAGCGCGAGAGGCCCGCGGGCAAGCATTGTAGAAAGGCCCGCAAGTTCACACCAGAGATGCCAGTGCGGCGATTACCGGACAGAGAGATCGGGACGGGCCTACCTGAGGCCCGTCCCGATCGTTCCCTCGTTCACCTGCGTGACGGGATCTCGACTAGCAGACGCTCGTCGAGCTCGTGCAGATCGACGCGGATGAGACGCCCCACCCGGTATCCGCGGATCGTGCCGTCCGCGATTCGGCGGCGCAGTGTCTTCACCGACACTCCGAAGCGTTCCGCTGCAACCGCGAGCGGCACGATCGTCGACTCGGGGAGTGTCGAATGGTGGTGTGTGGTCATGAAGCGCCTCCCTATTGATGTGTCTTGCACATCACAGGTGTCCTTCGCGGTCCTCCTCTGCTTCATTCTCGGAGTCAAGTCTGCCTGCTTTGAGTCGCGCCGCAACTCGCTCGCTCATGCGGTCCGAGAGTTCCCGGTCACGCTCCATGGTGGCGTGCTGGTAGCGGAGGACGATGTGGATATCAGAGTGTCCACCGCGTCGCATCAACTCTGCGAGGGTCGCGCCCTCTTGGGCGAAGATCGTCAGCCCGGTGTGCCGCAGGTCGTGGAATCTGAATCGCGGTGGGAGACTCTTGACGGAGTCTCTCGTTTCGCTCCAGATGTGCCCCCAACGAGTGTTCGAAAGCGGTACGCTGCCTCGAGGGCTTGTCGGGATCACGGGGGCTTTCGCCTCGTGCCCGACATGGTCTCGGAGGTGTTGCCGGAGTCGGCGTCGGATCAGCTTTGGGATGCTGAGCGAGCGCTTGCCTGCGTCGCTCTTCAGGTCCGTGTAGTCGCCGGTGTTGGCGTTCAGCTGCCGTCGCACATGAAGGGTCGCGCTGCCGTCGTCGTGCCACTCGATGTCTCGGCGTTGCAGGCCCAGACACTCGCCGCGCCTGAGCTGACACCAGGCCGCCAGAAGCCCTGCGATAGCCCACTCATCGGGCAGTGCCTCATAGATATCTTCGACCTGTTCAGGGCTGGCGACGTCCTCGCCGGGGTCGTGCTCAGCGTCGTGCCGCACGGACTCCTGGCGGGGGATCGAGATGTTAGGCGCTGCCGGGATCAGGCTCTCCCTGGCGGCCTGTCGGAGGATCATCATGAGGACGATCAACACCGGCCGGGTGACGCCGTTGAACTTCGACTTCGGGTTCAAGGGAGAGGGGATCTGGTCGAGGCGGGTCGTCATTTCTCGAATACGCGCCACATCGATCTGCCGGATCGGAGTGTCCTCGAACTCCGGAATCAGGTATCCGGTGATCTTGCTCCGGTAGGCGCGAACGGTGCCGACGGCTCGCTTCTTCCCGCTCCGGCCTGGCTCCATCCGCACCATCTCGATCCATCGCTCGGCATACTCGGTGAAACCGATCGATCTCGCCTTCTCTGCGGTAGCCTCCGCCCGAAGCCGGGCGGCGACGAGTGCCGGCGGTTCCCATTCTCCGAGGGCGATCTTGGCGTGCGTGGCAGCGAGCCAGACTCTGGCGTCTGTCTTTGTGAAGAACGTCAGCGATTTGTCGTCCTCCGTGCGGGCGGTGTACATCTCACCGTCTGGTCCAGGGTATCGGGCTTGCCAACGACCAGAGGGAAGCTTTCGCAGGCTTCCCCACCCCTCGCGTCTAGCTGCACCGGTGACCTTCTTCGTGGCATTCATCGCATCCTCCTGTGGCCGCAAATGGACTCACGCGGACCGTCGTGCCACTTCGTGCCATTTGCTACCCAGAACGAGAAGATATCCCGCGTGAACAGGCTTTTTTCTCCTCCTGCTGGATCTCCAATGGCACGCTCTGGCACGACATCAGCGGCGTGCCACCCGCAAATTCCGGACATCACGCCTATCCGCGCTCGCCTGGGAGGTGCACTCGTGCCACCTCCATGCCATACCGTTTGGGTGATTATGTTCATTTCCGTCCTCCTCTGTCTTGCTGGAGACGGCACAAAAAGGGGCCCGGACCTGCAGAAACCTGCGGGTTCGAGCCCCTCATCAGCCCTTACGGGCCTTCGGCGAGAACTAGTTCTTCAAAAGTCCCAGTCTTCGTCTTCGGTGGCGATAGCCTTGCCGATGACGAAGACTGGGACTTCTAGCCGTTCAGTTTTAGTGCCTGTGATTCGCGAAGCAATTCGTGACCGATAATTGACTGATGCGCCAAATCACCCAGTCAAGCAAGCTCGCAGG
>JALRLI010000091.1 GCA_023254555.1 Microbacteriaceae bacterium
CAAGTCCCGTCAGGGTCGCGGATGACAGCCCTTCTTCGGAAGGGCTTTTATCCAGGCGACATACTTCTCACGAGATGCCGTCTGGCTCTGTAGCTCAGTTGGTAGAGCGTTCGACTGAAAATCGAAAGGTCACCGGATCGATGCCGGTCGGAGCCACTCCCTGCTGTCGAGGCTTCTACTCGGCGGCAGGGTTTTTTATTGTATGGAGTCCCTCAGCGGCAAAAGCGCCGTCAGCTCAACCCCACCCTCTTCCAGAGACTCAGCGCTGTACTCGATGCACTGGCTCGCGAGCAGCCTCATGCCAATTCCCGCCGTTGCCGGGGTCTCAGAGCGAAGCCCGTCACCATCGTTCCGTAACCGCAGCTGAACGGTGCTTGCGGTTGGCTGCGTCGCAGAAACGGCCAGCCTTCGAGCCGAGCCGTGCTTGATTGAGTTGGTTGCGAATTCAGTCACAAAATCCACCACTGCTTCAGAGCAGACTGGGTCAGCTGAGATGCACTTCACCACCGCAGAACTCATGTCATAGTCAATTTCCAGCACACCGCGCCAGAGATCACTGAGTGAATCAAGCGAGCTGCGCAGGTCTACCTCTTTTTGCTCGGGTTCAATAAGTTTCGTCAATCCTTGAATCGTTGGTTCAATCTCTTTCAGCGCCGTTTCAAAGTCGAGGCCATTGCTAACAGCTGCCTGAAGTTTGGCCGCAGACGCCACCAGAACTCCCTGCACATCCTTATGAATGGCCTTCGCAACTCTGCGCTGCTGCGCGAGAGCTTGAGTGTTGTAGCGGGCGACCTGCCAACCAAGCTCGGCATTAACCAATCCAATTTGTGCAATCTGCTCAGAGCTCGCGACAACGGCTGCCGGATAGAGCGCTAACGTCCATCCCACAAACGTGGCAATGATGTAGATGGATGCGGTTCCGGCGATATGCAGCTGCACTCCATTCGGTGGAAACCAACCGAGTAACAGGTTTGGCCCCACCGAAATGCCCGCGTACACCAGAGTGAGAATCACAGCTCTGAGCCAAAAGCCCAGCTTCGGCAGCAACGGCATCAGGAGCCAACTCGCTAGCGTCAGGTAGATCACGAGCCAGCAGATCATAGCCGCGACCATCCCGAAACCCGCCAGCACTGACTGGAATTTGAATAACGCCGCACCAATCATCAGAAAAAAAGCGAACGTGGCAAGCAAGGCGGGTTGGAAAGGCTGGGTGACCGTCGCCAGCACAAAAATTCTCCGATACGAGGCTCGCTGGGGCTCGAGGCTGGCCTGCGGAGGTTGCGGCATCTCATCGTAAAGCTGATGGCTCAGCGGCCTGACGACTTCTTCTGAGATTCGAATCAGGGCAGGAGCCGCGGTGCCACTCTCCGAGGTGTCCACCTTCGCAAGCGCGTCCGACACTGACGCTCTCACCGTCTCAAGCATTGCCTCTTGCCGCATGGCGAGGTCGACCTCGGACTTCTCGGTGGTGGCCTCAAGCTTCGCTCTCGCGAGACGGAGATTACGTAGGTCGGTTTCGTAGGTAACCACGTCATTCGCGATCACCGCAGAAATACCAAAGATCAAGATGCCAGTCGCGCCACCCGCAAGAATTCGATAGCCCCACTCGACCTCAATCGAGGGCGCCACGTTGTGCACCATCGCTGCAACCGCAACTGCTCGCCCCGCTTCAGTCGTGAAATAGAGGATGACCACCAGAATCAATCTGAGAGTGCCGGCCCGAGGCGCGATGAGGTTGAGGACTCGCCCGAAGAGAAGCGCGTACACACTCGAGGCAAGAAAAGTGATGCTTGCAATGCCGATGAGTTGGCCCGGTGGCAGCTCGATTGGCCCAAGCTCACTCAGCACCGTCATCACCGAGAGAAAGGCGAGAACCGGCAAGAATACTTTTGCCGAAGTAGCCATCTTTCCGGCCATCAACAGGCCAGTTGCTTTCAGCGAGCGGCCGGAGGTTCTCCGGCCCACGTTCGAACTCATGTGAGCGTTTCTACCTCGGTGTGCGAGTGGTGTTTTCTAAGAAATTCAGCACTGCGCTGACCCGAGCATTTGCTCCGTCTTGAATTCCGAGCGCAGCGTAGATTGCGGTCAAATGATTCACGATTGAGTTGAGTGACAAACCCATTTCGTCAGCAATCGCCTGATTACCGAGGCCGCGCGCGACTGCAGCCAACACCTGAAATTGCTTCTTGGTGAGCTTCGAGAGGTCACCCTGAGGTTTCGGGGCAGAATTGCCCACCAACGTGGGGTCGAGCATGGTGATGCCCCGCCGTGACGACTGAATTGCCGTGATGAGGATACTCAGATCTGCGGTCGATGACTTGGAGAGATAGCTCCATCCTCGACGCACATCGTCAGGCAGGCTCAGAAGCAAATCAAGTTCATCATTCGCCGAAAGCAGCACAATCCCTATGGCCGGGCAGTCTCTGCGCAGGCTGACACCTAAGCCAATGCCGTTTCCATCAGGGAGGTCGACGTCGAGCAACGCGACATCAACTTCGGATATTTTCATCTGAGCGCGAGCCTCGGTGACTGAGCCAGCCGCGAAAGCGACTTCGAGGTTTTCATCCTGATCAAGTGACTCTTTAAGGAGATCGCGAAAGAGTGGCTGATCTTCAACAATCGCTACTCGGATGGGGGCTGAATCCAAGGGTGGCTCCTGACGAATACGGAGTTTGCCGGGTCATTCCCCGCAAGACTTTTCTCGCTAACAGAATTACAGAATCGCTTGTTTTTCACCAGAGCGGCTGGGGGTAAACCCCAATTTTCGATTCGATAAGCTGTGAAACGATCACCTCGAAAGGATTCCCGTGCGCAAGCTCTTCATCGCCTCATTTATCTACCTCGTACTCGGACTCGCCGCGGGTGTGTTTTACCGGGAATTCACTAAATTCAACAACTTCGAGCAGGGCGAGTTCACTCAGCTGAGTGTTGTGCACACGCACATCCTGACCCTTGGATTTTTAGCGATGCTGGTCTTCCTCGCACTCGAGAAACTCTTCAGCATCTCAAACTCGCAAGGCCTCTTCACCACGTTCTTCTGGCTGTACAACACCGGTCTCGTCATCAGCACCGGCATGATGGTGGTTCACGGCAGCTTGACGGTTCTCGGCACTGCCGAGGTTTCGCCTGCAATTTCAGGCATCGCTGGTCTTGGCCACATGATTCTCTCGGCCGGCTTGGTCATCTTCATGGTTGCCCTTGGCCAAAACCTGAATCTGGCTAAGAAGACTGAGGGTGAGTAACCTCACGCTCTAACTTCGCGCCCTCAACATCCATGTCGGGCATGATTCGGTCGAGCCACTTTGGAATCCACCACGCAGCCTTCCCGAACATGCGCAGCACTGCCGGCACGAGCAGCAAGCGAACGAGGAAGGCGTCGAAAAGCACGCCAATTGCCAGGCCAAATCCCATGGGCTTAATCGTGGAGATATGACTGAACGCAAAGCTGCCGAATACCGAAATCATGATGATTGCCGCGGCGATAACCACCGCGCGACCTGCCCTCACCCCATGGGTGATTGCGGCCCGAGCTGTGTCGCCGTGCACGTACGCCTCGCGAATTCCGGTTGCGATGAACAGCTGATAGTCCATTGCCAGACCGAACAAGATGCCGATCAGCAGCGTTGGCAAGAAGCTCAAGATGGGGCCCGGATCGTGCACGCCGAACACGTCGCCCGCCCAACCGAGCTGGTACACGGCAACAACCGCACCGAGCGATCCGAGCACGGTGAGCAAGAAACCGGCGCTCGCCACAATCGGAAGCAGAATCGACCTGAAGACCAGAATCAGCAGCAGAATACTCAGCAGCAAAACAACACCGAGATACAGCGGCAGTGCATCACTGAGCTTCTTCGAGATGTCGATGTTCACTGCGGCCATGCCGGTGACACCAAGCTCTGAGTCGAAATTTGCTTTGAGTTCG
>JALRLI010000092.1 GCA_023254555.1 Microbacteriaceae bacterium
CTTTGATACGAGGATCTTTCAAAACAGCTACACCTGCTTCTTGGCCCAGGATGAGCTGGAACGTGCCCTCAGGCATACCTGCTTCGGTAAGGGCTTTGTTCACAATCTCCGCGGTCGCCTTTGAAAGTTCAGGGTGGCCGGAGTGGCCTTTCACAATGAGTGGGCATCCCGCGGCAAGTGCAGCAGCGGAGTCGCCACCTGCTACCGAGAACGCAAACGGAAAGTTTGATGCCGAGAAGTTGATGACCGGACCTACGGGGATGTGGTACCGGCGCACATCAGGGCGAATGCCGAGCGCGAAATTGTCATCGGCTTGGTCGATACGCACGTCAAGGTAGCTGCCGTCAACAATGGTTTCAGCAAAGAGGCGGAGCTGAACCGCGGTTCGCTTCACTTCACCGGTCAGGCGCACCTCGGTGAGCCCGGTTTCACGCATCGCAATTGCAACCAGCGGGGTGGTAGCAGCTTCGAGTGCGTCGGCAACCGCGACAAGCGCCCTTGCTCGATCAAGTGGGCTCGTCGCGGCGAATGGCGCGGCAGCGGCTGCGGCGCGTGCTACAACCTGCTCGAGTTCATGGGTCAGCTTCTCGGTTGACATGTGTTTGTCCTCAGATCACGGTCTACATCAGAGTTGATGGATGGGGTTAGTACGGAATGTGGAACTTGTTCAATTCTGCACCATCCGGAGGGGTCACAGATGCACAAAGCACCAGTTCCGTGCTGTGCACGTCTGACGCATGCTCAATCCACGCGCCGCCCGTGAGTGGTTGGTAGGTTGGTGTGTATGGAAATCGTTGAGAATATTTTTCTAGTTCTGCACTTCATTGGTCTTGCTTCCCTGCTGGGTGGCGCTCTCGTTCAGATATCAGCCATCAAAACTGGCACGGCGAAAATCGTGCCGGCAATCATGCACGGCGCATGGACGATGCTGGTCACCGGAATTATTTTGTTTGGCCTGGCACTGTTCGGTGGCGGCGATGAAGATGAGCCTGTCAGCCACACGAAATTCACGGTTAAATTCGCGGTACTGCTGGCCATTATTGTCATTGCGCTCGTAAACAAGAAAAAGGATGCCATCGCTGGATGGGTTATCCCGACGATCGCAGGTCTCGCCGTTCTCAACGTGATTTTGGCAGTGTTCTGGCAGTAAGCCAGAGCTCGATAAACAACCTAGCTAGACAAAAGAAAGCGGTTCACAACGATGGGCGGTAAGACGCGTTGGATTGGACTTGGGGCAGTCAGCCTTGCCATCTCACTGATCATTATGGATGGCACGATTGTTTCTGTTGCCATTCCGAGCATCGTGAAAGACCTCGGCATCAACAGCACCGAGGTTCAGTGGATCCAAGAGATCTACACACTGCTCTTCGCATCGCTTCTTCTGATCTGGGGCCGACTCTCTGATCGAGTCGGGAGTAAATTACTGCTCCTCATCGGCATCGTTATTTTCGTCGCCTCATCTATCGCCTGCTCGCTCGCAGCAACAGGTGTAGAGCTCATCATCTTTAGGGCGATTCAGGGTATCGGCGGATCAATGATTCTGCCCACAACGTTGTCTGTGCTGAACCACAACTTCCGCGGCAGAGAGCGAACCATCGCTTTCGCAATCTGGGGTGCAACCATCGGCGGCATGGCAGCTGTTGGGCCCCTCGTTGGTGGCTGGCTGTCAGAGAACGCGAGCTGGCGCTGGGCATTCGGACTCAACATCCCGTTTGGAATCATCGCCTTTCTTGGCGTACTGATGTTCATTGCCGAGACTTCGCGCACGAAGAACATACAACGCACCCCCGACGTGCTCGGTTCAGTGCTTTCGGTGGCGGGTCTTGGTTTGTTCGTGTTTGCCCTCATTGAAGGACGTAATTTCGGCTGGTGGTTTGCAACCGACGGCGCCGATTTTGCGTTGGGCACGTTCTCGATCATCCCCGTTTGCTTTGCCCTCGCCGCAATTTTTATTGTCAGCTTTGTGTTTTGGGAGCGTCATCGCGAAGCGCAAAATAATGCTGGTCTACTTGACCTGTCCCTCTTCAAAATCAGTTCGTTTGCGAATGGCAATGTGACGGCTCTCGTCGTGAGCCTTGGCGAATTCGGTTTGATTCTGTCGCTGCCGCTGTGGTTTCAAAACGTTGCCGGGATGAGCGCATTCGAAGCCGGGCTGGGCTTGTTGCCGTTGGCACTTGGTTCGTTTCTCGCCAGCGGTGCAATTTCAGGGCTGAGTAAGCGGATGAGCGCGCTCGCTCTGGTTCGAACGGGCCTCGCCCTCGAGATTGTCGGGCTGGCCGCGATTGCGCTTGTAATCAACCCTGCGGCCAACGCCTGGACAACAGCACCCTTCCTCTTCATCTACGGAATCGGAGTTGGCTTCGCAACGTCACAGCTCACCTCGGTGATTCTGATCGATGTGCCGATGGATAAGAGCGGGCAGGGCTCAGCCACGCAGTCAACGAGTCGTCAGCTTGGCTCGGCGATGGGTATCGCAATTCTCGGCACGATTTTGTTCAGCACGCTGAAAAATGGCACCGAGCAACGCCTGGCTGACGAGATTGCGGCGAACCCAAAGGTCGCTGACATGGTTGACGCGATAGACGCGTCATCGGGTGGAGCAATCGCTCAGCTGGCCGCAAACCCTGCAACCGCAGATGTTGCGAAGGCCGCTAGCGATGCGATGACGCAGGGTGTGGCTTTTGCTGCCGCTGCCGGAACAATCGCGCTGATCATCGGTCTGATTACCAGCCTGCGAATCAAGAGCGTGAAGGCACACGAGCCAGCTGACGACATGAACTAGGTCGAGAATTCCTCTTGCCGAGGTTACTCGGTTCGATCTAGAGTGCCAATCTCTTGTGAGTTAGCGTCAAACACGGTCATCGTGTCACCAGAAACTGTGGCGGAATCGAGTCGGCTCAGCCATGTGTCTATCTGCTCGCAGAACATCATCGTTGAGGCTACCTGCTTGAAGGTAATCGTGTTGCCGGAAGCTTCATACTCTCCGACAAGCCGATTACAACCATCGGTGCCGGTGAGTTTGCCACTCTTGCTGAGCTCGAGAGAGGGCTCAGTGCTGACCGCCGCGTCGCCCCACGTGCCCACGACGGTGACCGTTGGGGCGCATCCACTCATCAACGCGACAATGGATGCGCCAACCAGTGCAACTGCAAATTTCGATGCCGAGGTGTTCATATCCTCAGCTTAGAGCGCTAGAACTCGCGAATCAGTTTTTTGTTTGCGAACTCTTCGATGCCCATTGGCCCGAGCTCACGACCAAAACCGCTGCGCTTCACTCCGCCGAACGGCATGTCTGGTTCAGAGTTACTGTTCGAGTTGATGAATACCATGCCAGCTTCGAGTTTCTCGGCAACGTAGCGGGTCTGGGCGGCATCTGAGCCGAAGACCGCGGCGCCAAGACCATACACTGAGCTATTGGCAAGCTCGATAGCCTCGTCAGCATCGGCAACACGGTAGATCTGAGCTACTGGGCCAAAGAGCTCCTCGCCATAGGCGCGCATGCCTGGTTTCAGATCAGCGAGTAACGTCGGCTCGAGGTATGCACCTGGCCCATCGACTGCTTTACCGCCGTTGAGGAGGGACGCTCCCTTCTCGACTGCGTCATTGATCTGCTCAAGCAACTCTGCACGAGCCTGCGGCGTAGAAACCGGACCAAAGCGGGTTTCAGTGCTGAGTGGATCACCCGGCTCAATCTGAGCGATGCCTGCTTTGTACAGCTCCGTGAAACGGTCGTAGACAGAATCAACTACGATGAATCGCTTCGGCGACGTACAGGCTTGGCCTGCGTTTGACATGCGGCCAGCAACGGCAGCCTTGACGGTCTCTTCGAGGTTCGAATCGTCGAGCACGATGAATGGATCGCTCCCGCCAAGCTCGAGCACG
>JALRLI010000093.1 GCA_023254555.1 Microbacteriaceae bacterium
CGTCGCTCACGCGACGGCGGCTGCCGAATAAAAGCAGTTCCGTTGTCTTAAGCTCTTCGCTGCTGCCTAGGAGTAATCCAAGCACTTAGCGTACCTCAGAAGATATGGCCGCAGTGCCTGCACTGGAACCGGTGACCCTCCCGCTCATTTGCAAAATATGGAGCGGAGCTGGCTTTCTTTGCATTTCGCGGACTTTCTTCAAGGCACAAGTGAGATCATTGGGGGGGGCGCCGTGATTAACTACGGGATTCCGGTTTAGTCATGATTCACTTGTGCCCAGTGACTAGGCCCCCGTAACTGTTTGTCACGAGCCTTGCGACTAGTGACTGAACCGACCAGATCAAGCCGGCGCGGCACTGCCAAGACTCTGGGAGTGGACCTAGAGTGACTCAGCAGTTGTTACAAAAATCAGAAGTCTACTGAGCGGATCGACTAGGATAGGTCCAGGGGGCCTGGCAGTGATGCAGGGGCTGGGAGTACCGGACTGAGAGTACCAACCATCAACCCCGAGGCCCCCTTATTTAAGCGCGCGAGTGAAGTCATGATCAGTGTCTACTCATCTGTAAACGTACCCCGACCCCTCAAATGTCAAAACAACACAAATTCAGTTCAAAAGGCCCAGACAACGGCACGATGAATTCATCGCCTCAGCACCCTTCTGTGGTGCAGGGCAGAAGTCTCCAGTCAGTCGCAGCTGGCAGGCTAGAGGAATCTTCGGAGAAATTCAAGTCCGCCGAGGACCCATCCTTTCCCCCCCTAGGCCTACCGAGCCAGGCTGACGTTGCTCGCGGTCCCGCGCGCAAGCGCAAGGCCATGGGCGACGGCGGAGCTCGCGATCCGCAGCCCAGCTCACCAGCTCAAGAAGAAAGTTCCGACGCCAACGAAGCCTCTTCCCGCTCCAAACTCAGGAAAGCGAAATGCTCTGCTCTCGCAGCTGAGAAGAGCAAGAGCAAGGCGGAGGCCGAGCTCCAGCCCATCACCGGAGCTGGATCAGAAGCTCGCACGATCACAAAGAAAGAGAAGCGCAGCGGCGCCGCGCGCCGAGCTGCCCGTAAGACTGCTGCTTCCACTTCGGGAGGCGGTAGCGGCTCTGAACCCGAGGCGCAGCCCGCCGCCGAGGCCGTCAGGCCGAAAGCCAAGGCTGAGCCAATCCAAGCAGCTGGAGCGGGCGTCACCGACCGCAAGGTCAAGTTTGAGCCCTCCTTCGCTCTCAAGATCGAAGAGAAGCCGATGTGCGGAGACCACCACTCGCACGGCGGTCCTTGCGCGATAAAAGAGGAAGAGCGCAATGAGCAGCAGCTCACGCACCTCCAGAGGATGGTCGTCTGGGGCTCGATTGTCGCCCCCGACAGCCTGGATTCCCCGACTGGCTTCGGCCACCTGGAGCTCTTCGAAGCGATCCATCAAGTTCTCCGCGCCCGCTCGGAAGTGTGCGGCTGGCATTACCCCTGTGGCCTCCCCACCGATGCAGGCCATCTTCGCCGCTTCCTCGTGGAAGAAGCGAGGGCCGGGACGGCTCTCACTCCGCTCGAACTGAGAACGCCCTCCATCGCGTACCCAGTACCCACCCTCAACGCTGATCACCTCGCCGGCTTGCACAGGCAGGGGATCACGTATGAGAGGTATCTCGATGAGATGGATGCGCTGCAGCGACGCGGGGACCTCTTCATGGCTGCCGTCGCAGCGGTCGTGTTCCGCGTACGTGTTCTAGTGCTGTGCCCCGTCGCCACACCCTCACGGGATCCCTTCTGGGAGATCCGACACGATTTCCACCCGGACCTCGTGCCCCCCGGACGGTGTCTCGTGCTCACTCAACCCCGTGCCGGCAGCTACGGCTGGGCGCATCCCGCTTCAACGGAACTGACGGTGGCCAGCCCCATCTTTGGGCAGCATGCCGAATTCATGCTGCGCACGACTGAGCTGCTTCTCGACTGGCTTCCTGGGGAGAGCAGCAGCGAAGAGGAGGAACCCGCCGGAGCTTCGGGGCGCGCCCCCGAGGTTCTCACCCAATCCCTCATCGACGCTCTGGAAGAAGAATACCCCGAAGCCCAGCCGTACCAGATCAGAGCCTGCATCGTCTGCGCGACAAACGCAGAAGGCCGATGCAACCTGTTGCGTGCATCCAGCTTGTTGCGAAACATGCTGATTGCTGACGAGGCCACTGAAGCCGTCGCGACGGCGGATGCCTCAGCCAGCAGCGCAGTCAGCTCAACCCGCATACCCGTTGCGCCGGCCAACACCGGCAAGCACCGCGCCGAGAATCGAGCCAAACATTTTACTCGCGACAGCAGCGATGACGAGCACATTCTCGTCGCTGGTGGCGTGGCGCGAGCGTCGATGTTGGCGGCGAAACCGAAACGCCCCCACAGTGCAACAGAAGAGCAGGGGTGCAAGCCCGCGTCGAAGACCAAGAAGACCGATGACCACGAAGACCACGACGACGCCGAGATTCAAGACGTCAAGACTCAAGACCTCAAGATCCAAGGAGCCAAGACCCAAGACGCCAAGATTCAAGACCCCAAGACCACTCCCGCGACGGCACCTCAAGGCGGCAAAAATGCTGCGTGCTCCGCACCAGTAAACAAGTCATCTTGCTGCCTTGACGGTCGTACGGAGCAGGAACAGCTGCAGCTGATATCCGACGCCGTCTCCGCTGTTCAAAAGCTTGCTGCGTGCTCGCATGACGGCGCTCGAGATCGGCTCATGCTGCACCTATGCCACTGCGAAACCCTGGAGGATGCTGCCACACGGGCCATCGAGGATTTGCGCGCGCCCATCACGGAGATCCCTGATGATGGAGTGAGTTTCGTGGAACGCTTGCTGGGACGTGGGGTGCGGCCTGCCAACCTGAGAGAAATGGCGCAAACCGTTCCCAGAGCACCTGTACCCGCGCGGCCAGCCGGTGAGCTTCGCCCACAGAACCTCTCCCGCCTCTGGCACGATGAGCTGGCGGACCCCAGCTTAGCCAACCTGCCTCACGGCGCGCGCACCAAGCTTGCACGGCGCCACGCCGGCGATTCCCTGCACAGCGAAGCGCTCGACGAGTTGCGGCGCTTCAATCAGCAGCGCGGAGCTTTTGACAGCCCCCCGGCATGTCGAGCGGAGTATCAAGCTCACCCCAACTCAGCAGTGAGAATGGCAGCACAGCGCGAGCTAACGCACGCTTCAGCAGCAAGAGAGGGGCCCGTAATCGTGGTGGCGAACTCGGGAAGCAAACCTTTCCAGTGGAAACAAGGATTGGAGAAGGAGCAAAGAGGCTTTTTCTGGTCGACCAAGCAAGCAGTCCAGCAAGCTTGGGAAACCAGCAATAGGATGGATGGCGAGCATGCTTACCGCTCGTTCAAGTCGCTGGTTCACCAGAGCATGGTCCCTGTCATCTGTTTCGAGTTGGGCCTCTCGCCCACCGAATGGGAAGCGATCCCAGACGCCGAACTCCTCAGTCGCATCGACGCGATCCTCAAACCGCGCGACTCGACGGAGTACTTCCTCAAGCTGAGCGCGATGAAAGTCAGTTGTGATCCCTTGCACGGCTCTCTTCAGACCCGCTACAGAGCGTTCGCAGAACCGTTCATCGCCACTCTGGCGGAAGCCGTTGAATCCGGCATGGCTGTCAACCCTGAACAAGCCAGGAACGCGTTCAAGGCGGCATGCAACGGTCACAGCCTCCTGAAATTGTGGCTCAGCGAATCCAAATGGAAGTCGGTAGTCGAAATGCACCAGCGACTAGTGAAGGGTATAAAACAGTACGAAGCAGAGTCAGTCCTACGCTCTTTGGACTGTGACTCCCGCACTGCCCCCAGCCAGTCCATTCAGTCCAGCGAACCCAAACAGAACGAGGCTCCGCAGTGTGGAGATGGTCCCCAGCGCC
>JALRLI010000094.1 GCA_023254555.1 Microbacteriaceae bacterium
TCTACGGTGAAATTCCGGTCATCGAGCAACAGCTTCAAGAGGCTGAACATGCCGAAACTGCTGACGAGCCACGAATGGTGAACGAGCAGGTGACCGATGGCGACATCGCAGGCGTGATTGCTGCGTGGACGGGCATCCCCGTGGGCAAGCTTCTGCAGGGTGAAACAGAGAAGCTGCTTCACCTTGAGGAGGAGCTCGGAAAGCGGTTGATCGGCCAGAAAGACGCTGTCGTTGCCGTAGCCGATGCGGTGCGCCGAACCAGAGCTGGCATTTCTGACCCGAATCGTCCAACAGGCTCGTTCTTATTTCTCGGCCCAACAGGTGTCGGCAAAACCGAGCTTGCGAAGGCGCTCGCCGAGTTCTTGTTCGACGATGAGAAGGCGATGGTTCGCATCGACATGTCTGAGTATGGCGAGAAGCACAGCGTTTCGCGTCTCGTCGGCGCCCCTCCGGGCTACATCGGATATGAACAGGGAGGGCAGCTCACCGAGGCTGTGCGTCGCCGTCCGTATTCAGTGGTGTTGCTCGACGAGGTCGAAAAGGCCCACCCAGAAGTGTTCGACGTACTGTTGCAGGTACTCGACGACGGTCGGCTGACCGATGGGCAAGGCCGCACTGTTGACTTCAGAAACGTGATTCTGATTTTGACGAGCAACCTTGGCAGCCAGTTCTTGATTGACCCCGAGCTCTCGTGGGCTGAAAAAGAAGAGGGCGTTCGCGAGACGGTTCGCAAAGCGTTCAAGCCGGAGTTCGTCAACCGACTTGACGACATGGTCATCTTTGAGGCCTTGAGTCAGGCAGACCTTGCTCGCATCGTTGAGCTGTACATCGATCGCTTGCAAGCTCGGCTCTCGGAGCGCCGACTCACCCTGTCGGTCACTGAGGGTGCCCGAACCTGGCTCGCCGAACGTGGCTACGATCCTATCTATGGTGCTCGACCTCTGCGACGGCTGATGCAGCATGAGATCGATGATCGGCTGGCGAAGGCGTTGCTCGCAGGCGACATTCGCGAGGGCGACCAGGTGACGGTTGCGCTCGACGCGAGTGGCGATTCGCTCAGGGTGACCAGCTAGGGGCAGATCAGAGGGGCTCGGTTCATGAACAATTACCGGGCCCTTTCTGCTCGCTCTCAAAATGTGCTAATTTAGTTGAAGAATCAAGTAATTCGTCGAAGCTACTGAAAGAGAACCATGACACACACTGCTCACACCAGCACCCCAATTAATCCTGTTCTCGCAGCGCGTTGGAGCCCACGCGCGTTCGACGCGAACGCAACCCTCTCGCAGGGTGATCTGACCGCGGCCTTTGAGGCTGCACGTTGGGCACCTTCTGCGAACAACTGGCAGCCATCACGTTTCATTGTCGGTTTCCGCGGCGACGCGACATACAACACCATCCTCGAAAGTCTCGCTGGTTGGAACGGAGTATGGGCGCCAAATGCTTCGGCTCTCGTCGTCGCCATCGTGCAAACCGAGGTCGAACCAGGCACCGTGAACCCATACGCTCAATTCGACCTTGGTCAGGCTGTTTCACAGTTTACGATTCAGGCTCAGACTGACGGGCTCTACGTTCACCAGATGGCTGGTACCGACACCGAGGCACTGCAGAAGGCGTTCAACCTGCCAGCAGGTTATGCGGTTTTCCACACGCTCGCAGTCGGCAAGATTGCAGACCCAAGTGTGTTGCCAGAGGAGCTCGCTGCCCGCGAGGTTGCGCCTCGGGTGCGCCATGAGCTCAAAGAGATTGTGCGCCACGGAGCCTTTGACGAGAGCTAAGCGCTCAGTGTCTGTATGACGAGGTCGGCGAATGCGTCGACCTCGTCTTCGTTCGTATCGAAGGCAGTCATCCAGCGAACCTCACCAATTGCGGCGTTCCAGTCGTAAAAGCGCACCTGCTCACGCAACAGGTCAGCAACTCCAGCCGGCAACGTTGCGAACACCGAATTCACCTGTGTGCTTTGTGTGAAGGCGAGCCCCGGGGCTTGGCCAGCAGCGATTGCCGCATCAAGACGGGCGCGCAGTCGAGCAGCCATCGCATTCGCGTGGGTCGCGTTGCGCATCCATAAGTCTCCATCGAAGAGCGCGATCAGTTGAGCCGAGAGAAAACGCATTTTGCTTGCCAGCTGAGTGTTCATCTTGCGCACGAAGTCCAGCCCGCTTACCGTGTCGGGGTTGAGAACGACAACGGCCTCACCAAACATCAGCCCATTTTTCGTACCGCCGAGCGACAACACATCAACGCCCACGTCGGTGCTTATTTCACGAAGGGTGGTGCCGAGCGATGCCGCTGCGTTCGCGAGTCGAGCGCCATCGAGATGCACGGTCATGCCGAGTGAGTGCGCGTGTTCAGTGATACCCCGAAGCTCGTCAGCCGTATACACCGTGCCGAGCTCAGAACTCTGGCTCACCGAAACAATGCGAGGCTGTGCCCGATGCACATCGCCGAACCCCCATGCCTCCCGGTCGATGAGTTCGGGAGTGAGTTTTCCGTCGGGGGTGGGCACGGGTAACAGTTTGAGCCCCGCAACATGTTCAGGCGCACCCGCTTCATCGACGTGAATGTGGGCGGTCTGGGCACAAATAACAGCCCCGCGATTGGGTGCCATTGCCTGCAGTGCAGTCACGTTCGCACCGGTTCCATTGAACACCGGGTAGATTTTGGCATGGTCACCAAAGTTGTTCGCCGCTACCTGCTGTAACCGAGCGGTGTACTCATCATCGCCGTACGAGATCTGATGATCGATGTTCGCCGACACCAGCGCATCCATGATTTCAGGATGCACACCAGCGTAGTTATCAGAGGCAAAGTCTCGCATCGGCACTCCTAAAAAACCATCGGACGGTCGTCATCGTCTTCGAACGTTTCGGCGGCGATGCTCGGATCGATATCAATCACGACCGGCACGTGATCACTCGGACCATCACCCTTGCGCTCATCGCGATGAATGGATGCGCCGGTCACCGCATCACGGAGTGCAGCTGACCCGAGGATGAAGTCGATGCGCATCCCTTCGTTTCTGGGAAACCGAAGCTGCTTGTAGTCCCAGTACGTGAAGCCCTCTGGCACGTGCGGCCTCACGAGGTCGGTGAGCTGGGGAGCAAACGCATTAAACGCGGCACGCTCTGGCTCTGAGATATGCGTGGAGATTCCGTGCACAAAAGTTGGGTCACCCATATCCGCGTCGGTAGGAGCGATATTAAAGTCGCCCATCAGTGCGAGCGGCAAGTCAGGGTTGTGTGCGAGCCAGCGCTCGGTGTCAGCACGAAGGGCGGCCAGCCACTCGAGCTTGTACGCGTAGTGCGGGTCTTCGAGCCCGCGACCGTTTGGCACATACAGACTCCACAACCGCAGGTCACCAACCGTCACACCGAGTGCACGTGCTTCGAGCGGGAGCCCGTTCGGGCCGGTGCCCTGAGGTGTTTCGGTGTTGGCAATTGGTTTCCCGAAGCCGGGCATCCCGTCGAATTCGGTCGCCACGTCGGTCATGTCATGTCGGCTCGCAAAGGCCACGCCGTTCCACTGATTCAGCCCGTGAACTTCGAGCGAATATCCGGCTCGATCGAAAGCGTCAACAGGAAACTGGCTCGGTTTGCACTTGATTTCCTGCATCGCCAACACGTCGATGTCTTCGCGAAGCAGCCAATCAACTACTCGATCAACACGGGTACGAATTGAGTTGACGTTCCAGGTGGCGATGCGCATGAGAATCAGCCTACCTGTGCACCGCCACTACGATTGAGGTATGACTCAGGCGCGCGATCAGCTCATTCAGTACATCAAAGATGATGCGGTTTTTCACGGAGACTTCACGCTCACCAGCGGCAA
>JALRLI010000095.1 GCA_023254555.1 Microbacteriaceae bacterium
CGCAACCTAGCGATGGAGCTGGTGCGTGCGACCGAGGCAGCAGCGATGAATGCAACCGCGTTCGTTGGGCGTGGCGATAAGAATGCCGCTGATGGTGCAGCTGTTGATGCGATGCGCCGCTTCCTTTCGACTGTGACAATGAACGGCACCGTGGTGATCGGTGAGGGCGAGAAGGATGACGCGCCCTGGCTCTATAACGGTGAGCAGGTCGGCACGGGGGAGGGCCCCGACTGTGACGTGGCGGTTGATCCGATTGACGGCACATCGCTGACAGCCGCGGGGCGCAACGGTGCGCTTTCGGTGATTGCGGTTGCCGACCGGGGCAGCATGTACGACCCATCCGCGGTGTTCTACATGGACAAGCTTGTGTGTGGCGCCGAAGGCGTGGGCGTTGTTGATCTGAACCAGTCGGTTGAAGACAACATTCGCGAACTGGCGAAGGCGAAGAAGGTTGATGTCAGCGACATTATTGTTGCTGTGCTCGATCGTCCTCGTCACGAGCAGATTATTGACGAGGTGCGCACCACCGGTGCGAGCGTGCGGTTGCTACTCGATGGCGACGTCGCCGGCGGCATCAACGCAGCTCGTTACGATTCGACGGTAGACCTCTGCATCGGCATCGGTGGCACGCCCGAGGGCATCATCACCGCGTGTGCGGTGAAGGCGCTGGGTGGTGTGATTCAGGGTCGGCTGTGGCCTCGCGATGAGGCTGAACGTCAGCGCGCGGTTGAGGCAGGTCACGATCTTGAGCGGGTGCTCGGTTCTGATGATCTCGTCGCAAGTGACAACGCCTACTTCGTTGCGACCGGCGTCACCGACTCAGACTTTGTTGCCGCACCTCGTCGCCGCGGTCCCTTTATTCGCACTGAGAGCGTCGTGATGCGCTCGCACTCGGGCACAATCCGCACGGTCGTCACCGACCACCGCGTCGACCGCTGGGGCTAGGCCGCCGCTCGAACCTTGCGGTTGGTTCGTTGACCGCTGGGGCTAGGCGGCAACCGCTCGGCTAGTCGGTCAGCTCGCCCTGCTGCTCGGTGAATTCGGGGGCGGTGAGCGTTGCCGGCACTGATTCGATTGCGTGAGGTTCGCTGAACAGGGCCGCCTGGTTGAGGTTGCCGATCTTGCGCGCGGTTGGAAAAACTCGGGTCTCGAGCGAGCTCACGAGCTTGTTGTAGTTTTCAACGGTGCTCGCCACGTTTTTGCCGAGTTTTTCAAGGTGGCCCGCGCTCGTGCCCAGGCGGTTATAGAGCTCTTTGCTGAGGTCGAGCAGGGTCTTCGCTTCTTCGGTGAGCACGTCTTGACGCCAGGCTTGAGCTACTGATTTGAGGATGGCCCAAAGGCTCACCGGCGAAGCGAGGGCAACTTTGCGCTCGAATGCGTAGTCGAGCAGACCTGGGTCGGCTTCGAGCGCACTGGCGAGTAGGGATTCACTGGGGATAAACGCGATCACGAATTCTGGGGATGCCTCGAGCGCATCCCAATACGCCTTGTTGCCAAGCGCGTTGACATGGTCTTTCAGTGCTTTCGCGTGCTTCTTCAGCAAATCATCACGACGCTCGAGTTCGGCGGGAGCAGCGGTTGCTGAAATTTCGCTCGCCTCAAGGTAAGCATTGAACGGAACCTTTGCGTCAACCGCGAGGTTTTTCGCGCCGGGCAGGTGCACGACCATGTCTGGGCGACCACGAGTGTCATCGCCACTAATTCCTCGTTGTTCGGTGAAGTCAACCTGCTTGAGCATGCCTGCAACCTCAACAATTCGGCGCAGCTGAGTTTCACCCCAGACGCCGCGCGACTGATTCGCCGCCAGCGCGGTCGCCAGTTTGTCGGCGTTGAGCGCGAGGCGCTCTTCAGACTCGAGGCTCTGGCGAAGCTGCTGCGACAGCTGCGCGTGTTGTTCGCTGCGTTGCTTTTCGAGGTCTGTCACTTTGCTCTCGAGCTTATTGAGGGTTTCACTGACCGGCTTTAGCTCAGTGAGCACCTTCTGATCTTGAAGCTGCTGTTTCTGCAGCTGCTCGACCTGGGCTTGTGCTGACGTTGCCTGCGCGGCCATCAGCTCTGCGCGAGTGCTTGCCTCAGCGAGTTGCACCCGCAGTGCGTTCGCTTCGGCCTGCGCGTTCACATCGGTCGCGCCGTTCGACGAGCGTTTCGCCGCCCAGAAGCCAATAACTATGCCAGCAACGACGCCAACGATTGCGGCGATCAAAACCCAGAGTGTTTCCATGACTCAATCGTGCCAGCCACCACTGACATTTTGCTAGAGCTTCAGTTCGATGGCTTTGAGCGTTCCGATTTTCACGCCGGTTGCTTTGGCGAGTGCCGCAACTGAGGGCGCCTCGAACCTGAGCGCGGCATCCATTATTATCGCGGCGCACGCCTCGGCATCAGCCATCGCATCGTGGTGTGCAAACTCGGCGAAGCCAGCCGCTGCCGCTGCCGAGGGTAGCCGGTACGAGTCGAGTTGGTACGTTTTGCGCGCGACCTGCACGCTACACAGGTACTTGTATTTGGGTGTGGGTAGCACCACTTCGGCGCACGCACCCTTAATTACGCCCATGTCGAAGCTCGCGTTGTGGGCGACAACCACGTCACTGCCGATAAAGTCGCGCATCCGGTCAAACTGCTCAGCCCAGGTGAGGGCATCTTCGACCATGTCGGGGGTGATGCCGTGAATCTTGATGTTCCACTCGAGAAACTCGCCGACGCTCTCTGGCGGGCGGATGAGCCAGTGATCCTTTTCAACCACCTGGCCGTCGCGCACCCGCACGAGGCCGACTGAGCAGGCGGATGCGCTCTTCGAGTTTGCGGTCTCGAAATCAATCGCGGTGAAATCAACGGGCACGCATCCATCGTGGCACACGCGGCTGACAGAAGCGGCGAGCCCGGCGTGAAGGCGCGGGATGCGCGGCGCTCCACGAGAAGCGTTCGCGTAGACTGGACACTCGTGGCTCTTACTATCGGAATCGTCGGCCTGCCAAACGTGGGCAAATCAACCCTCTTCAATGCGCTTACCCGCAACAACGTGCTCGCAGCGAACTACCCGTTCGCGACGATTGAGCCAAACGTGGGTGTGGTGAATTTGCCGGATGCGCGGCTCAACAAGCTCGCTGAGATCTTCGGCTCTGAGCGCATTTTGCCGGCACCCGTTTCGTTCGTAGACATCGCCGGTATCGTGCGAGGGGCGAGCGAGGGCGAAGGGCTTGGTAACCAGTTCTTGGCGAATATTCGTGAAGCTGACGCAATCGCGCAGGTGGTGCGCGGGTTTACCGACCCGGATGTGGTGCATGTTGATGGTTCAGTGAATCCAGCGAGCGACATGGAGACGATCAACACCGAGCTGATCTTGGCCGACTTGCAGACACTCGAGAAGGCACTGCCGAGGTACGAGAAAGAGTTGAAGGCGAAGAAGCTTGATGCTTCGGTGTTTGAGACCGCCGAAGCGGCGGTGAAGGTGCTCAATGAGGGTAAAACCCTGTCGAGCGCCGGTATCGATGTTGAGCCAATTCGTGAGCTCGGCCTGCTTACTGCGAAGCCGTTCTTGTACGTGTTCAACGTGGATGAGGCTGTGCTGGGTGACGAGTCAAAGCTGGCTGAACTCGCAGCGCTCGTGGCGCCGGCAAAGGCCATTTTCCTCGATGCCAAGCTCGAGAGCGAGCTTATCGAGCTTGACGAGGAAGATGCCGCCGAGTTACTCGCATCAATTGGCCAGGCCGAGAGTGGCCTCGACCAGCTCGCCCGCGTTGGCTTCGACACCCTCGGACTGCAGACCTACCTCACGGCCGGGCCG
>JALRLI010000096.1 GCA_023254555.1 Microbacteriaceae bacterium
CAAAAATTATTTTGTTTTGTATAGGAGAATAAAAATCTTCATTTCTTAATATGTTACGATATATAGGCATTAAACCTTTTACAATTTATGTACTCTCGACGGGATTCGAACCCGTGCTACCGCCGTGAAAGGGCGGCGTCCTAGGCCACTAAACGATGGGGCCGGATACGCCTTGCAGCGTTTGTCTACCAAGGGTAAAGCTTACGATGAAAAAGGCGGGCACTGCAAATCAAATGTGAACCTGAGAAAATGCCGAACTTCAACAGCTACTTTAAGGTTTCGGGTGATAGGTTGACGAAAGACGAGCGTTGTATGACGCTCTTTCTTTTTGAACCCGACGTTAGGAAGCCGTTTTGGTGAGTACCCGCCTTACGCGCACCGCAATCATGCGCGCCGTTGGCGCCGGGTTGGTGCTGGTTTCGGTGCTCGGCGGTTCGCAGTTGGGCATCCTGAATGCTCAGCCGGCCCACGCTCTCGACCTTCCGACATGGGGCGACGTGCAAGCTGCGAAAGCGAATGAGGCTGCGGCTGCGGGCAAGGTCAAGCAAATCGAAGGGCTGATTTCTCAGCTGAATAATGAGGTTGCCGCGACCCGTGCTGAGGTTGAGCGCACGCTTGGCGAGTATCAGAAAGCTGAGGCTGAATTCTTGGCAGCTGATGCGAGATACCAGGGCTTGCAGCAAGAGGTCACGAAAAGCGCAGCCGAGGCCGAGGCTGCTTCAGATCAGGCTGCTATTCTCGCAGCGCAGCTCTATCGCGCCGGCGGTGTTGATCAGAGCCTCGAGCTGTTCTTAGATGACGACGCAGCAGCAGCTGACGTGTTGCTTTCGAAGCTCGCGATGATGACGAAAGCAACCGAACGTAACAACACTCTGTTCGAAGAGGCAGAGACCGCGAAGAATAACGCGCAGTCGCTCGGCCAGCAGGCTGAGGTTGCGAAGGTTGAGCGAGAGAAGTTGAAAGCTGCCGCTGAAGCAGCGATGGAACAGGCTGCGGCTGCGGCTGATGCGGCCCAGGCAAAGCTCAATACGCAGCAAGAGCAGCAAAAGGTTTTGAGTGCCCAGCTTGCCGCACTCAAAGACACCACTGCGACGACGGTTGCCGGCTACCAGCAGCGCGTGGCCATTGAAGAAGAGCAACGACGTCAGGCGGCGGCAGCTGCGGCTGCTGCGGCGGCGGCTGCATCTGGTGGCGGCGGAGGCGGTGGCGGTGGTGGCCCCTGGGTGCGACCCGTCAACGGTGGCTACATCAGTGGAACCTTCGGATACTGCAGCAATGCATACTGCAGTGGTTACAGTCACACCGGCACAGACATCGCTCTCGGTTGCGGAAACACCATGCTCGCAGCTTCTAGCGGAACGGTGGTGTTTGCAGGTTGGGCTGGCTCGGGCGGAAACATGGTGTACATCAACCACCCTGACGGCAGCCAGACTCGTTACGCCCACATGTCATCAATCTGGGTAGGGCGAGGCGCAAATGTTGGCACCGGTCAAGGAATCGGAACAGTCGGCAGTACCGGTAACTCAACCGGATGCCACCTGCACTTCGAAACCCGCAACAAGCAAGACCTGTTGTACTACGGCTTTGTGAACCCGCAGTCGTTCATGGCAGCACGAGGCGCATACCTCTAGTTCAGAGCGTTAAGTACTGAGCGCTCGTTTCGGAGCGGCTCACTCGAAAGGCTAGTGTCCCTCGGCTGCGAGGCGCTCGATTGACTCCTGCACCATGCGCTCAGCGTCAGCAGCATTACCCCAGCCCTCAACCTTGACGAACTTGCCTGGCTCAAGATCTTTGTAGCGCTCAAAGAAGTGCTCAATCTCTTTGCGGGTGTACTCGGGAATGTCATTGACATCTTGGATGTGCATCCATCGTGGGTCTTTGTACTGCACGGCGATTACCTTTGCATCGCCACCAGCCTCATCACTCATATTGAGCACAGCAACCGGGCGAACCTTGATGCCTACGCCAGGAAACACGGGGTAGTCAAGCAGCACGAGTACGTCGAGTGGGTCGCCATCTTCGCCAAGGGTGTTCTCGAAGAACCCGTAGTCGGTTGGATACACAAACCCGGTGAACAGTACCCGGTCGAGGTACACGCGGCCGGTTTCGTGGTCTACTTCGTACTTATTGCGGCTTCCCTTAGGAATCTCAATCACTGCATCGTACTCGGCCATCCGGGCACTCCTTATTATTCGCGTTGGGGTAATGAGATGAACAGGTTTAGCGTACTTGATTAGGCGGTGTGGTGTGAAAGCGCGGTAGCGTGAAACTATGGATGCTCACCCTGCCGATCGCAGGCCCCGGCTCACCCCAGCCGTCGCCGACCTGCGCCGAGCAGTTCGCACCCAACTCGATGCGCAAGGCTTTGCGGCCGATTCACTCCTGCTGGTGGGACTGAGCGGAGGCGCAGACTCGCTCGCGCTCGCCGCAGCTGTTGCCTTCGAGGCACCAAGGGCAGGCCTTCGCGCCGGTGCGGTCATCATTGACCACCAACTGCAGGCCGGCTCTGCCGTGGTTGCGGAACGTGCCGCTGAGCAAGCTCGGTCGCTCGGGTTAGACCCGGTGCTGGTTCGTGCTGTGAGCGTCAGCGAGCACGATACCGGCGATGGACCCGAGGCGACCGCCCGTCAGGCTCGTTACACGGCCTTCGAACGGGTAGCGCTTGAGCGGAGCGCGGCCGGCGTACTGCTTGCGCATACCCTCGACGATCAGGCTGAGACAGTCCTGCTTGGGCTGGCTCGGGGTTCGGGCGTGCGAAGCCTCGCCGGCATGGCGCCGGTGTCACGCACCGAGGGCGGAGCGTTGCTGCTCAGGCCGCTGCTCGGCATCCGCCGTTCAGAGACGGTGCAAGCCTGTGCCGATCAACACCTTGAGCCGTGGTCTGACCCACACAACGACGACCCCAGCTACACCCGGGTGCGGGTTCGAAAGCACGTGTTGACCACGCTTGAGACTGAGCTGGGCCCCGGGGTCTCTGATGCACTGGCTCGCACGGCCGAGCAGCTTCGAGAAGATGCCGAAGTGCTTGACGCTCTCGCCGCAGATTCCCTTGACGAAGTCGTGGTGCTGGTTGAGGGTGGCATTGGGCTGTCGGTTTCGGCTTTGGCTGCGCATTCAGCCGCTATTCGCAATCGCTTGATACGCCGGGTGATTCGAACCGAGTTTGAGCAGTCACTTAGCCGTGAACACACGCTCGCCATCGCGCAGTTGGTCGAGAACTGGCACGGTCAGGCTGAGCTCAATTTGCCCGGAATCACCGTTTACCGCGAGGGCGCAACCATCGCCATTAGGCCTAACACGAAATAGCCGAACCGGAAATAGCAGGAACAGTAAATGGATGCTGAACAGATCGCCCAAGACCTCGACGAAGTGCTGGTCACCGAGCCTCAAATCAGGCAGCGCATCACAGAGCTCGCGGCTGAAATCGAACGTGACTACGCGGCTCAGGTTGCGGCCGACGAGCCGCCACTTTTCGTTGGAGTGCTGACCGGGGCGATGTACTTCATGGCTGACCTCACCCGGGCCATCAGCTTTCACACTGAGGTTCAGTGGCTCGCGCTCAGCTCCTACGGTGCTGGCACCGAATCAAGCGGCGAAATTAAGGTGCTGAAAGAACTCAGCGTCGATATTCGAGGCCGCGATGTCGTTGCGGTCGAAGACATCATCGATACCGGGCTGACGCTTGAGTGGCTCATCAACCACCTCATTGAAGCGGGGG
>JALRLI010000097.1 GCA_023254555.1 Microbacteriaceae bacterium
TTGTTGATAAGCCAGCCATTCAGTATGTGGTCGAGGAAGCGGCCGCAGCCGGTCTAGACGATGTGCTGATTATCACGGGCCGGAATAAAGACAACCTGCAAAATCACTTCGACTCGGTGCCCGAACTTGAACACACGCTTCGCGAGAAAGGCGATACCGACCGCCTGCAGCAGGTGCACGATGCCAGCGAAATTGCAGAGGTGCACTTCTTGCGGCAGGGCAAACCACTCGGGCTCGGTCATGCCGTAGCCCGCGCGAAGATGCACGTCGATGATCAGCCCTTCGCTGTGTTACTCGGTGATGACCTTATTGACCCTCGAGATCCGTTGCTGACCACGATGATTGATGAGGCCGAGCGTCGCAGTGCTACCGTGATTGCGCTGATGGAGGTAGATCCGTCCCAGATTCATCTTTACGGAGCCGCTGCCGTGGAAGCGACAGATTCAGACGCCGTGGTGCGAGTGACTTCGCTGGTCGAAAAACCAAGCGCGCAAGATGCGCCATCCAATCTTGCAGTGATTGGGCGCTACGTTCTGCAGCCGAGCATCTTCGACGTTCTCGAGAATCAAGCCCCGGGTCGTGGTAACGAAATTCAGCTCACAGATGCCCTCAACACGCTCGCTCACGGTGAACCAGATTCTGGTGGCGTTTACGGGGTCATTTTTAACGGCCGTCGCTACGACACCGGCGACCGCGCAGACTGGATCAAAGCGAATCTCAGGCTCGCGGTAGAGCACGAAGAACTCGGCGCTGAGCTGCGGGCCTGGGTGCGAAATTTCGCAACAACACTCGAAGACTGAGTGAGAGAACGTGTCGTGCTTCCGCTGAGCCATAGAGATGTAGGGGTCAGACTCATCACAAAGCGGGATGCGGCGCCACTCGAACACTTGCTGCTCGATAATCGGAGTTGGCTTGAGCAGTGGGAGGCTACGCACCCCGGCCTGCTCCGTCCGCTTGTTCCAGGTTTTAGTTTGAAACCTGCGATCAAGAACCTGTTGCATGCGCATCGACAGGGAACGACACTGCCGCTCGTCATCACATACCGAGATCACGCTGTGGGGCAACTCACCGCGTCTGGAATTCAATACGGGTCGCTATCTTCAGCACAGCTCGGCTACTGGATTAGCGAAAATGTTGCAGGCCGGGGAATTACGCCCGTCGCGGTCGCTTTGGCGAGTGACTACCTAATGCGCTCGCAGGGATTACACCGCATCGAAATCTGCATCCGACCCGAAAATTCAGCCTCGCTTCGGGTCGTTGAGAAACTTGGTTTCAGATACGAGGGTAGAAGACCCAACTACATTCACATCGACGGGCGGTGGCGAGACCACGACAGTTTCGCACTGACCGCCGAAGATCTGCCGCAGGGATTGCTCTCGCGATACCTCGGCGCTACGGCGCGCCGCGAAGTCTGAGTGAGTTGCCACTTTTAATCTTTAAGGCATGAACAATTCTGTGCTCGGCGGAGGTGTGCTCCTCGGTATCGGTGTTTTGCTGTGGGCGGTTTATTTCCTGCCAGCCTGGGTGAAACGCCACCAGTTCGCTGCAGCTCAGAAAAACGCGGTCAGAATCCAGCGCACCCTTCGAGTTCTCGCCGAGACCAGCGAGGTGCCGAATGAGGTTCGTGTCGAGGCGACCGCACGTGAGGCCCTGGCGCACGAAAGAATTTTAGAAGCGGCTGGCAGAACCCAGCTTGCTGAGCACGAGGCGAAGCTCGCCGAGGCCAAGGCCGCTGAACGGGCAGCTTTGCTTGAGGCCAAGGCAAGTAAACGGAAGGCCGAAGCCTTGCGGCGTGAATTATGGATGCAGACCCGGGGCATGCGAGTGGCTCGACTCGCCGCGGCCGGCGTTTCCCTCGTTGCACTGCTTGGTGTCATTTCAGGAATCGTTCTTGCTGTGCTCGGCTTGGGATCAGTTCTACTCGGGGTTTCGGCGGCGGCGCTGGTCTTGGGCTTTGGCTTGCTGCGGGCGATGGCTCCGAAGCGCCGCGCGCGCGAAACGCTTCAGGCGCAACAATCACAGACCGCACACCGCAGTGTTGACCTCGCTTCTCGCACCGCACGCTCCCACGTAAACGCCTCTCGGTCGAATCGCGCGCACACCCGGGATTCGGCATCCACGCAACCTCGAGTTTCGCCGAGTGAGAGGGTGTCGCAGAGAGCTGTTGCCCAAAGTGCCGAAGAGGTAGCGAGGGCGAAGCGAATTCTTGAACTCGCTCGCGAGCAGGCAGAACTGGTTCAGCGTCAGCAGATTGCCGTTAACCAGAATCAGCAAGCAGGCGGTGCCTCGCATGCGCGTATTGCTCAGAGCTCACCAAACCGACCCGGTCAACCACGTCAAGCTCCGGTCGCGCGCGAGCAACAGCCCGCGGTAAATGAAACTGCGCTGAAGAGTATGGGTATCATCGGTGACACCGCCGAGGGAATGCCAGATGTGACCGCAGCACTTCTTCGCCGCAGGGCCGCTAGCTAGAGAATCCAGACTCGAGCTCGATCAGATACCTCTTGCGCCACAATCCAGCGGAGTATCCGCCGAGTGTGTTGTTGGCTGCAACCACCCGGTGGCACGGCAAAACGACGGGGAGCGGATTCGTTGCGCAGGCGGTACCTATCGCACGAGCTGCCTTCGGCCTCCCAACCATCGCAGCTAGCTCACCGTAGGTAGCGGTTTCCCCGTAGGGAATTTCGGCCATCATGAGCTGGGCTTGAGTTCGAAAGCTTTCTGCGCGGGGGAGCGAGAGTTGAATCTCTAGCTCGAACGTGCGCCGAGCGCCAGAGAAGTATTCAGTCAGTTGCGCGAATTCTGCTTCAAATTGAGATTCGTCTCGTACCGCTGACTCTGCCGGGAGCCAAAGCGGTGAATCATCAAAATCGAGCCGGATGAGACGGGCATCCTTCTTATACAGAGTCAGTTCTCCGAGCGGAGAATCAACGTTGCCGACGAAGAGATCAGACACGAGCCCGTCGAATCTGCACGATTCCGTCGACGACGACCAAAGCGATTGCCACCCAAATCGCCGCATAGAGCACGTATTCGCCGGGCGCGATGGTCTCGCCAATGAGGAGCGCCGCGACCATCAGCAGAGCTGGCTCGACGTAACTGAGTAATCCGAAGAGACTCATCGACAGGTATTTGCCACAGAGCACGAACAGCAAGATTGCCACCGAGCTTGAGACTCCGACCAGCGGCACCAGCCAAGAGAGGTGACCATAGCCCGCCAGAGACGGGCCCGTCTGAATCGAGTAAAAGATTGTGAACGCGGCCAATGGAGTGAGCAACAGCATGTCGAACCACATGCCGGCGATGTTGTTCAGATTCAGCGCTTTACGAATGATGAAGTAGAGCGGGTATCCAATACAGACGATCAACGCTTCCCACGAAATCGTGCCAACCCTGAAAATCTCAAATCCGACGCCCAGCGCCGCGATGATGGTTGCGATGAGCTGCAGTCGGGTGAGGCGCTCGTTGTAAAACACGCGGCCCACCACGATCATCACGAGGGGAAACAGAAAGTAGCCAAGCGCAACCTGCAGTGCCCTTCCGTTCAGTGGCGCCCACATATAAACCCAAATCTGAGCGCCCAGCAGGAAGGCTGTCGCGAGCATCCCCAAAATCATGATTGGCCGTGCTTTGATGCGTGTGAG
>JALRLI010000098.1 GCA_023254555.1 Microbacteriaceae bacterium
CGCAAATTTCTGCCGGAAACTCAATCGTTGTGAAGACGATGCCCGGTACTGGCGGCACCCAGACCGTGGTGAATGCTGCCGGAGCGCTTGCGCTGAAGAATAAGCGTGTACTCATTGTTTCGCCCAGGCGAGCAACGCTCGATGGCATCGCTCATCGACTCAGCAAGATTGGGCTGTCGGGTATGCCCGTCACTCCGAACCTGCTGAAGCGCAATTTGGTCGAGGCAATTACTCGCAATGAATCTGCAACTTCGCCCCAGCTACGTGACGTAGATGAGGCGCTGCTGCGACTCAAGAGCGTGCTGATTGATTATCAGACCGCGCTCGAGTCAGAAGATCAGCGGTTTGGCACATCGCCAATCGAAGCGCTCAGAGCACTCACCCGACTATCAGTCTGCGAGAACCCGCCAACCACGACAGCCCGACTTGATGAGGCAGCGCTGACCTCGCTGGCCATCGATCGAACAGGCATGGCAGCAGTATTGACTGAGGCCGCTGCCCTTGGGCAATTCGACTTCGCGCCTGATGAATCGCCATGGTACGGAGTCACGTTCGCTACCACCGAGCACGCGAACAGCGCCTTCAAACTCGCCTGCCAGATTGAGCAGGATGAGGTTCCACGCCTCCTCAAGCTTGCAGAAGAGCTCATCTCGCAGACCTCGATGCGTCCCTACGAGACGATTGCCGAGCTGGGTATCTACCTCAGACTGCTGATGGGCATTCGAGAAACCCTCGACCGCTTCGTTCCTGAGGTGTACGACCGATCACTCACAGAGGTTATCGCTGCCTACTCACCCCGAGGCGGAGAAGACAACTCACCTGCCAACCGTCGTCGCCTGAAAAAACTCGCTCACGAGTATGTGCGCCCGGGTGTGCACGTGGGAGATATGTCCGCCCGACTGACTCAGATTCAAGAACAACGGATGCTCTGGCAGCGCTATACCGCGGTGGTTGGCGCGCGTCCTGAAGTTCCGGTAGGCATCGCTGACGTGCTGGTCGCGTACCAAACCGTGTACCAAGACCTCACCGAGCTTGATCGAATTCTCGGTACCGAGGCGCAAGACGATCTTCTCAAGAACCTGACCGTCGCAGCGATGCAGAAGAAGCTGGCGGCGCTTGCTGAGGAGTCAGATGTTCTGCACAACATCCAAGAACGCACTGCTCTGCTCGACAGGCTTCGGGATGCCCACCTGCAGCCCTTGCTCGACGACCTCTCTGAGCGACACGTCGCTGCGGTTGACGTCGCGGCCGAGCTTGAACTTGCCTGGTGGCAGTCGACTCTTGAACATATGCTGCAGACCAACAAGGCACTGCTGAGCGCAAATACCAGCGTGTTGAATCGACTCGAGTCAGATTTCAAACTTGTCGACGATGCGCACGCGGGTGCGAACGGGCAGGTGCTTGCTGCACGGCTCGCAGACGAGTGGCGTGTCGCGCTGCTCGACTACGCCGGTGAGGCAAAGGCTCTTCGTGACTCGCTGAAAGCCGATTTGACCAGCCCGGTTCAACTGGCGAACGTGGCACCTAACCTGCTCTCAGTTTTGGCTCCGATTTGGATGCTCAGCCCCTACGAGGTTCCGCAGCTCCCGAGCGATATGAAGTTTGATGCAGTGCTCTTAGTAGACGCGGGCGCTTCAACCTTCGTCGAGAACATCGGTGCGATTCGCCGCGCGACGCAGGTAGTTGCCTTCGGAGATCCGGTGATTCAGTCGCCTGCTCCGTTTGAGACGGCACTGCTGTCGCCAGAGACCGTCGAGCGTGCATCCACCGAAATCGACGCTGACAAGCTTCATGAAGAGTCTGCGCTTGCCGTGCTCACCGAGCTCTTGCCGACCTACGAGCTCACCCGAAGCTACCGAGCAGGCGGTGAAGACCTCACGAACCTGGTGAACAATCGTTTCTACAACGGCGCGATTCAGTCACTTCCATGGGCAGGTACCTACCTCGGTCATCATTCAATCACTCACGAGTTCATTGAGGGAGGTCAGGGACTTCCTGATCCGCTGACTGGAGCGGTTGAGAGCCCTGACGAAGAAGTTTCACGTGTCGTCGAGCTGGTGCTGGCGCATGCGGATGAGCGTCCACGAGAATCGCTGATGGTGATCACCGCGAGCGAGAAGCACGCGGTTCGAGTTCAGCAGGCGGTGCTTAAGTCGTTCGCAAAGCGAAGCGACGCACACGATTTCCTACTCGGCGACAAGGCAGAGCCCTTCACTGTTCTCACTCTTGAGCAAGCTATCGCGCAGAGTCGTGATCGAGTCATCTTCTCGGTTGGATACGGACGCACACCGCACGGGCGCGTGCTCTCAAACTTTGGGGCACTCGGCCGACCAGGTGGTGAGCGGTTGCTGGCGGTTGCGGTGACCAGAGCCCGCCGCGCAATGACCGTGGTGTCATGCTTCAAGGCCGAAGACCTCGACCAGGCACGTATGCGGCACGGCGTCGTCGAACTCGCAGATCTGCTTTCACACCAGTACGAGTCGGTTGCAGAGACTCCGATTCCGGCAGAGCCAGATCCTCTGCTCAATGACCTCGCAGATCGCTTGCGCGGTCTAGGCCTCGAAGTCACCCTCGACTACCGCGGTGTCATCCCGCTCGCGGCTTCGCTGAACGGCAAGGCGGTCGCCGTTGAAACCGACTACCTCGGTTCAGACTCAAGCTTGCGTGAGGCGCTGCGGCTTCACCCTTCGGTGCTGCGGCGCCTGGGCTGGCACTACATTCGGGTGCATAGCTTCGATCTCTTCGCCGACCCCGAAGCGGTCGCGCTTCGTGTTGCTCGTACCATCGGGTACGAAGACGGCGCTTCGAGCACCCTCGATGCAACAACTGCTGAGGCAAACTCGCAGGTCGAAAATCGCGACGCGAGTTAGAGCGGGTCGGTAGCGGTGAGCGCTGACAAGCCAAAACGCACTCCTCGTCGAGTGACCAAACCGGCTCCTGCCGGGTCAGACCCGGCGCCTGCCACATCCGGGTACCAGCTCGCTGGCGAAGATCAACCTCATAGCTGGGGGGACGGCGCGGATTCGACCGGGCAACATTCGACGGGTACGAGCAATGATGAGCGGCTCAAACGCGATAAGCCGCCGCACTGGGGCTAGGAGCCGCTCGAACCGCCACTGCTTCCGGCGCTACTGCCCCCAGAGGGGGATGCGCTGCCCGTTGCAGATTTTCCGCTGGTAGAAGAAGAGCCGGAACCACCAGATGAGCTTGCCCGCGAATCTGTGCGGTAGAAGCCGCTTCCTGAAAAGGTCACGCCGAGATTGCCGAAGATTTTACGAAGCTTCCCTCCGCATTCGGGACACTCAGTGAGTGCGGCGTCACTAAATTCTTGGCGAATATCAAAGGCATGATCGCACTCGGTGCAGCGGTATGAGTAGGTTGGCATAGCGTAGCTAGTTTACGACAGGGTGTGGCTCTGCTCAGAAACGGTGGATGCGCGACGGAGTGACCACGCCATCTACAGGTTGATCGTGCAAATCTGCCGGCAGTGCATCCACAAACTCATCATCGAAGATGACCGCGAAAACCAGTGGTCGGTTATCCATCGAACCGAGCGTTTTATCGAAGTAGCCTCTACCCCAACCGGTACGATTTCCGACGGCGTCT
>JALRLI010000099.1 GCA_023254555.1 Microbacteriaceae bacterium
GTCAGGCTCGCGATTTAAGGCGTTGCTCGTCAGACTCGCAACTTCGTCGTCATCCGACCGTTCATCGTTGACTCTCTCCAGACGTAGGTGTTCGCAAGCTTGAGCGTCGCAGGGCCGCGAGAATCGGCAAGCCTAACACGCAGATTCCAACCACTGTGGTGGTGGCTCGAACCGTATCCCAGGTCAACGTCGACGTCACCAACGAGTAGGTAACGAAGCGCACTACGTTCTCTCCGACTGCGGCGCCGGGCTCGAATGAAATGCTCGTTTCTCCTCCAACCGCGAATGGCCAGAACCAGCTATTCATCACGAACCCGAATAGGTACGAGGCGATGATGCCATAGCCAGAGAGCAAAAAGAGCTCTGGCCAACCCGAACGAACTCTGGGCAAGAGGCCCGCTCCTAAGCCAACCCACGCCGCTGCGAAAACCTGAAACGGAGTCCAGGGCCCGAGCATGCCTGACAAGAATGAGGACGCAATCATCACCGATGCACCCAGTGTGAACCCGAACCACGGCCCAAGCGCTCTCCCAGCCAAAATCAGCAGAACAAAGACAGGCTCAACGCCAGCGAAACCGAGACCGAGAAAGCGCATCACCACGCCGACGGCCGTGAGAACTCCGAGCATCGCAACCGACCGAGCACCGAAAAGTTCACCGTTGAGTGCTGCGAATGCAATCACAATAAGTGCCGAGGTCACACCAATGGTAAGCACTGCCACCAGCCCACTCGAACCGCCCAGCTCGCCTGGCAAAACGAATGGCCAAGCGAAGCATAAGAGCGCAATGATGCTCGCGAGCAAAATCATCACTATCGAGCCACGCCGATTCATTGCGTCACCCCAGCCTCGGCGGCAACAAGCCAACCATCCACAATTTCGCCGTTGATGATGTGACCATCTCGCATTTGCACCCGCTGATCTGCGACTGCGGCTGAGAACTCTTCATCGTGCGTGGCGACAACAATTTCAACGCCCTGCGAGCTCACCTCACGAAGCACGCGGACGAGTTCAGCCCTGGCCTTCGCATCGAGCCCCCGGGTGGGCTCATCGAGTGCGAGGCGTGGGCGACCTAGCGCGAGCTGTAAACAGAGTGCAATCACAACGCGCGTCCCCGCCGAGCAATCTCGAGGATTTAGGTCGAATCCGGCAAACTCAGGCAGCAACCTAGAGATCCTGGCTCTGGTGGATATTGCATTCTGCAGGCTCTCAGGTCGCACTCTCGCATCGGCCCGATCACACTCCTGGCCAACGGTCTCACAAAAAAACAGGTCTTCTACTCGATGGGGAACGAATGCCAATCCCTCAACAGCTTGACGCCCATGAAGCGCAAGTGAATTCATGAGGGTAGTCTTTCCCGACCCGTTCGGCCCTTCGAGCACCGTGATTGTTGCACTTTCGGCGACTCGCTCAACACGATCAGCGGTGAGCGGGGATGATTCGACGCGGCCCTCAACCACACGACCGTCGTCGATGCGCATCCAATGGTCTGCTACCCCGGCCAGCGCCTCAGGGCGGTGCTCTGCCACCAAAATTGTGACACCGGCATCGCGTAACTCGCGCAGCACACACGCAACGAACTCAACCGCAGCAGTATCAAGATCAGCGATTGGCTCATCAAGCAGAAGTATGGTCGGCATCGACGTGCACGCTGCCGCGATCGCCACCGCCGCTTGCTCGCCCGCAGACAATCGATCAACCCCGCGGTCTAACAGGTGTGATATTCCTGTTTGGCCCGCTATCTGAGGAACCACTCTCAATGCGTCTGTACCCCACTGTTCAGCACCGAACGCAAGTTCTGCCCTCACCGTCGGCGCGACGAAGGAAAGATCTGGCTGTTGAGTCGTCAGACCAACCGGCCGCTCGAGTGACGCGGGTAGACCGAACACCTTCACTCTTCCGCAGAGTGTGGCGGGCGTGAGATGAGTTTCAGCGTCTGCGAACAGTCCACGCAGAGTGTGCAGCAGCGTGGTTTTTCCAGAACCGGTTGGGCCAGTGAGCACAGTGATGGTTCCTCGTTCGAGGCTGAAGTTCACATCTCGAAGCACCGATCGATTGGCTATGCTAATCGACAACTCTTTAACCTCGATAGCGGTCGAGCCATTCGCAGGGTTAAGAGCTGACACTTCGTGGGTAGAGCGACCCCAACCTCGGGAAGACATCGATATCGCAAGCCACTCAGCATGTTCTATCGACTGTTCAAACAACGGAACTAGGGTTCGAAGCCTCGATCGTTCACCGCGAAGCAATCGTGCAACACGTAACCGTTTTGCCCGCTGCGCGAACGTGGTGAACATACCAAGGGCAACGATGAGTGCCATACTGATGCCAGCGAACCCTCGGGGTGACGAACGAAGCAGTACCCGCACGTCAACCGCAGAGCTCAACACACCGAAGGCAATAATCAGCGCGGCAAACGGTAAGGCATTCGCAGCAGCACTGACCAATAACTCGAGCGTGACCACCCCGAGAATATGGATGCTCGAAAATGGCCCGGCAAGCCAAATCTGCGGCGCCGACCAAAGAATAGTCTCGTCTGCGGGCGCGCCGCTGTTACCACCAAACACTGCTTTGTACGCAACGCGAGTCAAGACAAACACGACCGCCGCGAGCAGGGCTACTACCAGCGGTCTAGATGACCACCATCCCAGCGCCGAGTCAGACGCTGGGCTTTTGCCAGGCATCCAAGTCTGCCGCATCATCAGTCAGCTGCCATACAACTGCAACTGCCTGGCCAGGCTTCACCTTTTGGGTTGCGACACCCTCGTTCGCGGCCACCCAGTCTGATCCGCTGTCGACATAGAGCGACCAAAACGCCCAACCCGAACCATACGCGCTGCAATCCTCGACGAACGGCCCTTGCGTATCAGTACTCAGTTCTTCGTCGGCTGCTGGTCGGCCATCTACGCGGCAAATCCAGTTGTCGCCGGCTTCCTGTGACCCGGTAATCTCGAGACCAGCCGTCTTCAACGCGTCTAACGCAGTCACAGATTTGTTGGTGGCTATGCATTTGTCGATCGTCTCGGCTTCGAGCGTGGTAAATTCGACCACCACGCGAACTCCGGCACACGTGCCGGCGGTGTCTGTAACCATCGGCGAAGAGCCCGTGGCTGCACATCCTGTCAACGCTGCAGTAAGAGCTCCGATGACAGTGAGAATGGTTATTTTGCGCAAGGCATTTCCTTTCAAAGTCTCCGGGGCTCCGGTTCAGGGTTTATATGGGGGATTCGAAGCCAAGAGCCTCTTATAAAGAAATTCGTTCTTTCACAACCGCGGCAATATCATCTGCGAGCTGCTGTGCAGTGTCGTGATCAGCAGCTTCGACCATGACCCGGACGAGAGGTTCTGTGCCCGATGGTCTCACCAACACGCGGCCCTGTCCGCCGAGGGCTATCTCTGCCTCCGCAACCGCGCTGGCGATCACCTCATCGGCTACGGCTTTGGCCCGGTCGACATCTTTCACGTTGACGAGAACCTGCGGGTACACCTTCATACACTGTTTCAGCTCAGCCAAAGATTTTCCTGTGCGATTGAGTTCAGCGGCGATGTGCAATCCGGTCAAGATTCCGTCACCGGTGGTGGCGTAGT
>JALRLI010000009.1 GCA_023254555.1 Microbacteriaceae bacterium
TTTTCGTTTGCTCCGCCACCATACCGAATGTGTCAAAGACAACCGTGGGTGTCATGTACCCGAGGCCGAGGGCCACGATTGCCCAGAGGCCTAGATTTCGTTTCAGATTGGATGTGACCGGCATTGCCATCTCAGGCATATCTGCACCCCTCGGGTAATGACTTCAGAAAGGAGCGCAACATCGCTCGGTGAGATCTGAAATGAAAAGTTTTTCTGTTGCTCACTCATCTTTCCACTGCGGTGAGCGTGCTCGCAACACGAAGCGCTGCATGCCCGAAACTGAGTTAAGCGCGGTTGGTGGGTGGCGCCCACGCGCTCTTGAATTGTGCAGAGTGCCAGTAGCCTTATTGCTATGACTCGAATCGAAGACCTCCTCGCAGCGCGGTACGGCGCGTTCGCCCCGCAGGTAAAGGCAGAACTCAACCCCACCCTCGAGACGCTGCTGTCTCACCGCTCGGTGAGACAGTTCACAGACGAGAACGTGACGGATGATCAGCTGAAGCTCATCATCGCGGCGGCGCAGTCGGCATCGACCTCATCGAGTCTGCAGGTGTGCAGTGTGGCTATCGTGAACGACAAAGCGAAGCGCGAGAGGCTTGCCGAGGTGTGTGGTGCCAGCGGCGAATTTGTGCGCCAGGCTCCCGTGTTTATGGTTTGGCTCATCGATTTTGCGCGGGCAGCGAGCATCCTCGAATTGCAGCAGATTGACACAAACACCTTCGATCTCATCGAAAGCACATCGCTTGGTTTTCTCGATCTTGGTATCGCATCACAGAATGCCTTGCTCGCGGCTGAGTCGCTCGGGCTCGGTGGCGTCTATGCCGGTTCACTGCGAAACGATGTGCCGAGCGTGATCGAGACGCTGAAGTTGCCGAAGTACGTTTTTCCTGCGTTTGGGCTCGCGATCGGGCATCCTGACCGCGCTGAGAAAACCAGCATCAAGCCGCGACTGCCCCAAGCAGCTGTGGTGCACTACGACGAATACAATCCCGACGCGTGGGCTGACACGGTGCCCGGTTACGACGAAGAATTTGCCAAGTACTACGCCGGCCAGGGAGTTTCAAATGCGAGTTGGATGCGTACCCTTGGCAAGCGGCTAAGTAATCCCGAGATACTGCACGGCAGACAGCAGCTGCGCATGCACCTTGAGGCCCAGGGCTTCGACTCGAAATAGTGCTGCAGGTGCGACGCTAAACTCGAACCATGCGTGAAGAGTATCCGCCGCCCGCAGATCCGCTCAGCGGTGAAACCGAGTTTGAACGGTTGGAGCGCCGCTGGACAGAGCAGCTCACTGAGCTTCGAGTAACCCAAACCGGCACCCAAATTATGACCGGCTTCTTACTGACGCTGCCGTTTCAGCCAGCCTTCGCCGAAATCAATGAGTTCGAGCGCGCCGTTTACCTTGCGCTCGTCATCACAGCGACTATTGCCACAGTGATGGCTATTGCACCCGTGAGTTTTCACCGGATACTGTTCGGCCACGCCGGCGCGAAGAAGCGCATTGTTGGGCTTACGCAGCGGGTGCTTCAGATTACGCTCGTTCTCGTTGCGCTGGTGCTTGCCGGTACTGTCGCTCTTATCTTCAATATGGTGTTGGGGCAGCTCGCCGCCGCAATCGGCTTCTTCGCCATCCTGATACTTACGTTCGCGATTTGGACAATCCTGCCGCTGCGCATCCACCACATCTTCACGAAACAGGAGATTGGCGACTGAGAGTTGGCTACACGCCTGATCCGTCAGCCACGCGCCGAGCGAGGGTGCGTTCGCGCATCGCAAGAAACAGCGGAAACGTGAATGCCATCGCGGTGATCCCTGACAGCAAGATGTAGAGCCACACCCGCTTCATTCTGAGACGCCGAGCCTCGGTAATCATGAACACAACCACGGCGATTGCGACAATTGTGAGATCTGCTGAGAGCACCCAATCAACAGCTGACCCAAACCAGGCATCGAGGTAGCTTTCGCCGTTCATCACGGCGATTCCGTTGAATACCCAAGCTGTAATGAGCCCCGCCGCAGCGAGAATCAAGTATGTCCAGAACAGCGCCTTGTGCATTTCGAACGCTCCTTGTCTTTGCAATCAGAGTAATCCGTTTGAGCCCAAGATACACAGGCTCAATGCTTAGGATTCGACGTTGGTGGGCGTACAGTGTGAACAAACGCAGTTCAACGCTGAATCGTGTGAATCAATGATTGGAGAATCTGATGTCGTTTGGTGAAGCAATCCGAAGTGGGTTCCAACACTATGTTTCCTGGCAGGGCCGCGCATCACGCTCAGAGTACTGGTGGTGGGTTCTCTTCGTGACTCTCGTTACGTTGCCGTTCAACATCCTCTATCAGGTGACTGTGCAGAGTGTGATCTTCTCTGGTACCACTGACATCATGGCTATCTTCAATTGGGCGTACTTCTTGCTCCTGATTGTTGCATTGGCACTGTTTCTACCCGGCCTTTCAATGCTCATTCGCCGCTTGCACGACACTGATCGCTCCGGCGGCTGGTTCTGGATTGCATTCGTGCCATTCGTTGGCTCGATAGTTCTGCTCGTGTTCATGCTGCTGCCGTCAACACCTGGGCCAAATCGCTACGACTCGTAGCGGCTGTCGTAAAAATCTGACGCTGGAACTGGGTTTGAGTGTCTGGATGAATTCTGCCGGTGGATGTGGCAGGAGACGACAGTGCCTTCCATCGTGGATACGAGTTGCCAGGTATTGCGGGTAGCCGCATCAAAGATTTTGGAGCCGAGGCCTGGGGCCCCTGGTGTGACACCGGACCCATTGTCGATGCCTGTCACCTCAATGATCTGAGGGGAAAGGTCGACTGAGAGTGAAATCACAGTGGCGTGCCCGTGCCGGTAGGCGTTCGTAACTAATTCTTGAAGGATGGTTTCCAAGAGCCCAAACTCGGAATCAGTGAGGGCAGATTCGCGGGGCGAGAGGCGGAATTGCACATCCAAAATACCTTCCCACAGATCATGTATTTCTTGGAGGAGGTTCGGGAGATTGCGGGCGGAACGCGAAGATGAATTCAAGAGACCAAGCTCAAGTCTTGTCAAGAGATCCTTAATAATCTGGACGATCGTGGTGGACTCTTCGGGGTTTTGTTGGAGCCGCAGCGCGAACATTAAGAGTTGGTTGTGCACGTAACCATGGAGTAGTTCAGCTGTTTCTCGCCTGCGAAGCAATGCAAGCATTTCATCGGCTTCGCGATTGATGCCTTCAACATGATGCAGGGTAAGCTCGGCCCGAATCTGAAGGTGGGTTTGTCTTGCGGTTTGTACCGCCCCGAAGATAAGTGCTGTAGCGAGGAGTGACACAGAAAGTGAAGCGATTACCGCAACGCTGTTGACGGCTGGTGATTGGCCAAAGACCGCCACGCTCAATTCATTTATCGACCACGCAATGCAAATAGGGATTGCGAAAAATACCACCGGTCCGCTGAGACGCCCACGAAAAGGGATGCGCCGTCCCAGTAAAAAGCCTCCGAAGGCGATGCATGTTTGTAGAAGTGTTCGAGCGAGGGCATCCCAAAACGATACGAAGTGATACTGGAACGAGAGGAGGGAGAGAAAAAGCGCAGCGCTCAGTGCCAGTGCGGGGAAACGATGCTGTGCGATTGTTTGCTTCGCCAGGCTTCTCAGTGAGAAACCCGTCAATCTGAGTTCTTGTTCTTGCCAGAGCGAATGACTCATCTCTCTGACATCAAAGTGAGCTAGGTCGTGAAGCAGATCGGTGAGTTGTTCAGGGGTGTCAACTTCGTCAATGCGAGCATTTGCTGCAGCTACAAATTCAGAGAGTTCTGAGTTTTGCCGGACCTGGTTGGAATTCAATATCTTGTCATGCACCCGTTCGCTGATCAGGAGTTCGCGCTCCTCACCGTATTTTCCGAGAGTGGCGCCCACCAATTCGAAGAGTGGAACCAACCACATGCCAATGACCATCGGGGCGATGGCGCTTTGAATCACGCCGATCAGAGAGTGATGTTGTGAGGTGAGAAACGAAAAGCTGCTGTAGGTCACGATTCCTTTGGCTAGACCGACAACCGAGCCGATCAACATGGCGCTCCAGAGGGGAGCCTTGTGATGCTCGGGTAGCGATGTGACGAAGCGGGCCCACACTGCGAGGGGCACGAGCATCGCACACGCTGCGAAGACGTTTGAGACGAAGCCTGGAAGAAGAGCGGTTTCTTCTGAATCAAATCCCAGCAAGAGTGTTGAAATACCGCACCACAGCGTGACGGCCCAGACCCATAGCCACGATTGTCTTCGCCAGCGCAGGGAAGCCGGAGGAAATTTGCCTCGCTTAGTGTTTTGCAATACCGTGCCCTGTGGCTTCAAAGTAGATACGTGCGAGCTGCACTCTTGTGTTTGACCTGGCTGACCGGGGAACATTCAATGACTGCGCCACTCTGTTGATGACAGCCTCTACCGACTTCTCTGAAACATGTCGGAGACGAGCAATTTCTGAGTTACTGAGTCCATCAGCCAACAAGCGAAGCGTTATGAGTTGCGTTGCACTGAGGTGGGAAAGCGAGCCAGTAGTGTTCACGGCCACACGTCTGCTCTTACCCTGAAGTGAGCGGTCGATGCTGTGAGCTATTTCGTCTAAATCCGACACATTTTGCTTGACCAGATACTGGCTACCCTGAGGCAACGGGCGGGATCCAGAAAGCATGCGGGGATCTTCGAAGGTTGTCAAGAATACAATGCCGATACTGGGGTCGCGCTTGCGCAGCTCGTGCGCAACATCGATTCCGTTCGGCCCTTTTCCGAGGTGCACATCGATGAGTGCGCATTGAGGGGGGCAAGCCCGGCTGAGTTTCAGAGCATCGGCACTCGTTTTTGCGGAGCCAGCCACCGAGAATCCAGCGGCGCTGAGTGCCGCTGCAATGCTGATTCGGCTAAGGTCATCGTCTTCCACAACGAGAACAGTGATTGGCATGAGATTAGTATTGCGCGAGCGGGTGTGATGTCCTAGACAGCCCCCACAGCCTAGGGGAAACCCCACATTTTGATATCCAGTTTTGCGGGGTATGTTCTCAGCAGTGAATGCTCGTTGCTATGCGCACAGCTATTCGGATTTCACTCGCTGCCATCGTGAGTTTTGCATTGCTTATTCCTGTCATATCTGGGGGAGTGGCAACGGCAGTTCCGTCGACTAAATCCATAAGTTTTGATTGCAGTAGCAATAATCAGAACCAATTTGGGGGAGACGTTTACCTCAAGCCTGGTGAAAGTTTCACAGTTCAATTTGTCAACTGCCATCCTGATATTTATATAGATGTGGATACAGACCCGACCGTATTTACAAGCGTCATTATGAGTCCGTCAAGCGATGGCAATATTGTCTTTTATGCTGACGGGACATACATCATCAATGCAACGGTGGCACCAAGCCAATCGCAGGGGGTGTGGCATTCTGCGAACGCAGCCTATGCATATATCTGGTTGGATCCAAACAGCCAATCGATGAATGATTATGTAGGGGTGTATCTCGTCGGCGATGATGCTTCCGAAGTGAGTCAGGCTCAAGTTCAAAATCTGATGTTTGACTTCCCTGGCTTGTTGAGCCAATCCGACCTGTTCACCGGAGTCGCAGCCTTAGACGAATGTATTACGTATGACCCTTCTCAACCAGGGGGGATAGCTGGTCATCCAGTTCCGTTCAAAGCTCTGGATTTTGTCGTGCAGACACCAGGCAATGTGACCATCCGCACGGAATCGACATTCCCCACATCGTCCTTCACCTCGTATCTCGAGAATCCTTCCGCCGGGCTTGGATCCATGCTGAGCTCCGCAAATTACCTGCTGTATGACGATTTCGATCCACAAAACCCAGGTGACGGGTTGATTGCGTGTGGCGATTACATTCCCGAAGAGTCAGCGGGAGATTATCTCGCTTCGGGCGAAATACGAATGAATTCTTACGCCGAACTCAGTACCCAACTCAACACGGGAACCTACACCCTTGTAGCGGTTCCACGAGAGTCGCTCACCCTCCAGGATTGGCAAAACTTTGCTGGAAACCAGAACCAATACATATATACGGAGGTGTGGACACCTCTGCCGCAGGTAGCAGCGTCGCCGGCCCTTGCTGCCACGGGTCGGAATCATCTCGGGTGGTTCTTCTCTCTGGGCGCCGTATTCGGCTTGGCTGGTGTGTCGCTCGTAGGCTGGCGGAAGATGCGAACTAGGCGCACAATTTCCTGACGGGAGTGTTCCGCGCCTCAAAAAGGGAGCGAGTTTGAGTCTGTAGCTGGCGCAGCAGTCGTCCGCGCGAAGCGAGGGTTTTCCGAGGTCACCGGTTTAGATGTGCCTGAAGTTCTAGGAGATCACGTGGTGGCGGCGGTGGGATTTGACCCCACCGCTACCCTGCAAGCGCTTCGCGCTCGCTGGGGCCCGCGCGGCGTGGGCTCACCCACGGACCGTGGGTTCAAGCGCTGGCACAGAAATAAATAAGAGATCCCAATCAAGTTGGAATCTCTTATTTATGGCGGTGACGGTGGGATTTGAACCCACGGTAGGGGGTTACCCTACACAACTTTTCGAGAGTTGCACCTTCGGCCGCTCGGACACGTCACCGCCAACGAGCCTACGCGAAATCACCCGGTGAGCGCCAATCAGCGTGAGTTGTCAACAGCGTGCGCGAGCATCCATTCAGGTGTCAGTGGCAGCAACTAGGCTTTCAGCATGGCCAAGCAAACCCCCGGATATCACTGCACAGAGTGTGGCTGGCAGGCCCTCAAATGGGTGGGTCGTTGTGGCGAATGTCAGCAGTGGGGCACCGTCGTCGAGGCAGGCGCATCTGAAGGAATCAGTCGCTCAACCAGAGTTCACAGTCCAGGCGTGGGTCGCGAGGCAAAACCTATTACCGAGCTGACTGGTGAATCAGTCACGCATGAGACATCTGGGGTTGGCGAGTTCGACCGCGTACTTGGCGGGGGCATCGTGCCTGGCGCCGCAATCTTACTTTCGGGCGAGCCAGGAGTTGGTAAGTCAACGCTGCTCCTTGAAGTGGCGTCGAAGACCGCTGCTACGGGTAAACGTGTTCTGTATATAAGTGCCGAAGAGTCTGTTGACCAGGTGCGAATGCGAGCAGAGCGCACGCACGCACTCAACCCAGAGCTGTACCTTGCTTCAGAGAGCAATCTTGGGGTAGTGCTCGGTCAAATCGAAGCGGTCAAGCCGGCCCTTGTCATTGTTGACTCGGTGCAAACCATCGCGAGCGAAGAGATCGAGGGCTCTGCGGGTGGCCCCAGCCAGGTGCGTGAGGTGGCGAGCACGCTGATTCGACTCGCAAAGAACATGGGTATTCCTGTAGTGCTGGTCGGTCACGTCACGAAAGACGGCACAATTGCTGGGCCTCGCATGCTTGAGCACCTCGTTGACGTAGTCTGCCACTTTGAAGGCGACCGGCAATCACAACTCCGGTTCATCAGATCAATTAAGAATCGGTTCGGGCCTACAGACGAAGTCGGTTGTTTTGAGATGACCGGTGATGGCATCGCCGAAGTACCAGATCCCAGCGGGCTGTTTCTGAGCCGCGGAGAGAATGCGGTCAGTGGCACCTGCGTCACCATTGCGATGGAAGGGCGCAGAGCACTGCCGGTCGAAGTGCAGGCACTTGTGGTTCCAAGCCCGACACCAAACCCACGAAGAGTGACGAGCGGAGTGGATTCGTCCCGTGTTGCCATGATTTTGGCGGTTCTCGAACGACGTATGGGCTTTCCGTTGCACTCCAATGATGTTTACGTTTCAACGGTTGGTGGCGTTCGCCTCACTGAACCAGCAGCCGACTTAGCGATTGCACTCGCGATACTTTCGGCTGCCAAAGATCAAGCCCTGCCGCACAACCTCGCCGCGTTCGGCGAAATTAGCCTTGCCGGTGAAGTGAGACCGGTCAACGCAGCAGCGCACAGGGCGAATGAGGCCACAAGACTCGGCTTCACACACCTGATCGATTCTGGTGTTTCGGCGCTCAAGGCTGCACAGGTCAAGGCGTTCAACTGACTAGTTCGATGTGAAGCTAAACCGCAGGTAAACTAAGTACTTGTGACTAGCACCAACACTGTAGACGTAGTTCTTATCGGCGGCGGCATCATGAGCGCAACGCTCGGCACGCTCATCCATCAGGTTGAGCCAGACTGGAGCATTGAGGTTTTCGAGCGACTCGGCCAGCCAGCAGAGGAGAGCTCAAACCCATGGAACAACGCGGGAACAGGTCACGCGGCACTCTGTGAGCTCAACTACATGCCAGAGGGTGCAGATGGCTCACTCAGCTCGGCCAAAGCCATCGAAATCAACGAACAGTTTCAGCTGAGCCGACAGTGGTGGGCAACGCTCGTTGAAGAAGGCGTGCTCGATGCGCCCGAAACCTTTATCAACTCGACACCGCACATGACGTTTGTGCACGGTGAGAAAAACGTTGACTACCTGCGTCGCCGGTATGAGCTTCTGAGAGACGAGCCGCTCTTTGCCGGTATTGAGTTCAGCGAAGACCCAGCGGTCATCGCCGAATGGGCGCCACTGCTCATCGATCGTCGTAAGAAGGGCGAGCCGATCGCCGCCACTCGCGTTATTTCGGGAACCGATGTGGATTACGGCGCAGTGACCAACCAGCTGTTCGACGGGCTGAAAAAAGCCGGTGTGAAACTCCATTGGAGCCACCAGATTCGTAAGGTTCGTCGCCGTAAAGACGGCACCTGGGACGTGTACGTGCGAAACACAGTCGGATACGGCACTCGCGTCGTGAACGCCCGCTTCGTCTTTGTCGGTGCTGGCGGTGGCGCACTCAGCGTGCTGCAGTCATCGGGCATCCCCGAGATTAAAGGCTTCGGAGGCTTCCCCATCAGCGGTGAATTCATGCGCTGTGATAACCCGGAGGTCGTTGCTCGCCACCAGGCAAAGGTGTATGGCAAGGCCGCGGTTGGTGCACCGCCAATGTCGGTTCCGCACCTCGACACTCGCATCGTTGATGGTAAGGCGAGCCTCCTCTTCGGCCCCTACGCTGGCTTCAGCCCGAAATTCCTAAAGCGTGGCACATGGTTTGACTTGCCGGGCTCGATTCGCCTGCACAACCTGGGTCCAATGCTTGCGGTTGCACGCCACAACTTCGATTTGATGAAATACCTCATTGGTGAGGTGCTCGCAGGCCGCAACAAACGCATGGCCGCGCTGCGCGAATTCATGCCAACCGCCGAAGACAAAGACTGGTACCTCATCACCGCTGGTCAGCGTGTACAGGTCATGAAGAAAGACGCCAAGCAGGGCGGTGTGCTTCAGTTCGGTACCGAGGTTATCGTTGGTGGCGAAGGAAGCATCGCGGGACTCCTCGGTGCATCGCCGGGAGCATCCATCGCGGTCTACGCGATGCTTGATGTGCTTGAGCGCTGTTTTCCCGAGAAATATGACACCTGGCGCAAAACCTTCGAGAAGAGCATCCCTAGCCTTGGAACTCGTCTTTCAGATGACCCGGCGAAGGCGAAGAAATCTCTTGCCGATACTGCCGCTGCGCTGAATCTCGCGGGCTAGATTAATCGTCGAGAAACTTCTCTAAGAAGTCGGCGGTGTCCTCCCAGCCGTCAACTGCGTGGCAGGTAACACCCATCGCAAGAACCGGGTAGTCGTTCCCTTCTGGGTCGAGCCGATCACCCACGAAGAGCATCGCGTCAAGCGACGTGCCGGTTTGCTCAGACAGCTTTCGCATGCCGTAGGCTTTGTCGATGCCCTGACGGGTGATGTCGACCGAGGTTGAGCCGCCACTACGAACCTCAAGATCTGGAAGGTGCGCGGCAACCGCAGCTCTGAGTGCATTTTTCTTTTCGCCGGTCGGATCCCACGCTTTCTTCGCATCAACTGGCGCCTGTTGCCCGAGGGCTGAGAACGTGATCTGTGACCCGCGGTCTTCGATGATGTCACCCCAGGTGTCGTTCTCCCATAGGTTAAGCCGAGCTGCTTCGCTGCGCAATGCGGTGATGGCTCGCTCTTTCTGCTCTTCGGTGAGCTCTTCTTTATACAGCGCAACCCATGCCCCTTCTGAGCGGCGATAGTACTGCGTACCGCAGGTGGGCATCAGGTGGAGTCCGCTCAGCGAGTCGTCGCTTAAATGCTCTAAACCGCGAAGTAGCTGTGTGTCGAATTGCTCGAAATTGCCACCTGAGATAACGCACACGTCGACACGGGCGAGCAGCTGCTCAAGCAACGCGAGCATTCGCGGGTCGATTGCTGATTTCGAAGGGGCAAGGGTGTCATCGAGGTCAAATGCGATCAGCGCTGGCGTTGAAGTCATGATTCTTTATTCTCGCATCTCGAACGATATTCTTGAGACGGCTGGTCGATGTGGTCAGCCAAACGGGGTATAGCGCAGCTTGGTAGCGCGCGTCGTTCGGGACGACGAGGTCGCAGGTTCAAATCCTGTTACCCCGACCGCCGCTTGAACCTGGCCTGACAACCCCACTTGGTCACCAGCCAGAGCGCCTCAAGAACGATGCCAATGCTCATTTTTGACTTGCCTTCGGCGCGTTCCACGAAGTCAATCGGCACTTGCGCGATAGCGAGCCCCGCACGCTCGGCCCGCCAGGCAAGCTCAACCTGAAACCCGTACCCGTGAGCAGAGGCAGTCTCGTAGTGAATCATTTTTAGAGTGGATGCACGAAACGCGCGCATCCCGCTCGTAATGTCTCGCAACTGAGAGCGAAGCGATACACGCGCAAACCAGGTGCCGGTTCTCGAGATGGCCCGCCTGAACCAAGGCCAGTTGCGAACAGAACCACCGGGTATCCAGCGAGTTCCGATTGCCATGGCGGCACCCAAGTCGAGCGGAGCGAGGAGCTGAGGCAACTGCTCAGGTTGGTGCGAACCATCAGCATCGAGTTCGACGAGAGTGTCGAAATCTTGCGCCAAACCCCAGTCGAACCCGGTAACGTAGGCCAAGCCGAGCCCCGCTTTCTTCGCGCGATGCAGAACGTGCACCCGTGAGTCTTCGTTCGCCAAGCGGTCGGCAAGGTCACCGGTGCCATCAGGACTCGCATCATCGACCACGAGAATTTCGGCATCGGGTAGTGCGCGCCGAATGCGCTCAACCACACCAGACAGGCTCTGGCTCTCGTTGTAGGTAGGAATAATGACGAGGGCTTTGGCCTTCGCCTCAGGCATCATCGAGGTCTGGCATCACAGCCATTGTGCGAAGTCGGTGGCCACGCGCGTAGTTCTCGATTTCTTCGGCAGGTGCTTTGCTTGAGATGAGTCGAAGTAACTCGATGTGTTCTTCGGAAAGCTGTTTCGTGATGTCTGTGGTGAACCCGACTACAGCAGCCCGAGCAGCACCCATCTTCACGTGTCCTTTGATAAGTGTCTCGCGAAGGTATGTGTTAGGGCAGTGTACGTGCAATAACTGGTGAAACTTGGTGCTCGACTCGTTGTAGCCGTGCTGATCCCCTCGGGCCCAGGCAGCATCCATATCGGCATTGTGTTGCCGTGCCTCTTCGATTTCAGCCTCAGTCATGAACTCTGCCGACTGGGCAGTTGCCGAGCCCTCGAGAATTGCGAGCAGTTCCATCGCCTCTTCGTAATCGCGGCGGCTGACTCGTGCGACGTGCGCACCTCGGTGGTGCTCTACTTTGACGAGGCCATCGGCTTCGAGCCGGCGAAGTGCCTCGCGAACCGGAATGAGGCTGACCCGATTCGCCTCGGCAAGATTACCGATGTGCAGCGCATCGCCCGCGGCAAACTCACCAGAAACAATGCGTTCGAGGATGTAGTCAAAGACAGCATCGGTTTTACTCGGCGCGGGGCTCTTTTTTGCCATCTTCACTGCTCACTTCGGTGGGATGACTTTAATATACAGCGCTATGAATCCGGCTGGTCATAATTGCTGGCATAGCGTGAAACGAAGTTTCGAATCACACGGCTCGAGGCGGAGACATCTGCTGCAGAGACTTCATCGATGAGGGCGTCGAGTTCGTGTGGCGCGAAGTAGCCCTCATGCCGATACGCCTGCATGCGTTCTACGATGCCGGGAACGTCAAGTTCTGGGTGAAACTGAGTTGCATAGATGTTCTGCCCAATTTTGAACATCTGAATCGGGCAGGAGCTCGAAGAAGCGAGCACTGTGGCGTTTGGCGGAGCCACAGATAGCGCCTCCTTATGCCCAACAAACGCGTCGAACACCGTCGGAAGGTCTGCGAGCACTGGGTCGGTTGCTCCTTCTTCGGTCACCGCGATTGCAACCGCACCCGCGCGTTCAGCGTAGGTGCCGTCGACAACACCACCCTGGTGAATGCCGAGTGTGCCAATTCCATAACAGGCGCCGAAAAAGGGAAAATCTCTCGCCACTACACGGTCGAGCAGAGCCGAAATTTCTGCTTCTACCCGCAGTTGCGCATCCGATTTCTGATCGACTGGATCGGTTGCGTTGAAGGGCCCACCGCCAACGATGATTCCTGAATACTCGTCGAGATCAATCTCAGGCATTGGTCCGCGTTCGAGACGGATGCGCACGAGTTCGTCAGGCGCCAAACCGCCATACTTGAGAAACGCCTCGTACTCGGTGTCAGCAACTGAGTCATCAGCTCGGGTTGCCAGTAATAGGAACGGCTTCACTGCGCATCACCGTGTGCGTCGGCAAGCTTGAGTGAGGGAACCTGCTCGAACAGAAACTCATTGATATCGCGAATCTCATCGAGACTGATGGAGTGAGCGATGCCCGGGTACAACTTTTCGGTGAGGGTGCTGTGCACAGGCAGCCACTGAAGAGTGCGGTCAATTGCAACCTGAGTAATGATCGGGTCATCCACATCGCGACCCCAGAAAAGTGCGGGTCGATTCGCCGCCAGCTCAGCGTCACCGGGTAGCTCTCCGCCCGCAACGAATCCTGAGCAGATAATGCCGGCTGAAAACCTCGTGGGTGCGTGACGATAGAGCTGTGTGACCATCAGGCCACCCTGCGAAAAGCCGAGCAGCGCAATCTCGCCGAGGCCAGCGTCAAGACGGGCGCTCAGCTTGTCAAGCCACGCGAGAACTGCCTCGGCAGCCTGATTGATCACCGGCAAATCGGGATAGCCCGGCGTAACAATTTGCCACCAGCCGTAACCGTTCACAATCGGTGGCCCAAGCTTGATGGGCGCTCGCAGCGAGGCGCAGACGAAGCCACCCGGCAGCTCTGGCGCAAGGCCAATCAGATCGCCCTCGTGTGAGCCGTAACCGTGCAGCAGTACGAGCAGTGGATACTCGCTGAGCGCAGAAAGAGCGGCCGCCTCATCCGAACGAACACCGTTCACACTCCACTGGATTACGGTTTCATCGATCGCGAGCTCTGCCATGTCTCAATTCTAAATCTCCGGTAGTTGTCAATCTAATCGCGGCGCCACGGGGCGAAATCGACATCGGTCAGGCAGAATGGGCGTATGAGCGTGCGCACCCCAGACCCAAATCCCGGCTGGCTCGGCGATGACGAACTCGACCACATCAGGCGTCGACTGCCGATTGTGTACGTTGAAGCTGTGCCGGTGCGTGTCGACGGCGTCGGTCGAATTACCGAAGTTGGTTTGCTCCTCAGAGGTACCCCCGATGGCGCAATGACCCGCACGCTTGTTGCCGGTCGCGTGATGTACGGCGAAACGCTTCGTGACGCGCTCTTTCGACACCTCGAAAAAGATCTCGGGCCGATGGCGTTCCCGCTGATTCCCGCGTCTGCGGTTCCAGCGCATGTCGCTGAGTACTTTCCGATTCCAGGTTTGAGTCCGTATGTGGATGAACGTCAGCACGCAGTGTCGCTTGTATTTGTTGTGCCAGTCACCGGATCTTGCGACCCACGGCAGGACGCGCTCGAGGTGACGTGGTTCTCGCCAGCTGAGGCGCTCAGCCAGAGCATCCTTGACGAAATGGAAGCGGGTCGTGGCGCTCTGCTGCGTGCCGCACTCGCATCGGTCAGTTACTAGAGCGCTACTGCGCCCGCCTGCGCCACTCAATCAGGTAGGCAGAGTTGAAGCCGCGGGCGCACTTGCCACAGCTTTGAACCCGAGTGGGTTTGCGGTAGCGATGATGCAAATGACCGCCGGGGCACTCGCCAATCCAGGGGGCCAGCTCAGCAGAACCGTCGTCTTCGACGAGGCGACCGCCCGCGTATCCCAACTCGTCGGCCACCCGCTTCCATTCTTTTCCGTGGCCAGCCTTTGGCCCAGCAATGGCGTGCGCGACCTCGTGGAGTAAGACCTGGTGAATATCGTCGTCATCGTAGCGAACCGCGAGATACCGCGAGACACTGATCTCTTTGGCGGTGAAATTACACAGCCCCGCTCTGCGCTTCGCGTGGTCGAATCTGAATGACCACTCGGTCGAATCAAGGTGCAACGCAATCAGGGCATTCGCCCAAACGGTCACACGTGCAAGATCAGCCACGTACTCAGGCTACGCGCCTAACGCTGCTGAAAGATTGAGCGTGACGGCAACGGTGAAGGTGTCGCGGTCGCATCGGTGACAATCGGTGCGCTGCCGATGAAGGTTTTGAGCTCTGCACCTGCCACGTAGTTGGCGGGATGGGGTCCGCCGGCCATCAGCCTGGGAATCCATTCACCGATGTGATCATGGATGCTCGCCACGAAGACCACATTGCCGAACCGTCTTCCCTTCAGCACCTGCGGTTCAGCGAGAGCGGCAACGTTTGCGAAAACGCTCGCCAGAGTTGCCGCTTGTGATTTCGCGAAGGCGAGCCCTGCGCCATCAGCAACGTTGACAACCAGCACACCTCGAGCACTCAGCAAGGGCCTCAGCAACTCATAAAATTCTTTGCTGGTGACATGCGCAGGAGTTCTTGCGCCCGAGAACACATCAACAACAACGAGGTCAGTTGCGCCTCTCAGGCCAGAAGGAAGCTTCGCCGCTACCGCACGTGCATCGCCATGCCGAACTCGAATGTTAGCCCGCTTGGGCAGAGGCAGCTCACGTCGCACGAAATCGACCAGTTCACTCTCCAGTTCAATCACCTGCTGATTCGAGTGTGGTCGGGTTGCCTCAACGTATCTCGGCAGGGTGAACGCTCCCGCGCCGAGGTGCACCGCGGTGATGGGTGAACCCGGCTCTGCAACCAGATCAATCACGTGCCCGATTCGGCGGATGTACTCAAAGAAGAGGTCGCTGGGATCATCCATATTCACGTGAGATTGGGGAGTACCATCCACCACCAGCTGAAACGCGCCAGGGACGAAGCGATCAGGTTCAATCTCGGCGATGAAGCCGCTCTCGCCGAGCTTGACTGTGTTTTCGCTCAAAGTGTGAACTCCGCATTCTGTGTATTTGCGTTAAGCCTGAAAAACTCAATATAGTAGTACTTTGCACTCTCGCCTTTGGCGTGCCTTCATATTGCGGTCGGCTCCAGCGAAAAGTGCTGTCACCAAACCCGCAATTAGGCCCGACGGGGCTCACGGAGGTAATTTCCTTGGCTGCTGCGCGCAACGCATCCAATAATAAGAAACCAAAGAACGGTCGCGACGCTTCTCGTCTCACGTTCGCAAAAATCTCTGACACGCTGACGGTCCCAGACCTGCTCGCGCTTCAGACCGAGAGCTTTGACTGGCTCGTCGGTAATGACGAGTGGAAAGCACGCGTCGCCGAAGCGAAGAAGGCTGGTCGCACCGACATCGCGACTCGCAACGGTCTTGAAGAGATCTTCGAAGAGATCTCACCTATTGAAGACAACGCAGGCACTATGCAGCTGTCATTTGAGAATCCAATTCTCGATGAGCAGAAGTACACCATCGATGAGTGCAAAGAGCGTGGCAAGACCTATGCTGCGCCGCTGTACGTTGAAGCTGCGTTCTACAACACTGAAACCCAGGTGCTGAAGAGCCAGACAGTCTACATGGGCGACTTCCCGCTCATGACTGAAAAGGGCACCTTCATCATCAACGGCACCGAGCGTGTCGTCGTGTCGCAGCTGGTTCGTAGCCCGGGCGTGTACTTTGAGCGTGCCCAAGAGAAGACCTCAGACAAAGACATCTTCACTGCTCGCGTGATCCCAAGCCGCGGTGCATGGCTCGAGTTCGAAATCGACAAGCGTGATCAGGTTGGTGTTCGCATCGACCGTCGACGTAAGCAGTCGGTGACGGTGTTCCTCAAGGCACTGGGTATGACCAGCGAAGAAATCCTCGAGGAGTTCAAAGGCTTCGAGTCAATCGCTCTCACCCTCGAGAAAGATGGCATCCTCACTCAAGAAGAGGCGCTGAAAGACATCTACCGTAAGCAGCGTCCGGGTGAGCAGGTTGCGATCGAAGCAGCGCGCGCGCTGCTCGACAACTCGTACTTCAACTCGAAGCGCTACGACCTCGCAAAGGTTGGTCGTTACAAGATCAACCGCAAGCTTGGCCTCGATCTGCCAATCACCGATTCGGTTTTGACACTCGAAGACATCGTTGCAACCATCAAGTATCTTGTTGCGTTGCACGCTGGTGTTGAGAGCCTGCCAGGCGTTCGGGACGGCGAGACTGTCAACATTCGCCTTGACGTAGATGACATCGATCACTTCGGTAACCGTCGCATCCGCGCTGTTGGCGAGCTCATCCAGAATCAGGTTCGCACCGGCCTCAGCCGTATGGAACGTGTTGTTCGTGAGCGCATGACCACGCAAGACATTGAGGCCATCACTCCAAACACCCTCATCAACACCCGTCCAGTGCTCGCAGCAATCAAAGAGTTCTTCGGAACCAGCCAGCTGTCACAGTTCATGGATCAGAACAACCCGCTCGCCGGTCTGACCCACAAGCGTCGGCTCTCGGCTCTCGGTCCCGGTGGTCTCTCGCGTGACCGCGCCGGTGTTGAGGTTCGTGACGTTCACCCATCGCACTACGGCCGTATGTGCCCGATTGAAACCCCCGAAGGCCCAAACATTGGTCTTATTGGTTCGCTCGCGACATTCGCGCGCATCAATGCCTTCGGTTTCATTGAGACTCCGTACCGCCGTGTGATTGATGGCAAGGTAACCGAACGCATCGATTACCTCACCGCACACGAAGAAGATGAGTACCTGATTGCTCAGGCGAATGCTCCTCTGAAGGCAGACGGAAGCTTCGCTGAGAAGCTCGTTCTTGCCCGCCCACGAGGTTCTGAAGTGGTTCTGGTTGACGCACACCGCGTTGACTACATGGATGTGTCGCCACGCCAGATGGTGTCGGTTGCAACCTCGCTCATTCCATTCCTCGAGCACGACGATGCAAACCGCGCGCTGATGGGTGCGAACATGCAGCGTCAGGCTGTGCCACTCGTGCGGAGCGAAAGCCCGCTCGTTGGTACCGGTATGGAAGGCGTTGCAGCGATCGATGCTGGTGACGTCATCACCGCTGAAAAAGCCGGCGTTGTCTCAGAGGTCTCTGCAGACGTCGTCACTGTTCAGCTCGATGAGGGTGGAACCCAGGATTACTACCTGCGCAAATTTGATCGCTCAAACCAAGGCACCAGCTTCAACCATCGCGTGATTGTTCGCGAGGGTGAGCGTCTTGAGGTCGGCGAAGTTATCGCTGACGGTCCTGCTACCGAAAATGGTGAGCTCGCACTCGGTAAGAACCTGCTCGTGGCGTTCATGCCGTGGGAAGGCCACAACTACGAAGACGCGATCATCCTGAGCCAGAACCTGGTGAAAGACGACACACTTTCCTCGATTCACATCGAAGAATATGATGTGGATGCTCGTGACACCAAGCTCGGTAAAGAAGAGATCACTCGCGATCTGCCAAACGCTTCGATGGAAGCGCTTAAAGATCTCGATGAGCGTGGCATCATTCGCATCGGCGCAGAGGTTCGACCTGGTGACATCCTCGTCGGTAAGGTCACACCAAAGGGTGAGACTGAACTGTCAGCTGAAGAGCGCCTGCTCCGCGCAATCTTCAATGAGAAGAGCCGCGAAGTTCGCGATACCTCGCTGAAGGTACCTCACGGTGTTGCCGGTACGATCATCGCTGTCAAGGTGTTCGACGCAGAGAACGAAAAAGATGACGAGCTCGGTTCAGGTGTGAACCAGCGCGTGGTTGTCTACATCGCTCAGAAGCGCAAGATCACCGAAGGTGACAAGCTCGCTGGTCGTCACGGAAACAAGGGTGTTATCTCGAAGATTCTCCCTGTTGAAGATATGCCGTTCCTCGCAGATGGAACTCCTGTTGATGTGATCCTGAACCCACTCGGTATCCCGGGCCGTATGAACTTTGGTCAGGTTCTCGAGACACACCTCGGTTGGATTGCAAACCAGGGTTGGAAGGTTGAAGGATCTCCAGCGTGGGCTAGCCGCCTCCACAAAGATAACTTCTCAGCAGAGCCAAACACGAAGGTTGCGACCCCAGTGTTCGACGGCGCTTCTGAAGAGGAGATCGCGGGTCTACTCGATTCAACTCTGACAAATCGCGATGGCGAGCGTCTGATTGACTCAACCGGCAAGACCCAGCTCTTTGACGGCCGCTCTGGTGAGCCTTTCCCATACCCAGTTTCAGTTGGCTACATGTACATCTTGAAGCTGCACCACCTCGTGGACGACAAGATTCACGCCCGTTCAACCGGTCCGTACTCGATGATTACCCAGCAGCCACTCGGTGGTAAAGCACAATTCGGTGGTCAGCGATTCGGTGAGATGGAAGTGTGGGCACTCGAGGCGTACGGCGCTGCGTATGCACTGCAAGAGCTCCTCACCGTGAAATCTGACGATATCCTCGGCCGCGTCAAGGTGTACGAGGCAATCGTGAAGGGCGAGAACATTCCAGAACCAGGTGTTCCAGAATCGTTCCGCGTGTTGATGAAAGAGATGCAGTCGCTGTGTCTGAACGTAGAGGTGCTCGGTGCCGATGGCACCGCAGTGAATCTGCGTGATACCGATGACGAAGCTCACCGCACCGCGGAGGAGCTCGGAATCAACCTATCCACCCGCTTCGAATCATCGTCGATTGACGAGATCTAAGCGACCGACAGACATACAGATTCTTTCTAGGAGAAAACATTGATTGAAGCAACAAGCTTTGACGAGCTTCAGATTCGCCTCGCGACTGCTGATGACATCCGTCGGTGGTCGTTTGGTGAGGTTAAGAAGCCAGAAACCATCAACTACCGCACTCTAAAGCCAGAAAAAGACGGCCTCTTCGGTGAGCAAATCTTCGGACCAAGCCGTGACTGGGAGTGCTCGTGTGGCAAGTACAAACGCGTTCGTTACAAGGGCATCATCTGTGAGCGCTGTGGCGTTGAAGTCACCAAGTCTTCGGTTCGCCGTGAGCGCATGGGGCACATCGAGCTCGCGGCTCCTGTTACCCACATCTGGTACTTCAAGGGCGTGCCAAGCCGCCTCGGTTACCTGCTCGACATGGCGCCAAAAGATCTCGAAAAGGTTATCTACTTCGCTGCCTACATGGTCATCGACATTGATGAAGAGGGCCGCCACGAAGACATGCCTGGTCTCGAGAACGAGGTACGCCTCGAGCTCAAGACTCTCGCTGAGCGTCGCGACCTCGAAATCGCTCAGCGTCAGCAGCAGGCTGAAAAAGACCTCGAAGCTCTTGAAGCAGAAGGTGCGAAATCAGATCAGAAGCGCCGCGTGCGCGATGCAGCTGATAAAGAGATGGCGTCAATTCGTAAAAACTACGACGGCGAAATCGCTCAGCTCGAGCGTGTCTGGGATGACTTCCGCAATCTCAAGGTTGGCGATCTGAAGCCTGAAGACGCAATCTTCAACGACCTGATGGATCGTTTCGGAATGTACTTCGATGCGTTCATGGGTGCTGAGGCTATCAAGCGTCGCCTCGAAGACTTCGATCTCGAAGCAGAAAAAGAGAAGCTGCAGACTGAAATTGCAGAGGGCAAGGGTCAGAAGAAAATCCGGGCCATCAAGCGTCTCAAGGTCGTAGATTCGTTCCTCAAGACCGGTGGCAGCCCAGCTGCAATGGTGCTCGACGTTGTGCCAGTTATTCCACCAGAGCTGCGCCCGATGGTTCAGCTCGATGGCGGTCGCTTCGCGACGTCTGACCTCAACGATCTCTACCGTCGTGTGATCAACCGCAACAACC